>JADJVA010000025.1:641996-962995 GCA_016716765.1 Bdellovibrionales bacterium | reverse complement strand
AGCGTTTGAATAGACAATTGGAGAGCCCAAGGCAGCTCTAGGCCTATTTCAAATGGGATTGACATTGTTCGTATTTTCGAAAAATTTTTAAAAGTTCGAGAACACTGAGGGGTCTCCCGTACCCAAGTTATATGGTCGGGCTGTCTAACAATGGACCTATTTGATAGTAACGCCAAAGATTGAGCGTGTCCGGCTGCGAGGTCGCATACATGTATGTAATCCCTCGTTCCGGTTCCATCGGGGTAGGATAATCATTACCGAAAATGCAAAGCTTCGGGAGTTGGCCATTACGCCGCTCGCGACCTTCAATATGAACGGGAATAGATTGTTAGGAATACCTCTGGGGCATTCTCCAATTAATCCGCTAGGTGTGCCCCAATAGGGTTAAAATATCGAAGTATGACTACTTTCCATTCCTCCTCATCCGATCTGCAAATATTTTCGAGCAGATCCTCGATAATGAGTTTTGATTGGCCATAAGGTGTCGTTGCTAATTTTGGTGAAGACTCATCAAATGGAGAGGCAAAATTGGCATCATAAATGGTAGCAGACGAGCTAAAGATTATTTTTTACGCCTACCTCAGCCATAATCTTTAATAGAGAAATAGTGTTTACATTATTGTCAAAATAGTCCAATGGCGATTTTGATGATTCACTAACTGACTTCAATCCAGCACAATGAATTACGCAATCAATATTTTTATAGGTGTGAAATACTCGGCCCAAAAGTGTCTCCTCCCCGCATATCGCCCACAATAGAGATAGGGTAACACCAGTTATTTGCCAAATTCTGCTAATGATTCTGGGCTGCTATTGCAGTATGTTGTCAATTAGGTGATTTGATGACCTCAAGTTCAATGAGGTCGACAGCAACATGAGAGCCAATGGAAACCAGTTCCGCCGGTAATTAATACCATCATTCCACCTCTTTTTAGTCTTGTGTATTAGCTATCACTGGAAAGACATTGTTCATCGAATTAAAATTCACGATGGAGTAGATTTCGCTGCAATGTTCCAAGTGAAAAGTAGGGAGTATCACTAGGAGGCTTTATTTTAGAGGTAATTGTGAGAAACAGGCTGTAGATTCAAATTCTGAAAGAGCGCACAATTCAACAGGCAGTATAGCTACCTAGGATAGTTTGAGACCAATAGATAGTAATGATCCTGAAAGACCTTCGAAAATATCATTCCGATCGTCTACAATTTTAGCGTGGACCAGCGGTTTTTTCTTGTTTCTCTTCTTAAGGCTGACTACATTTCTCATCGTTGGTTGGTACTTTCTGATTGTCTCGATAAGTGTTGTAACCTATTGAAAGCAAGCATGTTTGGACCTGTCAGCTTCTAAACTTCAACTATTTCTGGGACTAGATCTAATGCGTCACGGACATTCCAATGAAGGTCCAAAAGTGCCAAGCAGGTCAATCTGCGATTGATAAATGTCCGGTTTGTCGTTCTACCGACCTCACCACCGAGTTAATGGCTCCAGATTTTTATCTGTCCAAGGGCATGTCTGAGCTGTTTCGGGTCGCATTCTGCAATTCCTGCCAACTTGGTTTTTCATATCCGAAGATGGATTACCAGAATTGAGCAGGTACTATCCTAATGAATATATTCCCTATCAACCACGGCTGGGTTTGAAGGGGTGGTTACGAAAGGTTAAATTTGGCACTGATTATAAGATAATGCGACGTTCTTGCAGAAGCTGTTAAGGATTGTTTTGAAGTCGGAGCTGGTAGCGGAGAATTTCTATCGTATTTAAAATGCTGGCTTGAGGTTGCCGGATTGGAGCAGAGTATAGAGGGGTGTAGGGTTGCTGCTCAGATTTTTGAGATCGATTTAAAAAATAGCAACGTTGAGGGTTATTTATTTAGTCAGACATATGATTGCGTGATTGCTAGATATGTATTGGAGCATTTGAATGCTCCAATTGAAGTGCTATCTAATATTTATACCAATGGGCTTTCTGCAAAGGGAATTCTGTTTTGAAGTTACCCTGTTACGATTCGTGGGAAAAGAGGTTTGGTTAAATCATTGGCTTGGGATAGATTTGCCCCGGCATAGGTTCATTTTACGGCAGAGGGTATTTCCAAAGATTTTGAATGGTATTGGGTTTAGGGAAGTAAAAGTCTACAATGACCGGGTGCCATTCGACTTTATTCGTAGTTTTCTCTATTCAAGAATTCACTATTTTATCCTGAAATGAAGAGGTCCTTCGGTCGTCTTTACGGGATTATTCCTTCGATTATATATTTCGCCATAGGCAAAGACCGTTCGGGACGCATGGTCGTTGTTGCTAGGAAATAATGAACCTCCCCGCCGCTCGCGGCGGGGTCTCATGGGCTCCCCAGGAGCCCGGCGGGGTCAACTCAGTGAGAACGGCCAGGAAGGCTTGTTATCATGTAGTCGCTTGTTATAGGGAAACGGGAATATTTATCTGAATACGACTTGATTTCTAAATTGTGATAACATCAAACTAACAAATTTCCTTCTCATTACTAGGGGTATTATGAAAGATTTGCGTTTGCGCTGCAATGGTCTGACTAAAAATATAATTTTTTGGGGCGGAACGGGGCAAAGTGTTGTCAACAGGGAAATTCTGCGCCTTTTCTCCAGTAATTTACTGGCTATCTTTGATGACACTCCTGAAATTAAATCTCCTTTTTCAGATGTTGCTCTTTTCCATGGCAGCACGTTTGATGGGTGGATCGCTCAACAGGCTAAAAGGTCAGAAATCGGATTCGTAGTTTCAATCGGAAACCCTCATGGCAAGGCTCGCCTAAATATTGCTAAACGGCTGAAAAAATGTGGATTGCGCCCAGTTACCCTGGTGCACCCTACGGCTTGTATTGCGAAAAATGTTAAGATCGGAGAATGTGCTCAAATTATGGCGGGCGCGATAATTCAACCTAATGTCATACTCGGACACTCGTGTATTGTAAACACCAAGTCTAGTGTAGACCATGATTGCGAACTTCAAGACTCTACCGAAGTTGGTCCAGGTGCGACCTTATGTGGTAATGTCCTTCTGAAGGAAGGTGCGTGGGTGGGCGCTGGCGCCACAATACTACCAAGAATAGCTATCGGGAAAAACTCAGTTATTGGCGGCGGGGCACTTGTAACCAAAGATGTTCCTGAAAATTCTGTCTATGCCGGAGTTCCCGCAAGACCTATGATTACAAAATTAAAACCCACCTAATCCCACCAGGAAGTCCCGATTTCATATCAATATGATTTCCCTTCCAATGAGGAATTGCCTTGAGTTGAACAAAATTTACTGGAAATTGACGACAAAGTAGGAATCATTCCTAAATTCAATAGAATTCTCATTTTGAAATTTAATATCTAGCTGATTGGTCGTATTGCCAATGATATAGGAGTAGTATTTTAGGTTTCTATCAATACAAATTTTTTCTATAGGGCTTTGTGGATACTCAAAATATTCACCGTCACAAACGTTCGAAACCCAAAAATCATTACCAATACACCTAATATTTCTCGGCTTTGATTTCAAAAAATTTTGCAATTCAGCTTGATCTTGAGTGTTAACAGCCGCTGGGCTCCATCCAAGATAAAGTGGTTTGACAAATTTATTGGCATACTGAATTCCAATAAAAATAACCATCAGGATCAAAGTTAAGTTTAAAATACGATTGGAGATTTTTCTTAGTACGAATTTTTTGAAGATAATTTGAAAAATCGACCCAAAAAACACAGCACTCCCCATTGCCAAAACAGGTAGGTATGGAAATTGATAGTAGCTATGGTTACTACTAAATCCCAAAAATATAATACTTCTTATGACAAACACAAAACACCAAGGTACGACAACATAGTTTAGTAGCATGGGGTATTTTTTACGCCAGGAATAAAGGGACAAAAAGGTTATTGCAGATAAACCAAAGTGTACTGTCCCTTCTCCAATGAGGAATTCGTAACTTCGTAAAATTGGAAGTCCATCCCAAAACTTAGACAATAATCCTAGTGACGTAGAACCAACTGAAATAGTACTGTTTTGATGCCTAAGAAATCCGCGGGTAAAATATACCAGACTAAAACCCACACAAATCCACCTAAGGCAATAGACACGCTCAACCGCTTAATTCCCTTATTCCTTGGAACCAAAGCCAAATAACCCAGGGTAGAATGAAGCTAATCCCATCTAGCTTGCAATTATAGTGAAGAAGATTCCGGCGTAAAAGACCAATGTATTCCCAATCCAGTACATGGAGTGAAAATGTGGATCAATTTTATCCAATGTGCCAGATCTGATTGGCAGACCAAATGCCACGAGGCACAGACCAAAAAAGCAAATAGGGCTCAGCCATCATGTTTTGGTTAAAATGCGTAAACAAGGGGTGAGGTAATCCAAAATAGAAAGGCACCAAGTGCACCCATTGGCCCAATGACTAACCAGGCAATCTCAGTGATTAGAGCGGCTGACACTGAAGAAAGAAATGCTGATTGAACCCGAAAAACAACAAAATCCTGATCCGTTACAAAAGGAAAAACTCTTGGCAAATAAAATAGAAATCCATCATCTGGGAATCCTACTCCTTCAGGATTCTGAGGAGAAAATTGATCGGATCTTGATAATTTCCCAGTTTCTACTAGGTGCTTAAAATGCACTTATGTGTACTGCAGATTTGAAGCTATGGTGCCCGGTAAAGGCCTGATTACAATATTCGACTCTGGGGAGCCATGAGAATAAAAAATATTCCAATGGCAAAGATTGTAATTCGCAATATCCTGCCAATGGACCTTCATTTGTCCGCATATTTTTCATTTTCGTGGCCGATTCCACCGATTGCAAACATCAATCACTCGATCGACCTCCGCATCCTTTAAGAAGGAGAAATCGGAATGAAAGAACAGTTCTGGCAAATTTTTCAGCCATCCCTAATGAAGAAAGAATTTGTTTTCGCCCATCTAGTGCCGTTTGCTCCGAAATTAATTTTGGATAGTGAATGCCCGTCTGAACGCCACTGTCTGTCGCAAAGGCAATGAAATTTTGCCGAGCATCAGCATCTCGAAACAATATGGGAAAGAGATGCCAGACAGATTCCACTTCTTTCGCGAGTTTCATCAATCCAATATTTGGATTAGAAATTCCCCGCATGATAACGTTTCGCGATCTCTGATCTTCGGCTTGTATATTTTTCGAGCCGAGTTCTTAGGAGCATCTCCAAAACCTCTGCATGGACCTCATCCAAGCGACTGTTTAATCCAATTTCGTCGTGGATATATTTGCTTGATTGTCCATAGTCTCTAATTGTGCGAGCCTTAGAAGCCAATTCAAGATCCCGCGTTAAAATCGCGCCACCGTCTCCCATGCAGCCTAAGTTTTTCGTTGGATAGAAACTCAGACCCGCCATTTGACCAATCGTACCCACAGGGATCCCATCAAATTTCGCACCAATTGCTTGCGCACAATCTTCCACTATTTTTAATCCAAACTTCTCCTTAAGTTTTTTTAATTTGTGCAAATCTAATGGGTGCCCATAGAGATGAACCGGAACAAAAAATCTGATTTCTGGATGCGAGGACAATGCTTGGCTCGCAGAATCGAGATCTACTAGTCCATTTGAATCCACATCTACAAAGGCAGGGGTGCCTCCTGCGCGAACAATCGCAAGTGACGTTGCAAATGCACTAAGAGGGGTTGTCAACACAAGATCACCGGGATTTAGCCCCAAAGTCCGGAGGGATATTTCCAATGCATCAAGACCATTTCCACAGCCAATTGCGTGTTGGGTACGACTGAATTTGGCCAAATATTTTTCAAAATTCTCCACGCCAGTTCCTAAAATATACCAGCCACTTTCCCCAATTTTTTGAAATCGGGCGGTCGCTTCGGTGCCGACGTCTGACCAAAATCTCTTAAAGTCATTGAGAAGTACTATATCATTGGGTGTTTCTTTCAATTGATCTCACATTTCTCAAAAGTTGTATGGTTTCAAAGATATCTTTCTTGAGGTCACCCTTGAAAGAAAAGCCAGTTCCCTTAAACTTTTCACACATTACCGAGTACGAATATTCATTCATTATTTTGGATTTCACCAATTGAATTTGCAAATCGGGTACAAATTCCTTAATTACTTCAATAATCTCTGAAACAGTCGAATTCAATGTGAGGACATTGTAAACACTTGCGTCAAATATCGATTCTTTGATAGTATGAATGATCGCTTGCACAGCATCTTCCAAAGCCAAATAGGGACGTCTTTGATTTAATGCCGTTTCCCATATTGTAAGAGGCTGTCCAGTAGCAGCCTGAAAACAAAATTTATTAACTGCTGTATGGAATCTCATTCCATTGGACACGCCGAATATCGTCCCAAATCTACAAATTACAAATCTAAGCCCCTGCTCACCGAGCGTCTGGATAAATTGCTCTTCGGCCAACTTAGTTTCAGCATAGGGACTCTGCGGCTGAATCTCATCACTGCGACAGTTCTCATCAACTTGATCAGCCTTGGTACCATAGACGCTTGAGGTAGAAACATAGGCCAATGGCACTTTCGCTCGCAAACAATGTTCACCGACATTTTTTGTTGCATTAAAATTAACGGTTTCGACTAAATCTTTCGAATCAAAAGATGCTGCTGCCGTAGTAATCGCAGCTAAGTGGATAACCACGTCTGCCGACTCAAATATCGGTCCAAGGTCCATTTCTGCGACGTCAGCTTCGACAAAGTGATATCGGTAGTTCTCGGGTAAATTAAACAACGAACAATACCGTTGGGCGAAGAAGTTATCAAGCATCCAAACTTCTGAATTGGGTAACGCCTTAGGTATTTCTCGAATTAACCTTGATCCTATATGCCCACAGGCACCAGTTACTACTACTTTCATCCCTTATTTTTCCTTGAACATATTAGAAACACGATTCTATTGAATTTTAGGAGGCCCCCAATGGTAACCGATTGATTTGTCATCATAGGCGATTTTTAATTGGTCATTGGGATCATATATCCGATCAGTTAAATAACAAAGCACTGCTGGCCCACGAACAATTCTATATCCGTGCGCCACCCCTGGAGGCACAACAAAGGCCAACGGATTTACACTTGCATCCACCAAAAAATCTAAAATCAGTCCATGGGAAGGTGAGTTTTTGCGACTATCATAAAAAGCAAATTTCACAACACCTGATAAGTTAGTCATCATTTCGGTTTGTATATTGTGCAAGTGCCATGCCTTCACAATTCCTTCATAGACCAATGATGAACTAAGTTGAGCGAAGTCTTTAAAATCTAATTCATTGCTTCGAAGGACTTCAGCGAAAATCTCCACGCTCATCAGAGTGCCTGACTAGCTTTTTAATTCGAAACCCTAAGATTTCACCTTCATAAGTGTTTTCAACAATGCTCATTTATCCTACGTGTACTTCGGGTACGAAAAAGATCCATTTTCCGCCACGATCCATAAATTGCTGCTCTTTCTTAAAAATCTCATCTTTATGATTCCACGCAAAGAGGACCGCAAAGTCCGGTCTATCTTTTGAGAACTGCTCATATGGAACGATAGGGATATGGACGCCGGGACTAAACTTGCCCTGCTTGATGGGAGTTGTGTCGCAGATATAGCTGATGAGATCCGGACCAATATTGCAGTAATTCAATACAGTCGTGCTTTTTGAAGTTGCAGCATAACCAACGACCTTCTTGCCCTCATTTTTAAGCTTGATCAAAAGATCCAATAGTTGACGTTTGGAGTTCTCACAATTTTGGCTAAACTTCAAAAAACCACCAACCTCGGTGATTCCTAATTCCTTTTCTGCCTTCATAATTCTTAGGACATTATCACTAACTTTGTGTTGACCTTTTATACCCAAATAATAACGCATAGAGCCGCCGTGGGTCATCTGATGCTCCGCGCCAATGACTTCAAATCCAAAACTCTCGGCTAATTTTGACACCGAATTTACCGAAAATAAAAACATGTGTTCATCATAGATTTGATCATATGAATTTTTTTGAATCACATCTCCCAAATAGGGATCCTCAAAAGCAATGACTCCACCATCGTGTAGTAGCTCTCGAAAGCCCTCGAAAACAGATCGAATATCAGATATATGGCACAATACGTTTGCAGCCAAAATTGCGTCGGCCTTGCCGTGTTCTAGTTTGACCTCTTTCGCAGTAGACGAATTAAAAAACTTGTTTAGGACATTAATTCCCCGGCCTCTGGCTACATTAGCAACGTTCAAAGACGGCTCAATACCAAGATGCTTAAACCCCTGCGTTTTAAAGTTTTGAAGCATAATTCCATCGTTGGATCCGATCTCGACTACGAAGCTATTGGGTTTATGCGTTAAATAGGCTGTGGCTATATCATCGGAAAAATTCTGAAAATGCTGTATCATAGAGTTTGATGTACCGGAAAAAAAGGCATAACTTTCATTGAACATCATTTCAGGAGTCGGTTGCTCCAATAGTTGCACCAAAAAACATTCTGGACAAAAACCCACAGAAAGTTCGAAAAAATATTCCTTAGAAAAACCATCTGCCGTTAAAAAACCGTTCGCGATAGGTTGATTTCCAAAAGAAACAAAAAGCACTATTTTGTTATTACAGAATACGCATTTGTATTCGTTGTGTTTATCCATCTAAACCTCCAGTTTAACACAAAAAAAATAGATAAACAGCAACTAGGGCAATGTCCTAAAGATGTTTAAAACTTCGGCACCAAAACTAGAATCTCGTTACCTAAAATGCAAGCAAATTAGGCCAAGGTCGCCGATAAGACTAGCGTTTGGCGCGTTTAGCTGATTGCATGGAACAGATACAGCCAATTCCATCGTCCACCCTTTGAAGCTAGCATAGTTGATCCCACATTCCTGATCCAAAGTGTTAGAAGCCCAAGACGACTCTTAATAGGCCTTTCCTCACGAATTCAAATAAAATGTCTTGATAAATCCAGACAAGGTTAATATAGCAGTTGAGGGTTATAGAATGTCGTTAAAAATACCAGAAATATCCATCGTTGTGCCAATCTATAACGAAGCGGAGAGCATCAAAAAGCTGCATAGCGAAATTGCTGATGTTTGCGTTGCTGAAAACTATGTATTCGAAATAATTTTTGTCGATGATGGCTCCCGGGACAACACATCAGAAACAGTAAAATCCCTAAAACCGATTAAATATATTCAGTTCAAAAAGAACTTTGGCCAAACGGCTGCAATTGATGCGGGAATTAAAGCGGCGCAATATGAATATATTGTCACGATGGATGGCGATGGGCAGAATGATCCAAAAGACATCCCCAATCTTCTTGAATATATTAGGGGAAATGATGTCGACGCTGTCTCGGGGTGGCGAAAAAATAGAAAAGATCCTTTTTTGAAGAAAATTGTTTCTAGGGGGGCAAACTTTTTAAGGGGGCTTCTTATTAAAGATGGAATTCACGATAGCGGCTGCTCTTTAAAGATCTACAAGAAAGAGTGTTTTGATCAGATCAATTTGTTTGGGGAAATGCATCGTTTTATCCCTGCCCTCCTTAAAATAAAAGGGTTTCGCATAGGAGAGATCATAGTGAATCATCGTCACCGCGACGCTGGGCAAACGAAATATAACTGGAAGCGCACCATAAAAGGTTTTTTGGACATGATCTCTGTTTGGTTTTGGAATAAGTATGCTGGGCGACCTCTACATCTCTTAGGTGGCCTTGGCGTAGTTCTATTTATCGCAGGAATTCTTACTACTATCGTTGGAATTTACTTCTCCCTTGTAGGAAATGATCTCTTCAAAAATATTTTACCACTGATTGCGGTTTCACTTTATCTTAGCTCACTTCAGCTATTCATATTTGGGCTTATTTCTGATGTTATTTTAAAAAATTATTATGCAACTACCAAACAAACCCAATACACCATTCGAAATGTTTTCAAGACAAACATAGACTGAACTAAAGAGAGGAAAGTGCTGAATAGAACTAGTAGACCTAATAGCATTGCAGCGAGGAATTCACTAATGGAGAAAATTTATGCGGCAGGACCATCTATAACCCAAGTAGAAATTGATTGCGTGCTGGATGCAATGAAAACCGGTTGGTACGAAAAGCCCTATAATTATGTGGAAGACTTTCAAAATGAATTTGCACAGTGGCACGGTAGAAAATTTGGAGTCATGACACCAAATTGCACTACGGCAATTCACCTTCTGCTCACTGCGCTCAAGATTAAAAAAGGAGATGAGGTCATTGCTCCGGAGATTACCTGGATTGGGTCAACTGCCGGTATCACGTATGTTAGGGCCACTCCTGTCCTCACAGATATATTGCCAACTAATTGGTGTATTGACCCCGATCAAGTTGAAAAAAATATTACGAAAAACACTAAAGCAATCATTGCAGTCGACCTTTTTGGAAATATGGCTGAAATGGATCGGCTCTGTGAAATCTCGAAAATGCATCAAATACCACTTATCGAAGATGCCGCAGAAGCCCTAGGGTCAAAATATAAAGGAGTGCGGGCTGGAAAATTCGGTGTTGCCTCAGTTTTTAGTTTTCACCGGACCAAAACTTTGACAACAGGTGAAGGTGGAATGATTTTAACTGACGATAAGAATCTTTATGACCGATGCATGGTCCTTCGAGATCACGGTCGTCGTCCTGGTGGTCAAACCTACTTTAATGAGGAAATAACGTGTAAGTATATGCCGTTTAACCTCCAGGCTGCTTTGGGGCATGGTCAATTTAAACGAATTCATGAACTTATAGAAATGAAGCGTTGGACGCTTAGGAAATATAAAGAATTTCTTTCTGGGATTGATGGGCTGCAGTTCAACGAAGAATCAGCAGATGTTGAAAATGGCGCATGGATAACTGGATTAGTCTTCAGCAAAAAATTGAAAATGACAAAAGATTTTGTGATTTCAGAGTTAGCAAAATTTGACATTCCGATACGGCCCTTCTTCTATCCACTTTCCTCTTTGCCGGCCTACAATCTCCGAGAAAAATATGAACACGTAAATGTAAATTCCTATGAGATTTCTTCTAGAGGGATCAACTTACCTGGCGCAATGAATATAACAGAAGGGCAAATTGAATTTATCGCAGAAAAATTAAGGGGATTGATCGATCGTGCCCACTAATACATCGACTAACGAAATTCTTAGAAACAAGAAGATACTAATAACAGGCGGACTAGGGTTTGTTGGAAGCAACTTGACTCAGGAATGCTTAAAAATGGGAGCTCGAGTCACAATATTTGATTCTCTAGATCCAAAATCTGGTGGCAATCTATATAATATTCAAGATTTTCGATCTGATGTGAATTTGGTTATAAATGATATCCGAAATGAAGAAGGTTTAGCGCAGACTGTTTTAGGGCATGATATTGTTTTTAACTGTGCCGCCTATACCTCACATCCAAACTCAATGAAAGAGCCTATTCTTGATATTGAGGTTAACTGTAGGGGTACAATCAATTGCTTGGAGGCAATAAGGAGATTTTCGCCAGACGCAAAATTTGTTCAAATTGGAACCAGTACGCAGATTGGAAAAAATCTATATGCTCCGGCCGACGAAATGCATTCAGAGTTCCCATTAGATATTTACTCAGCAAATAAATCAGCGGCTGAGAAATACACTCTGATCTATTCAAAGGCCTATGAGTTAAGGACCACTGTGGTTCGCCTGGCCAATAATTTCGGTCCAAGGTCATGTATCAAGAGTCCTGAGTTCGGTTTTATTAACTATTTTATTGGATTGGCACTGCAGAATAAGGAAATCTCACTTTTTGGCGAGGGTTACCAAATTCGCAATTTTAGCTTTATTAAAGACTCTGTGAATGCACTAATAACTGCCGCAACAAAAGAGGAATCGAATGGAGAAGCCTTTTTCGCAGTCTCGAAAAGCCACATTTCGGTAGCAGAAGTTGCGGACAGAATTTGTTCGATAGTGGGCGGAAAGGTAAAGAAGATCCCTTGGCCCAAAGAGCGGGAAGTCTTAGAAATCGGAGATGCCACTTATAGCAATGAAAAGATTCAAAATATTTTGGGCTGGGCTCCATCATGTGAATTAGATGATGGTCTTTTGATTACGAAGAATTACTATCAAGACTGCCTAGCTCATTATCTCTAGAGGAAATAATTTGAAAAAAAATGTACTTGTTATACTAGAAGCCGGTGATGCTATTCCTAGTGGCGTAGTACGTGGCCTCATTTATAAAGATCTTTTTCAAACTCACAATATCAATGCTGTGTACAAAAAATAGGTTATCTTCTAGACTTGTGCGATTTCTGCAATCAAATATGGGTATTACCTCAGTTCTATTTAAAATTCTGGGGGGCCTCCTATGGCCACCAACCGAGTCTTCAAATGCAACCGCTAGAAATAGAACTCTTAACACTGGGTTTAAGGAACTACTGCTGAACGTATTTGACTTGGTTCTATTTTACCATATTTATCGCACGGCCAAACATTTTGACGTAATATACATGTCAAAAGTGAGGTCGCTCAGATTTATTAGAAACCTCAAGAAGCACAGTAACGCACGGCTCGTCCTGGATTTTGGCGATGCGATTTGGCTGAACAACCGGAAATCGAATCGGCTGACTGTTGAGAATACTTTTGACACCGTTTTACAAATTGTTGATGCTGTCACGACTGATAATGAGCTCACCGCCGAATATGCAAGGCAGTTCAATAGCGACGTAACTGTCATTCCCGATTATCCCCAGACTGAATCTTTTGCTAAACATCAACGATCAGAAAGAGTAGAGAATGATCCAATCATCATTGGCTGGATAGGTAGCCCGAATACCGCATACAATCTATTTGAGATTTGGGAAGCTCTAGAAAAAGTATTTTCTAAAAATAAAAATATTCACTTACTGTTGGTGGGAACTGGCGAAGGGCATGCCAATTTCCCTGAGTTCGAGCAGGTTAAATACACCGCAATTCCTATCTACACTCAGGAGCAAATGTTTAAGTTAGTGACCTCGATGGATATTGGCCTCTTTCCATTGCAAGATGTGGAGTCATCTCGGGTTAGAGGGATATTAAAAGCCTGTATTTATATGAGTGCTAAAGTTCCCGTAGTTGCATCGCCTGTTGGGCAGGTTAAAGACTTTATCTTAAATGGGCAGAATGGCCTTTTAGCCCATTCAACCAGAGATTGGGTAGATGCAATTGAACGATTGGTTCTTGATAAAAATCTTAGAAGAAAGTTGGCAGAGAATGGCTTTGATACTGTGACACGTTCGTTTTCGATCAACGTCTGTTTCTCCAAACTTAGGCAAGTTTTGTTCAATGAAAATAAATAGCAGCGCAGCAAAAAACTCCCTAAAAATAGTAATATCCCTGATTTTTATATTCATTGTATGGAAAAAAATTAATTTAGTAGAATTGATCCATATTTTAAAAAATCCAAGTCTGTTTAATTTTATATTTCTGACCCTGGTCAGCCATATAATTATAGTGTTACATGGTGTACGACTAACTCAGATTGCTCCGGACTTAAGAATACGCACCGTTATTAGTGCAACTTATATCAGCTATTTTTACGGACTATTTCTGCCAGGTCAAATCACCACGGAATTCGTCAGAGGAGGTTACCTATTCAGATCGAGAGACCGAATTGCATATGGCGCACTTGTTCTTACCCTTGACAAATTGGTTTCTGTTTTTACTGTATTTTTACTTTCAACTGTCGGGTTGCACTTTACCACCACACCTCAATTGGGAATATTTCGGATAATATTCTTAACGGCATCGGTCTCTTTGTGTTTAGTTTTCTTTCTGCTTAGAACCAATTTTATGAATGATTTTCTCAAGCAATTGCTTTCGTCAATTAAATTGCTTAATCGACTTATTCCTGTCCTAACCTGTTTCCAAAACATGTCACTTAAACGCCACTTACTGACAAATTTCCTATTTGCGATCCTTATTCAGATATTTAATGTTTGGACATTCTACATGCTCGGTTTGGAATTTGGTGCTCAACTTTCATTTTGGGATTGGTCATGGATAAATGGCGCCCTGACCATTGCACTTTTAGTCCCGATAAGCTTCGCAGGAATTGGGGTCAGAGAAGTCGGATTAATTGGGCTTCTTGGGATCTTTGGCATTTCAAGAGAAATTGCTCTAACTATCTCAATCTATATTTTCTACTTCTATTTATCTGCTGCTGCAGTGGGGTACGTATGTGCGTTAAGAACAAGTGTTGCCAAGAGTAGCTAATCGTTTCGTAATTCAGGAGTCTTGAATCAATCGTATCCACTGCATCCAGTGCCGTAAGCGAATTAACCGCCAGGAGCTCGCGATTACATTATTTAACTTATCTTTGTTGCTTGATCGGAAGCTCTGTGAGAAACCTTGCCAACGTCCGTCGAACAAAGCTCGGTTGAACTAGCAGGTGAGACAGTTAAGTGCCAAGTCCCGCCGACGGCAACAGAGCATATATTTGGAGTTCTCGTCGTAGTGAATCTGACGGAGTTGCGGGGACCAAGTCGTTGGAGCACCGGCGGTTGACTATGGGCTGAATCGCCAGTTTTTGGCCGATAAATTAGGTCTAACTTCGCCAAAATAGGCGTTGAAAATATGTCCTGCTCTGGTTAGGTTGTTGCCTAGGTGCGCCGAGGCGCTAAGCGTCAACGAGCCAGTGTGAGGGGATACTCATGAAGAGTATCTAGGCACACCAGGGTAATCCTGCAAACGGAGCCCTGTATCGAGTCTTGCAAGCTGGACGGACATGGGGACCTCCATGGAACAACCAGAGTGAAGCGTAGACAGAAAGTTCATAGGCCGCAACGCAAGTGAAGTTATTGAGCCTCGTCAGCTTATGAATGAGGGTGCCGAGACTGTATAGCACGAGCAGCAATGCTAGCGCGAAGGCAATATCTGAGGGGACCTCCAAACCCAAAGAACCCTCCGGTGTCCGAGTACGCGGAATGTGAACAAGGTTTGTTGAAGGAACCCAGGATATCCTTGAGGGGACAGAAAGGAAACAAAGTGATTAAGCAAGACGTCAAAATCAAGTCTAATTGCGATGTCCTCTCCAAGGAAGTCAGATCGTTTCATAGTAGCGTGGAAGTGTGGTAATGCGCACTGAGCGAAGGGAACGACAGAACTTGAATCGTGAACACTCTTCCCCGTCCAATCGCAGAACTGGATACACGGGATCAGCAGCTCGCACTCTGGAGCTGAACAGCTGGGCACGAATAGGGTTATCGGCGAAGAATCTCGAACTTGTTTTTAATAACCTGTTCAGCCACATCAGTGTGGAGAATCTGCACCAGGCAGTCCGCGCTTTAAACGGAAATAAGGCACGCTCTCAGACAAAGTCCTTCACCTGGGAAATGTTCAAGAGACTCCTCTCGAGAGAGCCTCTGCCCCTCCCCCCGGAAACGACTCAACTGAAACACTTAGGATGGAGTCCTTATGTCAAATAAACACGAACCAAGTTTTGAAGAGCCCGTTGCGGGAAATCCGCACGGCGGGTTCTGTGGGGAGCTTGCCTCTTCTATAAGGAAGAGGTAGGTTTACTCGATGAAAATCCCATTAAATGCCTCGACTTTTGGAGAAGAAGAGATCTCGGCCGCTATTGATGTCCTGAGATCAGGCTTTGTCACTTTTGGCGAACGTTGCCTTTCTTTTGAAGCAATGTTTGCGGACTACATAGGATCCAAACACGCCATTTTTGTTAACTCGGGCTCAAGTGCAAACCTTTTGGCTTTTTTCGCCTTGGTTAATTCAGAATGCCCGACGAGTGTTCATGGCGCAATGAAATTAGAACCTGGGCAAGAAGTGATTGTTCCGGCGGTGACTTGGTCGACGACCGTTTGGCCCATTGTTCAGGCTGGATTGATCCCTGTGCTCGTCGATAGCGACCCAGAATCACTACAAATGAGTGTTGCGTCGGTTGAAAATGCCTATAGCAAAGATACCGGCGCTATTTGCCCTGTCCACGTTTTAGGCAATTCGGCACCTCTAAAAGAGCTTTTATCTTCTGCTAAACGAGAAAAGATTTGGGTTATAGAAGACACCTGTGAGTCTCTAGGCACTCGATTTAATGATCAATTTGTCGGCACCTTTGGTGATGTCGGCACCTATAGTTTTTTCTTCTCCCATCACATTACCACTATCGAGGGCGGGATGATTGTGACCAATAACGATGAGATGGCGGAATTATTTCGCTGCCTCAGAGCTCATGGTTGGACTCGCCATTTAAAAAACAAGGCGGCTGTTGAGGCCAAGCATGCGGATATCGACCCGCGTTTTTTGTTTATTAATACCGGTTTTAATGTCAGGCCGACAGAGATCAATGCTGCCTTTGGGATGAAGCAACTCGGTAAACTTGAAGGCTTTAACCAAAGGCGAGTTGAAATTGCAAATTTTTGGATCGAAGACTTGTGGTTACATGCAAAAAATAAAGCGGTTGTACCCATGAGAACCACCCCTGGGGCCTCATCAACTTGGTTTGGCTTTCCCGTGCTTTGTGAGTCGAAGGACCTCCGGGATCGTTTGCAGCGCCATTTGGAAAAATCAGGAATAGAAACAAGACCAGTGATCGCTGGAAATTTAGCGCGCCAACCTGCTTTTAAAAATATCAAACACCGAGTGGTCGGCGACTTGTCAGGTGCCAATGCGGTCATGGATCGTGGATTATTTTGGGGATCTCACCCACTCATGACTCAACAAGACGTTGAATATGTCTCTAAATGCGTAAAGGAATTCTTTTTATGAAAAAAGCATTGGTAACGGGTATCACTGGACAAGATGGTTCCTACCTCGCAGACCTACTCCTTGAAAAGGACTATGAGGTGCATGGGATTATCCGAAGATCCTCTTCCTTTAATACAAGCAGAATAATGCACATTTTTGATGATGTTCACGATGCCGATGCCCGCCTTCACCTCCATTATGGTGATCTTTCAGACGCCAGCTGTTTAGAAAAGCTCATTGATAAAATTGAGCCGACGGAGATCTATAATTTAGGAGCGCAAAGCCACGTGCGAGTGTCTTTCGATGAACCCATTTACACCGGCGACATTGTGGGGATGGGTACACTGAGAATGCTTGAAGCGATTAAAAATGTTGGCGCGGCTCGTGATATCCGCTTTTACCAGGCGTCCAGCTCTGAAATGTACGGAAAAGTTCAGGCCGTGCCACAAAATGAAGACACGCCCTTCTACCCTCGCAGTCCCTATGGATGCGCTAAAGTCTTTAGCTATTGGCAAACTGTCAATTATCGTGAGGCCTATAACATGTTTGCCTGCAATGGGATTTTATTCAATCACGAAAGCCCCAGACGTGGTGAGACCTTCGTGACTCGAAAAATCACTATGGCGCTGGCGCGCATTTTGTCGGGAAAGCAGAAGAAGCTTTATCTCGGAAACCTCGATGCCAAAAGGGACTGGGGTTTTGCCAAAGACTATGTCGAAGCCATGTGGATGATGCTTCAGCACAGTGAGCCCAATGACTATGTGGTTGCAACCAACCAAACCTGGACGATTCGGGACTTTTTGGATCGCTCATTTGGCCTTGTGGGTTTGAATTGGCAGGACTTTGTTGAAATTGATCCCCGTTATTACCGCCCCACTGAGGTGGACCTACTGATAGGTGACTACTCTCGTGCCAAAGAAAAGCTTGGCTGGGAGCCAAAAACTAGTTTTGATGACCTAGTGAAGATAATGGTCGCAGCAGATCTCACGGCTGAAGGCGTTGCAGACAGGATGAAACTTTAATGAGTGCCTATCGAACAGGCGTGCAGAAAGCTGATTTCCACCAGGACACTCGTCAGTTTTTTAGAGGAAAACGAGTCGCTGTTACAGGGGGAACAGGATTTATTGGTTCTCACTTGATCGAACAACTGCTTGAGCTTGAAGCACGACCAGTGGTGCTCTCACGCCAATCGAATCCTCGATTTTTGACCAACCTGCGATCGAATGTCGAATTGAGAAAATGTGATTTGTTTGACTACAAACAAACTTTTGATGCTATGGGTGGTTGCCCCATCGTATTGAGCCTTGCGGCTTCAGTTGCCGGTATTGAGTACAATAAAAATCATCCGGCGACAATTTTTCAGGAAAATTTGCAGTCCTTCTTTAACACGATCAAAGCGGCTAAAGAAAATAAAGCTGAGCGCTTTATGGTCACAAGCACCGCCTGTGTGTACCCACGCCACTGTAGCCTGCCAACGCCCGAAGAAGAAGGCATGAAGGACGAGCCAGAACCCACAAACTCGGGCTATGGCTGGTCTAAGCGCATGGAAGAATATCTCACCAAGCAATATGCCTTTGAGTTTGGAATGTCGGTCGCCATAGCACGACCTTATAATGCCTATGGCCCGAGAGATAATTTTGATCCGAAGTCTTCGCACGTGATCCCGGCCTTGATTTTAAAGGCCATGACTTGTGAAGGTGGATCTTTCCCGGTGTGGGGCGATGGATCCCACTCCAGGTCTTTTCTGTATGTCGATGATTTTGCTCGAGGACTTATCGAGGTGGCTGCTCGCTACGCAAAAGCTGATCCGATCAATATCGGAGCTCAAGAGGAGATAAAGATTTGCGATGTGGCCTTGATGATTGCCGAAATGGTTGGAGAACTTCGAAATACTCGAATCAAACCGATCTTTGACCCGGCCGGAATCACCGGCCAACCACGACGAATGTGCGACACCTCAAAGTTGGAACGAGAGCTTGCCTTTAAAGCGAATATTTTGTTCGCAGACGGCTTAAGAAATACCATTAAATGGTTTTGGGATGAATATGAAAAAAATCGCTCTATGTATACTGGCTCGTAACGAGCTCGATTGTTTAAAAGTAATGCTTCCGATGTTGCCAAAGCCTGGGCCGGATGCTGGGTTTGATATGATCTGTGCTGTTGATGGTGGATCTACTGATGGTACCGTAGAGTTTTTTAAAGAGAATAATATCAGGGTTTTATCACAAAGTAAGCGAGGTAGGGGCGATGCCTTTCTAACGGCTTTCCGTGAAATCGATGCGGACGCTTACGTGTTCTTTTCGCCGGATGGCAATGAAGATCCCAAGGATCTCGGCAAATTTCGAAAGTTGTTTGATGAGGGTGCCGACCTCGTCATTGCCTCACGAATGATGCGAGAGTCGGTTAACGAAGAAGACGGACAGCTTTTAAAATGGCGGAAATGGGCCAATCTCGCTTTTAACTTTTTGGCGAACATGCTTTTTAGGAGCAAGGGACCATACATCACAGATTCCATTAATGGTTATCGAGGGATCACCAAAGCGGCCGCAACCCATCTCAATCTATCGGCCTACGATTATACGATTGAGTACCAAATGACGATGAGAGCACTGAAGAAAAAAATCAACATCGTCGAATTCCCAACGGTTGAGGGGCCGAGAATCGCTGGCGAAACGGGTGCGCAGAGTATTCCCACTGGCATTCGCTTCTTGAAACGCCTTTGGTCTGAACTGCTTCTCGGCAGTAGGTTTTAGTTACATTCACTTTCAAATTTCAAATTTGGATAGAGAGATTGAGCAGCTGCAAATGACTGGCGAGCTTGGGCCTCATCGGTGGTCGCTAGCAACTGGCATTTAGCTAAGTATAGTTTTGCGCGAGCTCCCTCTTGAGGAAATAGCGGGATTAACTCGTCAATAAGGCGATCGAGTTCCTGCCCCCAGTTTGTCGAAATGATCCTTTTGTCTAAATGGAAGAGTTTAATCCCGTTTGCCGTAAATTCGGTTAAATGAGGGGAGTGATTAATAGGCTCTTCAGGAGCCTCATGGACCGCGACGAAAATACGATTATTTCTGTGAGGATTGGCTTTAATCGCTTTAACGGCTTCACTTATGCCCCAGGTAGGCGCCGGAGTTTTATAATAAAGCCCTTCACCCCAAAATCCGTGCTCTAAATGACCCATGGGCAAAAAACTCACATGGACGATAACATCTCCATAGCTGAGATTCTTTTTTAAGTACTTACCCGCCGAACGATAATCGACTTTGTGAGTTCGGTAGACTTCTTTCAATTTCGGAAGTTGGCTAAGTGTAAATACGACCACTAAACAAGCCACCAAACCTGGCACTAGCCGACGGGCTTTCGCTAAGCCTACCAAGTTCTCAAAAAGTCCGAACAAGTAGCTCATACTGACGGAACCTAGGAAAAGAAAAGGAATGTGCGAATAAAGAACATATTTGGGCGCAAGGCCCGCCAGCTCAGGATTGACCGATAGATGAAAAACCACCGTATGCACAATCATGAACACAAAAAAGAACACCGAAATAAACAAGGCCCTAGGGTGCTTCTTTCGTTCAATGAGACAAAGAATCAAGCCAAGTGTTGCTAAGGTAAAGATACCCAGGGTCGGCTGAGGGAGTGTTTGATTCAGAGCCGTCCAAAGGTGGCTAAAGGGAGAAAAGCTTGCCCACGATACACTCGAGGTTTCGGTACCAGTTCCACCCGCTAAATATTTTCGCGACTTGGAAATAATAAACAATAAAAAGGGCAAAAACCACAATCCAGAAGTCACAGTAAACCGGAAATAGCGCTTAAAGAGATTCTGCGGCGGCGGGGTTGAAGGCGACTCGTTCTTAGTACCTATAGATTTCCACATCACCATTGAAGTTAAAAATAATGAACCAAGCCCCAGAATAGGCTCTAATCCCCTGCTCATTAGAGTGAAAAAGCTCGCAAGTCGATATTTCTTCCACCCCGTGTCCGAATTAGAATCCATCGCTTTAAAGTAAGAGATCAGAGTCCAAGTCAAGAGCACCAGAAAAATAGAATACGGCCGAGCCTCCTGAGAGTAATAAATAAGGGACGGTGAAAAACACACGAATATTGAAGTAAGTAAAGCCACCCGAGAGTTATAAATCAGCGACACCAACTGATAGGTTAACGGAATGAGCAAGGTCCCAAACACCAAAGAAGGCAGACGAGCAACCACTTCATGAAAGGGAAGAAACAAACCAATCACATAGCCAATCAGATAATCAAGCGGTGGTTGCTGCTGAGTCGCCGCCTTGTAAATCAAATGAAACACATTCTCGGTACTATAGTAATAACCAACCTGTCGGATCTCATCCATCCACAAGCTATTGCTACCAATTCCGTAGGCTCTCAGGGCAAAACCAACAAGAGTAAGCAAAGTAAGTATGGGATTTTTTTGAATGAGTGCTCTCATATCATGTGCCAAGTTCTTTTTCCGTTTGCTTTCTGCAATGCCAGCTCATTCATTGCTCGGCATAGATCACTTTAGATCCATCCTGTTCAAAACGAAAAGCCCTGTACTCTAGGCCTTGAGATTTTAGAGCCTCCCTGATCGCAAGTCTTTTCTCGGGCGCGCAACAGACAAGCAGAAAACCGCCCCCACCTGCGCCAAGAAGTTTGCCACCAAAAGCTCCCGCACTCATGGCGATTTCGTAGGAGCGATCGATCTCAACATTGGAAACTCCGCTTGCCATTCCTTTTTTGAGCAACCAGCTCTCATGAAGCAAGCTCCCAAATTTATCGAAACGCCCCTCGTGAAGCAATTCCCGACCCTGCCATACCATTGCAACCATTTTCTTGAGTTGCTCAACCTTTTGGTCCGACATCATGTTCGCTTTTTGTTCAGAAAGGATAGAAGCGGCAGATCGACTCTTGCCCGTGTAAAAGAGCAACAAATGATCCTGAAAAGCCTCATGAAGATCAGATTTCAAATAGATGGGCTCAACATTGACCTGCTCGCTCGCAGCATAGGAAATAATATTGAGCCCTCCAAAGGCAGCAGCATATTGATCTTGCTTTCCAATGGGCTCCCCCAAATCACCAATCTCAACCTCACAGGCCTCTCGGGCAATTCGCTCTTTAGAAACAAAATCACCCCTTCTCGAATAAAGATTATGTAAGGCTCCTACGGTGAAACTTGAAGAAGATCCCAGTCCTGTGCCAGAAGGAATGTCTGCAATAGAGCTAATTTCAATCCCTCCAGCAATATTCAGACGACGAACCACCGCACGCAAGATAGGATGCTCAATCTCTGCGACGGAACTGACCGTTTCTGTTCGAGAATATTTCATTCTGTATTGATCACGCTCAAAAAAATCGTGAGTCGATATGTACATGTACTTGTCGATCGTCACACTCAGTGTGGCCCCCGGTGATTGACGATAGAACTCCGGCAAATCACTGCCTCCTCCAAAAAAGCTCATTCGAAATGGAGTTTTGGTGATGATCATTCTTAATGCCCCCCCTTATGACCCTCATGCTGAATTGCTGTCGCTGACACCGAATTTGAGTGAACGTCTAACTTTGAATCCTCCAAAATAAAATCAACCGCTTCCGCAAGATTCAAAAAGATTTTATCTGGAATCTGATCACGAAATTCACCGACCCGACCGACCGCATTTTTTACACCGAGACATTTTTTCAGTCCCGCAGTTCGACCAACGCCGATGTCACGCCAGGTATCTCCAACAACGTAGGACCTTGAAAGATCAATGTTGAAAAACCGTTTTGCCTCCTGAATCATTCCATCGCTCGGCTTGCGACACTCACAAGTGATTTTGTAAGTCATATCTTCGCCCGGAAATCCCTTGTCTGGATGATGCGGACAAAAATAAATGGCATCAAAACGAGCACCCGAACGCCCAAGTTGTGTCTCCATTTTTTTATGAATTTCGCGAACCTGCGCTTCATCTGCCCAACCCCGCGCAACCACCGGCTGATTGGTAATCACGATCGCTAAAAAATCTGAACGATTTAATTTCGATAAGGCCGCTGGCACATCATCAAACAACACCAGACCGCCCAAATCTCTGAGAAAATCAACATGGTGACAAAGGACTCCATCACGATCCAGAAACACCGCCGGACGAGAATTTCGACGATGATGCAGCTTCACCTTACCACTTAAAACATCTGCCTCTACGGCAGCCAATCGGTCTGGGCTACCCATATCTTTCAAATATTCTGCTGAAGGATAGGCATAAAATCTCTCACTCTTCACCAAGTGAGGAAACACATCCCGGCCTAAATCCAGATGGACCCCTCTTTGGAGGTAGTTAAAAATTCGAGGACTCAAGATATAAACCGCCGCATTAACTTAATTGTGATAAAAACGATTGGGATCGTGTGGCTTTCCGTGAAAAGCTGTTATCCGAAATTACTTATCAAATTCCACCAAATCGCTATCATGAGGATGATCATTTGGGTGAACCATCAGAGTCGCGCATGGGTCCTCAAGCTCACAATGAAAATTGATGAAAGCCGAGAGATCCATGTCGACCAAGACGTCACCATAAACGACGAGAAAGTCCTCTAGCAAAAAATCTTCGGCTTCCTTGAGAGCACCAGCCGTGCCAAGAGGTGCTGCCTCCTCAATGAATGAAATTCTTAAACCCCATTTTGATCCATCCCCACAGTGCTCCCTAATCTTGTCGGTCATGTGACCCGTGAGAAGCAACACCTCTCTCACTCCCTCTCGAACCAACCATTCAAACTGGTAGTCAAGAACAGGCTTGCCTGCAATCGGCAATAACACTTTAGGGATTTGTTCAGTCAAGGAGCCAAGGCGAGTCCCCTTACCTCCAGCCAAAATAACCGCTTTCAAATTCGCTCTCCCGCTTCGTTTTTAGGTGACCGAATCTATTCCTTCACTGCGCCGCTGACAAGCGAGGCTCCTTAGTTAGCCCGGAATTAAAATCATGCGCTGCATTAGATTGTCGGTAACCAAAATATCTTGGGGTTGGCTGGGCACCCGAAATAATCACAATCCCTTCTTCTATTTTAAGGGCACTTCAACTATACAATTGTTTATGACCTCACAAGATCCAAGACGCCTTAATCATATATTTGACGGCAAGACAGCTTCCGCTCATTTTTCGGAATATCGCACTTCGCTGGATCAGGCTCTTAGGTCGGTTCCGTTAAAAAATATTGATCACGCTTTTGAATTGATTTTCCAGGCCTCCCAAAAAGGAAAAAAACTTTTAATCGCTGGCAATGGTGGTTCAGCAGGAATCTCAGATCACCTCTCGTGCGATTTAGGAAAGGGAACTTTAAGCCCCGGTCAGCCACCCCTTAAGGTTTTGTCTCTCAGTGCAAACGGACCGATGCTGACCGCTATTGCCAATGATTACGGATATGATGAGGTCTTTGCGACTCAAGTGGCAATGTATGGAGAAGAGGGTGACGTTTTAATCACGATCTCCTCCAGTGGTAAAAGTCCCAACATCGTCAAGAGTCTTGAGGTCGCTCGCAAAATGGGCCTAAAGACAATTGCCCTCACGGGCTTTGGCGGCGGCAAGTCCAGAGAACTGTGTGATGTTTCACTTCACTTTGAATTCCAGAACTATGGAATAGTGGAGGATTGCCATCAGATTGTACTTCAATCTATAGGCCAGTACTTGGCAAAAATACGCGATGGCAATTGGTAATGGCGATGGCGATGGCGATGGCGATGGTCTCCCTGGTAGAAATAAAATGGAACACGAAAAGGTGCCCAGCCTTGAGGCGGCGTTGAATAGCTCCACGAGTCCCAGTCGTGATGGACTCGTTTCAATTATCACCCCAGTTTTCAATTCTGAGGCTTACATCGATAAAACGATTAAGTCTGTTCAGGATCAAACTTATACGAATTGGGAAATGCTCGTCGTTGCAGATTCGGGAACGACCGACAAAACTCCAGAAATCGTCCAAGGCTATTCAGACAAGGATCCGCGGATTAAATTTGTTCAGGTCCCAGAGGGACGAGGGCTTGCCCTTTCCCGAAACTATGCCATCTCATTAGCTCACGGCCGGTTTCTGGCTTTCTTAGATAGCGACGATTTCTGGCTTCCTGAGAAACTGCAGAGACAAGTCGATTTTATGAGGACAAATAACTACTCATTCACTTGCACGGCTTTTCGACGAATTGATTTGAACGAAAAGCGCATTGGAAGGATCATTGGGGTCCCTCGTCAAACGACCTACGAAAGGCTGCTTCAACAGAATTGTATCGCCTGCCTGACCGTCATGCTCGATATAGATCAAGTTGGAAAGGTATCCTTTACGGAATCAAAGCACGAGGACTTCATTCTGTGGTTGAACCTCCTCAAACGCGGATTTCGTTGCGAAGGCCTCAATGAAGACCTGGCCCGATACCGTATTGTCAACCAGTCCCGTTCCGCCAATAAATTTGAGTCCGCAAAAAATACGTGGCGAATCTATCGAGAAACTGAAGGACTGAATCTGCCGCAGGCTTGCCTTAGATTGGGCCAATTTGCGATCCGCAATCTGACCAAATACAGCCGATTTTAGATATACCAAGCCATTGCGACATTTGCCCCCAGAGATGACATTCAGACATTGTGCCTCCATAGTGACTCAACATCAAAGCACCAGACACCATTTGGTCACGTACCATTTATGAATTCATTTAATGATACATTTAATAACACGTTTAATAAGACATTTTATAGACTTAAAAGTCTATAAAATGTCTTATTAAATGAATGGACATACGGCCTGCTATTGAACGATTTCACTTACTTATTAGCCACCAGCTCGCAACAAAGGTGGACCGGAAATATTCTCGTCGAGTATCAGGATCACTTTAAGAGCAGCACAATTTGGGGAGCTATTCAAGAGGAGGGATGCCGTCACTCTGGATCGAACCAAATTCATCGAAAACCCGCTGGACGTGTTTTCTTTCCACCACTGCCACCCCGATTTTTTCACCGGCTATGAATACATAAAGCCCTACTTGAAAGTGGCCAACATGGAAAAGGCCTTCATCGATTACTTATATTTTTCACCCTCAAAATCCCATCAGTTCGTCAATCTCCCAGAAATTGAATTCCCGCGAAAATTCTCCCAAAAAAAAGCCCTTGCCCTCTGCCAAAGTATTCCCTCCAAACGCACGCGGGGCCTCGTTCACTCGAAATGCCAGGCTCTTTTTCAGAGCCTGGATTCGCTTCCGAGCCGAAAAAGACGCTGATTGATGTTTCATTTGCATCTTCCACAATGCATGAGCTGGTCACGTGGCGAACTATTTGGAAAAGATTAGCGCTTACCTCGGATTTTAGGTTTTCCCTCTTAACCCTCAACGGGTTACCCTGGCATTGGTAGCATCAGGGCGCTTGATGAGCAGGTAAGCCCCAAGGTGAATGAATCAAGATATGGAATACTTGGCCTAACAGATACGCTTCATCATGTGTTTGTCTATTTTACCATTCGAGGCTCAGATATCCGAGTCATCCATATTCGAAAAAAGGAGAAAAGAGAAGAGTCTCTATGCCAAACTATGTAAAGAATGAAAAAGGCTATAGGAGCGTCACCTTCAACGCGAAGGCTGTCAAAGACGCATACTCAAAGGCGAAACAGATGCTCACTCAAGATATTATCTTGCTTTATCTTTACTTATCATTTTAGATCATATTGCCTCATTTAAAAAAATTAGAGGATATGCAATGATGCACAAGGTTTGGCTCACTGCTGAGCAAGTAGCAGCCCACCTAAATATCGCACCAATCACTATTTACCGCTGGATTGAGGGTAATAAGATTCCATGCCAGCGAGTGGGACATCAATGGCGATTTAGCACCTTGGAAATTGATCAGTGGGTGTTCTCAAGCAAAGCTTCCGACTTAAAAAAATTAAATCGAAAGCGGATATGAAAAATAAGCATTTACGAACAAGTGAATGCCAATACGTGAAATCTTATCAAGAACCAGCCATTTTTTCCGGACTAATACGTTTAATTTTGTCAGTCGTCTTTACCTTTTTCTCTGTCATAGGCATGGCAGCTGAACAGACTTCAAATATAGATTGCCCAATGGCTATCAACAACCTTCAGTCTAAAAACAGCAATCTCGATTCAGCCTTGATAAGCATGGCCTCACTTCTTGGGTCTAAAGGTCCAGTTGATGTTCCGCTCACGGTTTTATTTCAAGTCAATTTAGAGGATGAAGAGTCCGTCAAAAAACGAATCTCTGAATTATCAAAACTAACGAACAGGGCTGAAATCTTAAAGCAGGAAGAGTACAAGGATTACAGCGAGTGCGCTAAAGACGAAAAAAGTATGAATTTGGTATCTCAGGCCGCAGAAAAACAAGCTGCCTTAAATACGAAAAGATTACTTTTCCTTAAGACCGAGAGGTCTGAGAGGGGCAATTTAATCGCTACATTTGAGGCCGCAAGACAAAAAGATTTGGACTCTTATCAAATTGAGAAGCAATTAGCTGAAAGTAAAGAGTCACTCGGTCAGGCACAAGCTGGTTTGATAACTAGAGAAAAAAGCATATCAAAAGAAAGTGATTTTTCTGGTGACGAACTCCTCTCTGCGCGTTCCTTATTGGAAAAATTTGTTGTTGATATAGAAACTGAGCATATTGGTTTTCTTGAGAACATTAAGACAGAACGTAAAAAACTAGACGAACTCAGAGATCAGCTTTCAAGGCATGCGAGCCTTGATCTGTCCGGGAAAAAAATCGATAGTCAATTCGATACCGTGGACACCATTTGGAGATCGGCGGCAAAGCTCCTACTCACTGCATTTACCAAACTTGATGTTACCAGTGATTTTGCCCTTCCTAAGCCTTTAGTGGATCCCAAGAATAAACATGGAAACAAAAAGGAGTTTCAGAATTACATCGAACTTCATTTAAAGGCTAAGCAGAGACTAGGGGAGCTATCGGAGCAAAGGCAGAAACTCCTATTTGATTTCAGGGCTATTAATTTCCGACTCGTTAGCGATTCGGGGCGCCTAAGGGCACAGCTGATAAAATTGTGCGAAACAAGCAGCTCTTGTGAAAACATTGGAAGCCTCAATGAAAACACGATCACTGGAGTAGCAACAGAGGTACGTTTATTACCACTAAAATTGCTTGGAGGTAGTGTTAACAAAATAGTTGAATTCAAAGCAAAGTGGAATCGTGGTTTTGAGGGTTGGGTTGATATAGCAAGACAGATCATGATTTTAATTGGGCTAATGTTACTCCCCATTCTCGCACATAAACTCTTAAAATTGACAGCGGAGAAACTAGATCAGTTGCGCAAACAAGTTCTAGCGCGATCTATATTAGATTATAAACAAAGAACCCGATTGGCACTTTGGATCAGTCGGCTGAATCCCTTCGTTCCATCGCTCGGCATGGTTGCCAGCATCCATATTGCTAGAGTTTTGATAGAAGAGACCGATCTTGCAGAGTTTTCATTAGTTATTTTTTATTTAGAGATCTACTTCCTTTATAAGGCCGTCCGCCTAGTGCTTCGAATCTTAATTGAACTCATATTTTCTTCAGAAATATTAGAATTGAATAGTGATCTTAGTCAAAGGGCTGAAGACACAGCAAGGAGACTGTCACGTTTTTTCTTCGCACGTTTTGTCCTACTTTATATTGTTGAGGATACTTTAAGGCGGGCTTTAGTATTTGGAATTGTCTATGAGATTTCAACCTGGGCCAGCCTTTTTGTCGTAGTAAACGAAGTTCGATTCTGGAAAATTGAAATCTTGCAGGCTTTTCAGGTGCGATTTCCAAAAGCAAGGTCACACTTTAAAAAAATAACGGAGCGACGTCTAGGCCTTGGCGTCTTGGCAATTTTTTTCATTTTTGTTTTAGTGCACGATGTTCTTAAGTGGTCATCTTTGTATTTAATTAGATTCAATTTCTTTAAACGACTCTTCTCGGAGGTTTTAAGAAAAAAGCTCGAGCAAGAATTTGATTTTTCAAAAACTCTGCAAACTCCTGACTCTAAATATCTGTCGGTATTTGATTACTATTTACCTGCCGAAAAGCACTTTTATATCGATCGCGAACCTTTGGTGGCAAAAGATATTTTGAATACGATAAACAGTTGGCTCAACGACCAGTCGCCTGAAGATCTCGTGGTTCTTGTTGGCAGCCGAGGAATAGGCAAAAGTACCAGCGTTAAAATGATATTTGATCAAATCAACTCAAACGATAAGTTCTTCGTTTGGGTTTCTCCAAAAATCTACAGCTGTGAAAGATTACTCGACTGGCTTTCTAAGCATCTTGGAGTTCAGATAAACTCCATTGAAGATTTCATTAGGGTGGAGTCTACTCTCGATAAGAAAATCGTAATTATGGTTGATGATATCCATAATCTTTTCGTTGGCAAAATTGGTGGCTTTCAAGCATATCGTCTTTTTATGGAAATAATCAGTCTAAAGACGACTAAGATATTTTGGTGCCTGACGGCGAATTCTCATGCATGGACTTATTTGAAGGGCGTGTTTGGAGATGAGCATTTTTATGGGCAGGTCTATGAAATGAGAATGTGGACGGATTCTGAAATACAAAATCTGATTTTGGCAAGACACAAAGTAACTGGCTACTCTCGATCATTTGATAAATCAATATCTGCATATGGCACCGGCGACATTCTTGGAGAAAAAGTTGAAACTCAATTTTTTAGACTGTTGTGGGGACAGTCAAGAGGTAACCCTAGGTCAGCCCTGATGTATTGGTTGTCAGCTGTATCACAAACGGACGATAGTGGGATTCATGTTGGAGTACCAAAATTCATTAACTCAGCAGCAGTTAGTAATATGAGTAAGGACGCACTTCTAGTCCTGGCAGCCATTGCAAAACATGACAGTCTTACAATTGATGAGTTAATGGATGTAACTCGCATAAATAAATTGGTGATCAGAAAAATTATTAAAGAATCTTCTGAGAAAGAGTTGGTGTGGACAGATAAAGAAGATCGAATTCGCATTTCGTCTCGGGCGCAGAATGCTATTGATTACTACTTAGTAGGAAAGAATTTTTTGTATGAATGAAACTAATGTTGAAAGCCTGAGTGAAGTTTTTGAACTTTTTAGCGTGACCAAAATAGCTTTGGTCATCCTTGGAGTTGTGATTCTCGGCATTCTAGCTAAAGCCGTCAACTCTGCAGGGGAAAAGCTAGAGCTGCGACTTCCATCACAAAGACTAGTGATAGCTCAATTTGTGACTATTATCTCTTTCTTAATTTATATTCTTGGTGGAGTGTACTTGCTTTATGGAGTGATAAATCCGCCGAAATCCTTACTTCTCGCAACAAGTGGGACTTTGGCAGTTGCCATAGGTCTATCTATGAAGGACCTGGTGGCCTCAGTTGTTGCTGGAGTTATTCTGATTTTCGACCGTCCATTCCAAGTGGGTGATCGAGTAACTTTCGATGGCATTTACGGTGAGATAACGACAATTGGACTGCGTGCAGTTCGACTTGTGACCCTGGACGATTCTGTTGTCACAATCCCCAATAGCAAATTTGTTACGGATGCCGTTGCCTCTGGAAACTTTGGGGCTATGGATATGCTGATTGAGGTTAACTTCCATGTGGACCTGTCGACAGATATTAAGCAAGCAAAAGAGATTTTATATGAGACCGCTGTCACTAGTCCGTACGTTTTTCTAAAAAAACCTGTCGCTTTAGTTTTAACAGAAATGAACTTTGCAAACAGACCCGCCATGCAGATTCGAGTAAAAAGCTATGTTCTTGATGTTCAATTTGAAAAGGCCTTTCAGAGTGATTTACTGATTAGAGGTAATGAAGCCCTAGTAAAAGCTGGGATAACGAGACCTTCGTTTCTGGATGGCGAATTGCATTAAAACGACGATACCCAAAGGAATTGTCTAGAAAAATTGACTTTGTAGGATTTAAATTCGATCTAATTGTTTGAGTTAACAAAAAACAGACATGAAAGATGGCGTAAATGAAGAAAAAGAAGTCAAAACTAAAGAGAAAAGCAAGTCCCAAATTAAAAAAGCAACGCCTACGTAAAACTGGGGTTGTGCGAAAGCAGGCTCATGCAAGTTCAAGCACAAAACGCAAACAAGCAAAGAGAGATAACAAGGAGTAATTACATGAAGTTTATTGATAGTCCAGCTTCCCAAGCCCTAGATTTATTCGTGCAAAAACATGCGGGCACGCTGGTTCGTCGAATATCGAAAAGCCATGGTAGGTATAAGGTCAGTTTTTTACTTCGGCCAATCGCCCGTAAGCGCGATGCCTCAGTAAAAGTTTTTAAGTTTGTAGGTAATATCACTATTCGTGGTGGAGGACAGCTTCGTGCCGAAGAAAAGGCATCCGATCCGCGGGACGCGGCACTTAAAGTAATTCGTTCGCTTGAAAAACAGCTTCGCCGACTGACTGAAAAACAAGAACGAAGTCGAAAAACTGTTGGCAAATCTCTTAAGCCGATTCGCGAGCTAAGATGGCAGATTGAGGGCGATGCTAATTAACATGTATATCTTTAAATCTTGTCGTCTGTCTGAGTCGGCTTGGTTATGCAAGAAGGAAAGGTTACAAATTGGGCGGTAATGCACAAGATACTCGAAATATAAGTCTGCTAGACAAGGACTTTGCGGGATGGGGCAATACTGAAAATCTCGAGAATATTAAGCCGTCCCAAAGTGCGGATGTTGCCCATCTTGATCGCGAAAAGAAACATTTTTTGGGAGAATGGTTAGCTACAGCTATTTGTGGAAACGACATAACTTCAAGCTGCCTCTACGTATCTGCCCTCGCAATTGGTGTTTCGGGAATTTATGCCCCACTTGCTCTGTTACTCGTGAGTTTCACGCTTTATTTTTTAGAAAAATCTACTCAGAAGTGGGATCCGCGTTGCCAATGAATGGTGGCACTTACACATTGTTGCTCAACACAACTTCAAAGAAAGTCGCAGCGGCCGGAGCATGCCTGACTATTTTGTCATATATAGCAACCGCTGTGATTAGTGCCAATGAAGCTATTCACTATCTCAAGTCAATAATTCCCGGTCTACCTGTAGGGGCTTGCACGATTTTGCTTCTGTTGTTCTTTGCGATTCTAACCATTTACGGAGTTGGAGAATCTGCAAAGGTTGCTTTGGGGATTTTTATGGTCCACATGGCGACTATTACAATTTTAATTTTGTTCGGTCTTTGGAGTTTTATTACGCAGTTTTCAACTACTTTCGATAATCTCACTCACAGTATGCCTGGTGATCCATGGTACTTTGCTTTGGGAAAAGGATATTTGGTTGCCCTGCTCGGCATAAGCGGATTTGAAAGCTCAGCAAATTACATTGAGGAACAGCGTCCAGGGGTTTTCGATAAAACACTAAAAAACATGTGGCTTGCTGTGACAGTTATCAATCCCTTGATTTGTATTCTAGCACTGGGCGTGCTTCCGATGTCAGCCATTATAAGTGACAAAACAAATTTATTGGCACGACTTGGTGCAGACAGCGGTTCTACATGGTTTGGATATTGGGTGGGAATAAATGCATTTTTGGTTCTTTCTGGTGCTGTATTAACAAGCTTTGTCGGAGTTACTGGACTTGCTAAGCGCATGGCTTTAGATCGTTGTTTGCCATTTGTATTGTTAAATGAAAATGAGCGAAGAAAAACAAACCATTGGATCATCTTGGGATTTTTTGCCATATGCGGTTCAATATTTGCGATGACGTCGGGAAACATTGATTCTCTGGCTGGAGTTTATACCCTCTCCTTTCTATCTGTTATGTTTCTGTTTGCTGTCGGGAATGCGCTGTTAAAGGTAAGGCGTGCAAAACTCCCTCGATCCACGCGAGCACATTGGGGAGCGGTTATTGTCGGTGCGGGACTCGTATTTTTAGGTTTAGTTGGCAATTTTTTTCTAAATGTTGAAGGAGCCCGCATTTTTCTAATATATTATGCAGTCACCTTTGGTGTGGTCTTACTCATTTTGATGAGAACTACGATTTTGAAATTTTTGCTCAATGCTATTCAACATTCTGTGGGACTTCTGCCTGGCACAAAACAAATTCTTAGCAAATCGCTGCAAAAAATAGTTGATCACATCAATTCCATACAAACGGTTTATTATACAAAGGGCGACAACCTATCAACCCTCAATAGAGCTGCCCAATATGTGCTTCTCAATGAGCAAAGCAAAAGACTTAAGATTGTACATGTCTACTCAGAAAAAAAGAAAATTCCGCCCTCTATTTGGTATCAGGCGAGAGTCATCGATGAGATATATCCGAATTTACGAATTGATTTAGTCTTGGTGAAGGGGATATTTTCTCCTGAACTTGTTGACGCCCTATCAAAGAGATTTGGTATTCAAAAAAATCAAATGTTTATTGGAACACCTGGAGGAAATTTCCCCCACAAAATTGAAAGTCTTGGGGGCGTTAGAGTGGTTATTTAATGAAAGTAAATCTAAAAATAGGAATCTATGCAAAGTTTCATAGTAAAGCGCCAGATTTCTATGGTGAAGCCACTTAACCAAAAAGGCACGAAGTATATTTACTCCAAATAAGATTGCGGCTGTCACTTCAATAATTGCCGGATATGCAACACTGCTTAACTGAACCTCGGCCTATTTGAAAAGTCTGCTGACTCAGCATCGATAATGATCTCGATTTGTTTGTTTTCTGGGAGTATTTTTACAATCATTGGAGAAAGTAGGGTAATCAAAAGAGTGTAAATAATTAAGCCACCAAATATTTCAATAGGTAGATCCATTTGAGTTTTTAAAATATCGGCAAGGACCAATCCAAAAACCAGATTGGGCATTAGAGATACGGCAATTGCAAGGCTGTCTTTCCACGACTCATTCATTGAAACTCTTCGATGAAGTATAATACTAACAATTTTGATTGGACCTGAAATAATCAATAACACCAAGGCGATTAACAACGCATTTATCGAAAACGCCTCGTGAGCAATCTTTAGTCCCGAATTGAAAAAGTAAAATGGGATAAAGAACGTAGAAAACGATCGAAGAGCTTGTAACATTTGATCGGTATTAGCATTCGGAAGATGACGCTTGTATTGCCCCGTGACGATACCCACTAAAAATGCACCAACTAGATAATACGCTCCTAGTTTTTTGGTTATGAGACCAGATATAATTGCTAACATTAAGATAAACCCAAATTCAGACCCAGGGGCTAGTCGCTCAAGTGTTGAGGCCATTTTTTTAATTATAACTGGCAAAATTAAGATGAGTAGAACTATCACTGCTAGCGAAGCAGCTAGACTGGTCAAGCTCTCCATTTGAGAAAGTATGAGAAGGGCACCAAGTGCAACAAGTTCAGCAGATATGGCCTTTAGTTTAATCCAATATTTTTGATTCTCAGATACCTTTGAAGTTTCAATGCTATCTAAAATAAATCCAGTTGAAGGGGTTGCTAGTGCTAGAGCAAGAATAAGAGATACAGCTGAAGATAAATCGTAAATAGAGGACACAACTAGGGCGATAACTGTAACAACCAAAATGCGAACGCCGACATGAATTGAAATTGGGCGCAAAGCTTTTTTAATCGAATCGAGATTGACCTCTACACCTGCAAACAGAAAAAGAGAAATAATCCCTAGCGTGGAGAAAAGTGGAATCACGCTGTCTTCATCATAAAATCTAAACCCATAGGATACGCCAACACCAATTGCGAAAGCAGTTAAAGCCATGGGGATTCCAAACCGCAGAAGTAGTCGCGGAACAACGAACAGCAAAACGATCAAAAAGACATAACCAAGCTCTCCTTGACTGTGAATTTGTAACCAGTTCCAAATGTCATCTAAACTAGAGATTGAGATCATCGAAGCTAGATTCTTGATGGATTCAGTCATGTCTAGCTGCCTTGCTTAAAAGAGGCGATTGTTCTGAGGCCCCGGTTAAATGTTGAATTAATTTTTCAGCATATTCTCTTCGTCTTTCGTCAAGACCCGCTCTCGAAGAGAACAGAGCCATTTTATGCTTCCAAAGAGGTTTTTGAGTTAATAAAATCAATTTTTCGGATCGCAGCTCCCTTGCGACGTAGACGTATGGCAAAATGGTGAGACCCATGCCGTCACTGGCGGACCTGATCACTGAAGATATAACGTTGCTTTCAAATACACATACGGGGCTTAGTTTCTTTCGTATCAAAAACCCGTCTATTTCAGATCGCAAACTTGTAAATTTAGATGGAAGCACCGAGGGTATTTTTTCATCACGGATGAGAGACTCAAATGAAAATTTTTTTAGGTTCTTTAAAAGGTCATTCGATGCAAATGCTCCTACGGGCAAATTAAATTCTTCGAGGGTCTTTAGCTCTTGATCAACACCAAAGCTTGTTGTCAGTAACAGATCTATCTCGCCAACCTTTAATAGCTGCATAAGCTGTGAAGAATGAAGCGAAATCAAATTTAACAATGGGCGTTCAGTCTTTCCATACTGTTTTGAGACTTTAGCAATTACCTCTGTAACAAAAGGCCTTTCGATATCAACAGACACGCCTATGGATATTCGAATCCCCATTGACGATTTTTGCTTATCAAGCTGGTCAAACATTTCGTCAAATATATCAAATGCGCGTCGACAGTAGTTGAATACTTCTTTGCCAGAGTCAGTCAATTCCATGCGTCGCCCCACTTTTCGAAAAAGCTCCCTGTCTAGAGCTTCTTCAAGCCTGTTTATTTGAGTGCTCAGCGATGATTGACTGGTATTGAGATGCTTGGCTGCTGCTGTCACGCCCTCAAGCTTTGCAGTAACGTAAAAGTAAAAAAGATGGTTATAGTTATATATATTCATTTTTCGTAACGGTCCTATACTAATGATCTATTTTATTAAACAACTAAAATCAACGATAATATACATAACTAAGGAGTAAAATATGTTCAAACTGCCCGAATTTAACTTCACAAAGGCTTCGTTCTTACCTGAAGAAACAATTCAATATCACTATGGAAAACACCACAGCGCCTATATTGGAAAGCTTAATAAGCTAATGGAGGGTCTGCCGCCAAACGCCATTCTCGAAAATATACGTGATTCTGATGGCGCCCTGTATAACAATGCAGTCCAAAGTTGGAATCATACTTTCTATTGGATGGGCCTCACACCTAGCCCCTCAATCTTGAATTCAAATTCCCTTTTAGCGAAATCAATCAAAGTGCAATTTGGGTCGGAATCGGGCTTAAAAGAGAACTTTGTTGAATCTGCACTAAAGGTATTCAGATCTGGCTGGACATGGCTTGCTCTTAATATGCAAAGCAAGAAGATTGAAATAATTAACACGAGCAATGCTCGACGTTCAAATGCGGGAAAATTATTGATGACTTGAATAGTCAAGAGGGAGGACTTATGACAACGAACAAACCACTCGTTCTTCTGACTGGAGCAAGCATTGGTTTAGGACTCGCAATAGCAAAGGAGCTCATCGAGGATGGAAACTATCGGTTAGTACTGACAGCCAGAGCAAAGTCGTTGAAACGCTTTAGTGCGGCAGGAATTTTTGAATCAGATGAAATTTATTTACGGCCACTAGATGTAACTAACAAAGAGGAGAGAGTTGCCGTGATTGCCGAATGCGAGGCTAGCTTGGGCGGACTCGACATTCTGATTAATAATGCGGGAATTGCAATGCGCTCTGTTGTGGAAGACGCAAGTGCCGAGGATAGAATTGGGTTACTTGACATTAATTATATTGGACCAATGAGGCTCGCCGCCCTTGCTTTACCTGGGATGCGTAAGCGGAGAAACGGTAGAATTATTAACATCTCTTCGGCTGCAGGTTTAATCGGCATGCCCACAATGGCCTGTTATTGCGGATCAAAATTTGCTCTTGAAGGTGGAACTGAGTCCCTGTGGTATGAGGTTAAACCATGGGGTATTCATGTCACATTGATTATTCCGGGCTTTATGAGATCTGACTCCTTTCTTAATACTCAGACTACAAAATGGAGTCGTGCTGCTATTAATGCTGGTCAAAAAGATCCCTATTACCATCACTATGGGAACATGGAGAAATTGATTTCGTGGACTATGAGGCGAACTCTGGCTACACCGGAAAGTGTCGCCAGAAAAATCGCAAGAGTAATTAAACAAAAAAACCCTTCTCTTAGGGTTCCAGTAACAGCAGATGCGTGGTTCTTATTTCTATTCAGACGGTTTCTGCCGCGTGCCATCTATCACTGGGTAATGTTTAGAGCCTTACCAAAATCTGAAAAATGGGGGAATATTTCTTCTCAGCGATGCATCCCGAAAATAGATAGTAATATGAATAACATATAGATTAAATACTATTAATCTATATTTAATTTCAAATTCGAGTTGGTAGCTTAGCCTTAGAAGGTGAGGACATATATGAAATTCTTTGAAAAAATGATGAAAACTGCAAGCCTTGCTTTTAAAGCTATTCTATTTCTGCTCAGCAATTCTGTGGTGTTTGTCTTGGGAGTACCAATCCTTCTGGTTGGAATTGGCCTCGTATCTGGAGCGCTCATTATAGAGATATTTCAAAATGTTGTGGACGGAGAGATCATGAAGCAGCCGTCTCGTGATGTGCGGAAGTATTTAGGTGCGTGTACATGACTCTCTCGGTCGAGATTGTTCACAACTTAGTGCATCAGTTCTTCGATTGCCACCTCCAGTTTCTGATTTGGTAAATTTTGACTCCTGGAACATTCGTCCTCGAGCTGATTCTGGCCGCCAAAATTGGGCAAGGGATTCGGGCGAGCCTCGGCGATGGCAGTGCCATCGACCGAGGAAGATTCAAGGACATATTTCTTGTACAGGTCATATCCGTCATCCCAGGTTTGTTTGGGAGCTCTTCCCAAGCAGCGCTTTCCGCTGTTGGTTCGACGGGTATTGCATTACTCCATATAGGTGTCCAGATCGGACTGCATTTGTGCGATGGATGTGTACCGGGTCTTTCTGAGAACCACATCATAAAATTCTTTCTGGATGACCTGGTTGAGGCGTTCCTTGCAGCCGTTGGTCTGCGGGTGACGCGCCTTTGTCCGGGAATGCTCGATGTCGTTCAGATGAAGGAACAGCTGGTAGGGATGCCGCACTTCTGCTCCCGAGTAATCGGATCCTCGGTCGGTCAGTGTCGCATATTAGCCCGCATTCACTATCGAGCTAGTGTTGGGAAGAGTCGCCTTATGGTGAGGCGACTCCCCCTTGCAACAGTGGTACTATTTGGCGGATTCTCTCTTTCTTCCGCCCGAGTTTTGATTGCTGCCATCTGAGATATCCATCACGAATGGCGAATAAACTCCATTTTTTCGCAAGGACAAGAGAGCCTCTCTCAGCTCTTGATCCAAATCTTTCAATTCAATGGATTTGGCCGCGAAGAATGTCGTAACCCATCGACGATTCAATTGCTTGGGAGTTTCGAAATTGAGATATAGTGCTTGACGAAATTCACCGCTATTCAAGCTTATTTCTTTGGTCGTTATCCTGCTGATTTGGCTAGAAAAGTGAACGACACCTACAAAGCGCATTTTGCTCGTAAATAGAAATGACAACTGTGAGACTTCCGTCCCCGGTGTACTTGATTGCGCCTTTGTCAATGAATGAGTCGCCACATCACTGTACACGTAAAGGCCATTTTTACTAATGGGTAGATTGTTAGAATATATCAGTTGACCACCGTCCAAGAATGCGGGCGAAGAAATCACAACTTCTCCAGCTGAATTTGTTGCACTCAACTTGTAGAATTGTGAGTTGTCTGAAAGCTTTTCGAATTCGAGACGACAAACATCCTCTATAATATTCTGAGATCCCTCTGGAAGATCAGAATCGACGATATCGTAGCACTTTCCTGAGAGCTCTTCCTCACGCTTTGCTGTTGCCATCATATCGACAAATGACTTCGAGGTAATTTTTTTGTCAGTATGTCGGAACCATTTGGAAAGGGAAAAATTGTCTTCAGAAGTATCACTGGCTTCTTCAGCCCATAACTGGTTTTTCTGAAGGAAGGCTTTAAAAGTTTCAGGGTTTTCATTTTCATCTAAATTGAATATATGGTTCGTAACAGCTCGTATGTGGGCATAATCATCAGGAATAAGCTTTGGACCATTTTCACTTAAGGGTTCATCAGGAGCCTCAAGACAAGAAGCTTTCTCTATACCCATTTGATCTCTTACCGTTGGAATACCTGCAAGCACGCCCATAACATAACGGCACATCTCTTTGTGAGTGTAGACTCTCTTCATAATATAGAGGCTAGCCACCCACTCATGAAGAAGTAAACGAGCCTTCGCTCTCTCATCCATTTTGTTGTAGGCCTTTTTATCTATCCACACTCCAAATTTATCCTGGAGAGCGTATTGTTCTTGATCTTGGCTCAAAAACGCTGCGCCTACCGTTTCATTGGGCAATACTTTCAATCCAGAAGGAATGAGATACCAGGTCTTCATTCTCCATAAAGAATCAATAAAAACTTCATTTAATTTTGAGAGGTCGAGAGCGCTGTCTGCTGAACCTAACAGATTCAAAACTTTAGCCAATGCCTTCATTTTGGGACCAAGAACAGAGACAAACGCAGGCTCTTTCTCAGGATGAAAAATATAATCTTCATACAGCTTTCCATCAATTCCATTGCCACCTACTCCGTCTGTAGTTCCAAGACCGACTGGGGCCGGCGAGTGGCCTGAATTTGCAGAAGAAAGGTTCGGTGCGGCTGGGGCTTCTGAGCCTCCTCCAGCAGCTGTGAAGTCCGCGCCAGTTGAATCCGGTGGGTTTGTCTGATTGATCATGTGACTGGACTTATTTTTGTCTTTAGGCCCGCAAGCGACAATAAGTGACAGTATCGCGGCCAGAGAGGATTTCAGTATGAGCCTGTTTTTATTCGGATCTTCCATTTTCATTCTCCTAGAAAGGTTAAAGGGTTCAAGTTACGCGCCAAACGACTTCTCTCGTTGGGCTCAATCGCCAGACCAGGAAATAGCATCAATTGCGCATCGCATCTATAGTTTGTTAGTAAACAGAAATTGAAATTATTTACTTACAGTAAAGATTCTGATGTAATCGATTTATTCGTGTTGTTGAGCCGCTTGAATGGCTTCAGCATCGCGCAAAAGGGCAGCCCGTGGTTTCTGTTTTTGACTACAAAAATTACCGTGATTTCTTAAAGGCCTGGCTCAAGGAAAAGGGACGACGAGGCGGTGCCAGTCGCTTGGCCGTAGCAATGGGGATCAGTGGGTCGATGATAAGTCTGATCTTGAAGGGTACAAAAAATCTAAATCTAGAACAAGGCACGGAACTAGCGGAATATCTGGCCCTCAATGAGAAAGAAGAAGAATATTTATTCCTACTCATTGAGCTCGCGCGAGCTGGCTCCCATAAACTGACTCAGCGATTGGAGAAAAAACAGCAGTTACTTCTTCAAAAATCCCGTCAGATATCCAATCGTGCCAAAAAGGACAAGGAATTCACTGAAACCGAAAAAAGCGTATACTATTCCAGTTGGCTTTTCACGGGAGTTAGAAATTTATCAGCTTGCCCTACAACGCGAACTCCAAAAGCCATTGCCTCCTACTTGGGAATTGGAATGGAAGTCCTCCAACCCATTCTCGAGTTTTTGGTGGCCCATGACCTCGTCATCCTAGAAAAAGGACAGTTGACCTACGGTCCTCAACACACACACCTCGCTTCAGATTCTCCCTACGCAAACCAGCAACATCGAAGCTGGAGAATTAAGGGGATGGAGCTTATGGAACGTCGTCGCGAAGAGGATTTGTTTTACAGTTGTCCCATGTCTCTATCGAAGGATGCCTTTGAACAGATTCGAACATGGCTGCCCTCTGCTGTCGAACATGTTCTTAAGATCGTGGGGCCCTCGCCTTCGGAGGAAGTAGCCTGCTTTAACATTGATTTTTTTCGCTACTAGCATGAGGCGCTGAACCCTTGACTATCGGGTGGTCCGGTTCAGCAATGGACAGGTCTACGCGATCCCTCATTGACTTTAATAGGCCTCGCATGCTACCGGAAACTTATTATTTTGAGGAAATATTATGTTTCGCTTAACTCCCGCGATCGTGCTGATTTTTATTTCTACTTCCATATTGGCAACCCCGTCTGGCGACAGGCCTCCATCTGAAACTGGGGCCTGCACAAAAGTCCTAGCCACAATGACCGACCAAAACGATCAAAATAGGTCCGCGCAACTAAAGGCAATGAAAGAACTTAACGACAAAGCAGAATCTCAGCTTGCCATGGATTCCCTTACGGATAAAGAAGATCAGACCCTTTTGATCAAAGCCCTGAGAGATAGGGCCAACGAGGTTTTGTCCGCCGCTGAATATTCAACCAACGAGCAAAGGAGAAGGGGGACACACCAAGCACACGAGGTGCCGCAAATCGTCTTGACGGCATTTCAATTGGCAAGAGAACTCGAATCTCTTCAATCGCCGCTCACTTTGCATCGCTTGGGCAGCACATGGTTGCAAACCATTGTCCCTATTGACACTCCTAGCTCTGTCCTCTACGAAAGAAATGATGTCTCAGAGAGACCATCTTCATCTCCAGCTCCAGCTCCAGCTCCAGCCTCTTCCCCCATTCAACGAATTGAGATTCTGGCAGCAAAAGAACTGCTCTTATATCGAGGTCAGAAGCTCGCTAGCACTCTCTACGGAGCTATTTACCTTTTAAGCTACAAAGAAGGCGATAGCGGCATCCCTCAGATTTTTAAGCGAATAGATCGCAAAAGAATGGAATTCCACAAAGTTGACATTCCCCCGAAGCCATCTTCTCAAAGGGCAAAAAAAATGCGCATCACTGACTTATCGAATGCCCTTTGGGAAGAAATTCCTGAACCCTCCGAGCGAGAAATGCAAATTCTTTTGATCTCCGACTCAGTTAAAACCACTATCCCTCTCGCAGCAGCCGCTGCCGCTCGCAGAAAAGCTGAGAGGAACCAAAAGGAAGCGCATAATTTTCCTGAACTCTTCTGGAAATTTGTGACTGAAAAATAAACCGCTAACGTACGAGTGAACACCGTGCGTGATCAACGTCCCTTGCCAAACATGACCACTGTTGCGGTTTTAAGGATCACCAATAAATCAAGTAAGACTGAATAGTTTTTTATGTAAAAGAGCTCGTATTGGAGTTTCTCTTTCGCGTCTTCGACATTGGCTCCGTAAGGATACATCACCTGGGCCCAACCGCTGAGCCCCGGACGAACAAGGTGACGAAAATTATAATAGGGGATTTTATTGATGAGATCTTTGATAAACTCGGGCCTCTCGGGCCTTGGGCCGATAAAACTCATATCACCACGAAAAATGTTCCAAATTTGTGGTAGTTCATCAATGCGGGCCGCACGCATAAACCGACCCCAAGAGGTCACGCGGGCATCACTTTTCTGAGCCCACTTGGCACCGCCATCCTTTTCGGCGTCAACTTTCATCGAACGAAACTTATAAATTGTGAACCCTTCGCCATTGAGCCCACAGCGCTCTTGAGTGTATATGACAGGACCCCCACTGGTGATCCACACCACAAACGCAGAAAATGCCATAAGAGGAAATCCCAAAACCAAGATGACAGCCGCGCAGAATATATCGCCCACGCGCTTGAGTCGAAGACCGATCGGATTGTGAAGAAGATGAAAGCCTTGACTTAACGCAAACCAACTCCCCTCAAGATAATAGACCGGCACTTTTCGCCAGACTATTTCGTAAAAATCTGACAGATCGTAGATATGAGTTCCGTGAAACCGGGCACTCATCAATTGACCAACCAAATCTTCTGGAATCCGCTGACCGGTGGCAATCACAATACCACGCCATTCTTCCTTAAGACGCGAAGCAACCTCTACCCAGGTGCCCTTCACATATTTTTCGAAAAGTCGAGTGTCTGTGCCTGCGTCCGTGTCTGTGTCTATGCCTGTAAGTCTCATTTCAAAATCAGACCACTGCTCGGTCAAACACACCAATTGAACATCATGAGAGGACTTCTCGTAGTCGCGCAAAAAATGTTGAAGGTAATCGCGTGTGCCGATCACAAGCCAACGGGATTTTTGCTCGAGACCCTTCACTCGCGCGTGCAGAATCACTCGCCACACACCAGACCAAATCGCAAAGATAACGTAGGCACCGAGCAAAACACCCCGGCCGGTTAAGCCACCAAAGCCCTTCATTCCAAATAAGTAGGCGCCCAAAATAACTGTCGCACCCGAAATTGCAAGAGCCAGTGTCAACCGAAGGAGATCTCGAAAAAAGTGCAACCTGTCTTGGAGTTTGTAGACATCAAAGATGTACATCAGAACAAGAGTCAAAAGCAGGCAAGGAGACAACTTCACAAGAACTTCCGGGCTGACCCAACCTCCCAAGCGAAGATAGTAGGCCACCTGAAAAGCCGCGTAAAATCCCAAACAATCGAGAGCAAGAAGTACCAGCTTATAAAATGGAGCAGGCGAAAATCGATTGGACATATTGCAGTTACTCTTACCGCAACTCCAGTGAGAGCGCCAGGCCGAGCACTTGGAGACCTGTGCGCTTGGACGCCTGGCGTCCAAGCACACAGACGTCCATGCGCACAACCGCCAATGCGTCTGACGGTCCATGTGTCCGAGAGTCAAAACTCACCGTCTGGCACTGGGGATTTGATCTGCGAGGAACTTGCTCCCACAGGATTGGGGGAGTAAACTAGCCCGATGGATGGTACAAATTCTTATCCTAAAAACAGAGATCCGATCCTTGCGACCATCGTCCAGAAATTCGACCGTCGAATTTCTCGGGGGAAGCTTGCTTTCTTGGAAAACTCTAAAAAGATACTTCTCTTGGAACCAAAACCTCGATGAATCGAATATTAGAAATCTTTTTAGAGAGGCCGGAAAACAGAGATTCATTCAGTCAGTCGAACAGTGGTTTGAGTTTCACAGAAGCCGCAATAAAACGAACCATATTTACTCTGAAAAAGTCGCTGAAGAGGTTTATGAAACAGCAAAGGAATTTTTACCAGAAGTCGAATTCCTTCAGTCCCAACTTGAAAGGGTCCTGAAGTCGTGAAGCCTCCCATCGTCGGTCTCAAGAGTGAGGAGTGGTCTTTCATTAAGAAGAACCTTGAAAGATTTTTGAATAAGGGAAGTACCGTTTATTTCTTCGGTAGTCGCCACCGAGGGGACCACAAACCTTATTCAGATTTGGATATCAGCATCCATACACCAAAAGAAGGAAAATTAGATCGTGCTTGGTTTGGCGCCCTTGAAGACATTTTCGCCGATAGTGATATTCCTTACAAAATTGATCTTTCAGACTATGACTCACTTGACGAGAAATTCCAGGAACACATCAGGAATAATTCCGTGCAGATTTCTATTTACTGAGAGGTTCCTCAGCCGTCCTCTCATTCATTTCGTTGTGCCGGAATGGAACGTCACAATTTGATACAAATCGAGAGAGATTTCCGCGGCCTTGGTGCACACTTGAAAACGCCCATTTTCTTAACATCTGTCACAATTTCAAATTTCATTTCATTTTCAAATTAAGGAAATTTACATACTTGGAGCACACAGGGTCTGGACCAGCCCATGCACTAAGTCCCACTGAGTTCAAAATTTGCTCGAGGCTTATTTTTTGTCAAATCAATAACTGTTTCCCGCTTCAAGATGCTCTGAAACTTCCGGGGGCTGAGCATCGAAAGGACGGGATTAATATAATAGGGGATCCATATGGCTTTTGATAAAGTACGCTCAGATCGCTTGGGTAAAATATTAAGTAAATATCGAAAGAAGAAACTTGTCCATCTGAGCGGCCTCATTCTGGCTGCTGCAATAATTTCTCTATTCTATTCCAATTGTGGTGATTTTAATGCCTTGAGAAAGAACGACTCGCCCTCCACTCCTGTCGCCACTGGAGAATCATTCTTTGCAAATGATGGGGCTGTCATTGGAAATGTCGAACGCTTGGTTGACACGGGATCAACGCTTGTACTCAGCGGTTGGGCCTGTGTTGTGGGCAGCGATTCTCCCGCCGTTATTGAGATTGGCGCAGCTGATGGATCATTTGGCACGACAACAGCCGACAGCGTTCGGGAAAACGCAGTGAAAGTGGCTTGTAATTCGACAAACTACAATCACGGATTCTCATTCGAAATTTCAGCTGCTTATCGCAACATTTATGAAGGCAAAGAACCCTATGTCAGGCTCAACGGTACCGCCATACCTTTAGAACCCAATCTCATCATCACAGCTGTTCCATCTGAGCCCGTGACCCCAACAATGGCTGGCTATTTGGATGCTGTCACTTACGCTAGCGACGGTTCTGCCACGGCGACTGGATGGGCTTGTTTGACGGGAACAGATCAGCCTGTCAATGTGGATATTGTTTCAGACACAGGCTATAAGCTCGGGTCAGGCACAGCTAACGCAGCAGCAGGACTTGGCGTTAAAGCTGCTTGCGGATCTTCTACCATCAATCACGGATTTAGCATACAAATTAATTCCGTCCTATTCGTTGCAGCTTCGGGTTCGAAAGTGAAAGCCGTTGCCTCATCCGGGGGCCAACAAGGCTACCTCATTGGCGAATTTCCGTTGGAGAAGAAACTTGAAGACCGCCCAAATCTTCCCTTCACGGCTAAACTCGATCCTTCATGGACTGGACCAGGAGGAAGCACTTGGAACCATAGCGCAACTCTCAATTCTGCAGACTCTGGTAGTGCTCGCTTTTCGATTAACTCCTCTTCATCAAATGACGGACTCATCCCCTCCTTTCTTGAACAGAAAGTTGATATCACAGTGACAGGCAACGGCTGCCATGATGTCGGACAATCGAATAGAACATCAGCCGGCAGTGGTGACTCTTATGTGGTCACGACACGGGCCTGCTTTACAAAAGCGAGCAACGAAACACACTACTACTGGGACATTAGCTTTACTCACCGAGCCTTCAATCTAACAGCCAACGTTGATGGAGGGGAAAGCGCCAGCCACGGCACGATTTTACTCCGCCCAACTAAGTAATGATCTTGTATTGCGTATTATGTATTATGTATCGTTACTCGACCGCCACACCTCTTATCAGATGTGGCGGTCGAGTTGTTTCTGACTGTAGTGTAGACTAAGTAAGGCGACCGTTGACCTCAGAGGAGGCTGCCTCAGGAATTACACTCTTTTGACGACTGGCTCAGGTCTTGCATCGCATCTCTGCTTTTGCGGAGACCTCACATGAATTCCAAATTCCCATCCATTGTTGCCACAACTTGCCTGAGCCTACTTATTTTTTACATGGTCCAGGCCACCAACGCAGCAGAGTATAGAGAGGTACCTTGCACCACCAGTGAACCGATGAATGTTGATACCTCTCTTCAGTTAATGCTGCGTTCACCTTCCGAATTCGCTCATATCTATGTTTCAAGACACCACCCAAAATTGACCAAAGGGCCAATAATTGGAATCATAGGCGACAGCGTTGCGACCGGTGCGATTGCAAGTCCCAACATCGAAGCCACGTTCTCCAGTCTCATTGTCCAAGGCCTCATAAAAAGCATCTTTAATATTGTCAGCTATGGCCAAACCAACAGTCCCGGTCGACCCGTTCATGATACCTTTGTTGATTCACATCTGCTCTCTTTTGGGCAAATCATCGCAGACATTTTAGGAGCAGGGAGCGATCAAATAATCAATCTGGCCGAAGATGGGCCGCGAATTGAAAAAATGATTCCTCAGTTACAGGATTTGATGAACGTGCTTAAAGCTCGGTTTGGTCATTTCCAACTTCCCGATGTCATTTTTTCTTCTTTCAATGCGAACAACATGTGCCATCCCAGCATCTTTGAAAAATCGGTAGAAGAACTAAAGCAAGATTACCTAACACAGTTAAGGCTCTCCTACGAAGCCATTGCCCAGATGGTCCCAGCAACACGGGGAACCGACTTCTTTGTCATTGCGAATTTAGATGCTGTTAAGGTTCTCACGAGTCAGAAAATTTTGAATAAAACAGTGAACATTTCAACTGCGCAACGGCGCTGTTTAGACTTTCGCAAACCACATTTAGACATGAATTTGAGTCTGAAAAAGAACAGCAACGCTCAGACTATTTCTGAAAAATGGGCCAACGAAATTTTTGAGAAAACCGCGAAAGGCTTGATTGGTATGTGTCCCGCCATATTAGGAGTGGATATCACTGACAGCAAAAAGATCCAACATTTAAAAGATATCTATAAATCCTACCTTGAAGCTCAAGCCGAAACTACCTCGGAATATCAGCCTCAGCTATTCAAACTTGGAATTCGACTGCATTTTATAGATGCCTCAAGCGAAATCGAGTTCCTGTCTCAGGATGTCGGCAACGATTGTTTTCATCCCAACTTTATGGGTCAGATTAAAATCGCCGCGACTATTTTGAAGTCACGATCAGAGCTCTTTCAGAATATTCAAGATCAGTTTAGCCCCGAAAAATAAATGGCCTCGTGTGAGAGAAGGATTCTATCGTAACTTGGTTTAGAGCCTTCAAAAATCCCTTCACGAATTGCACACTTGAGAGTATTTCGACTTTTTCGGTGTACAAACCGAACTGGACTTGACTTTTTCGGTATTTAGACCGAAAAAGTCATTATGGATAGATATTTAAAAGCAGCTCTTCTAAAGGATCTTTCTAAAAAAATTGTGATCATCACAGGACCACGGCAAGTTGGAAAAACAACTCTGTCTAAGGCTCTACTGAGAGATTTTGATTATTACAATTATGACAACCCTCAAGATCGAAAAAGAATTCATCAAAGTGACGTTGATTTTAGCTACCGACCTCTGATTCTCGATGAACTTCACAAGATGCGCCAATGGAAACGATGGCTCAAAGGCCATTTCGACACTCGAACCGCTATCCATCCAATCTTGGTCACTGGTAGCGCCCGTATCGACACTTATAAGAAAGTTGGAGATTCGTTGGCTGGGCGATATTACCAATTCCGACTTCTTCCCTTAGATGTGAAGGAACTTGTAGAAGTCTCTCATGCTGAGCCTCAGAAGGCCTTAGAGTCAATTTTTCAGTTAAGTGGATTTCCCGAGCCTCTTTTATCAAACGATGTTCGTGAATACAGAAGATGGAGGAGCTCTCACCTAGATATTATTTTGCGACAAGATCTACTCGAGAGCGGTTCCATTAAAAGTATACGTTCAATAGAACTATTGGTGGAACTCATGGCCGAACGAGTTGGAAGCCTTATCAGCTACAACTCTCTGAGGGAAGATCTCGGCACTGATGATAAGACAGTAAAACGGTGGTTTGACGAGCTGGAAAACTCCTATGTATTTTTTAGGGTGACCCCCTATTCTAAAAAAATAAATCGTGCCGTCAGCAAAGCCCCCAAATACTATTTTTTCGATATTCCAAGAGTCGTCAATGAAGGGGCACGATTTGAGAACTTAGTTGCGCTGTCTATTTACAAAGAAATCCTCTATCGGAAAGACGTTTTGGGTGAAGACTATTCCTTGCATTTCCTTAGAAATAAGAACCAAAATGAAGTAGATTTCCTGATCTGTCACGAGAAACGTCCCTTAATGATGGTTGAAGTCAAACTTTCAGATAAGAACCTTGAAAATTCTTTTCACATTTTCGAAAAGGGACTTGGGGTAATCTCCAAAATAATACTTGTTAAAAACCTAGACCGCAATTTCACGCTAAAAACCGGCATTCAGGTTTTGCAAGCCAGTAGATGGTTAGAAAAAATGGATTTTTAAGAATTCACAATTTGAGGTGCCGGCTTTCTTAACACAGCTCGCAGCCGGCACTTCATCAAATTGTGAGTTTAGAGGGTCTCCGTGCTCTTAACGACGGTCCAAAAGACCAATTGACAAGTGTTGGTAACTGAATTACCATAAACTAGAGATGGGAAAAAAGCCGCGAGTACGACCACCTAAGAACCCAAATATTCTCGCCATTGCTAGAAAGGCCGTGGCAGAAGGCAGTTATACACGCCGGTTGACCATGCGAAATTGAGATTAGATCAACGCGAGGTAACCGTCTTAGAGATGGAACAAGCGATTGCAAGGGGACACCACGAAAAGCGCAAGGATGAATACAAGACTGAGCACAAATGTTGGAATTATTCAATTCGGGGTAAAACCGTCGATGCAAGAGAACTGCGAGTGGCCGTGTCCTTGGACAAGAATTCTGGATTGTTGATTGTTACTGTTATTGATTTGGCTAAATAGCTAGCGGAGAATGCAGATGAAAATTAAAAAATACATTTTTAACGGCTTTGGCTTCCCTGTTGCACTGCACGATGTTCCTGCTAGAAAAATTCGTGGGAGTATTGAGCCGATCATTAACTACAAGAGTTTGGCCGCAAAGGTTATTTCCGAAATCTGCTCAGATGAGAACACAAATCCGCTGACTGGAAGACAAGTTTTTTTTCTAAGAAATCACTTGGGAATGACGTTGCGCGAGTTTGGAAAATTACTTGAAGTCACTCACCCAGTGATAAAGCAGTGGGAAAAGTGTGATGATAAATCGACAAAAATGTCAGATTCCACCGAAAAAATTCTGCGTCTCAAGATGCTTGAATCCATCGGAACAAAACCGGCTAGATTTATGGAAGCATTCCAAAATTTGTATATCGACAGAGAAAATGAAGCGACTCATTCTTTGCCACGGATTTCTTTATAAAGTATAAACTTGGCTCTTTTCGGTCGGGGGAACATGGGACCGCTATCTCATGTCTCTGGATCCACTTCACGTTGTCGCTTGCAGAACCGACAGCCAAGCCACGCACCTTCGAACATTTTTATCATTTTGAAACCAAGACCGATTTTCGTCCGAGACAAAAACAGCCAGAGGTTTCATGTTGATCTGCTAACGCTCATAAATCCCAATCAATTCACGAAGATCAATGTTTAAAAGTTCAGTTACTGGTACCTAAATTCCAGCCCTGCCAATGCTGTCAGAAAGTCGCCCACAAAATACTGAACTGCTTCTTTGCCAACGATTAAGCCAGTTTGAGTCAATTCCTTCTCTAATTGCTCAGAAAAGTAATGCCAATGATTGAGCCGTGTGGACTGGATTAGGATTTTGAAAAAGGTCCTGACAATTTGTGGGTGATAATGCGCAAGGGTAGGCATAGATTTTAGCTCGTCTAAGCTTATCTTGTGGAATTCAACTCGACATTTCTTCCCATTTGCTTTCTGATCTTGCAATTGTTTGAATTCATCAGAGTCGGCAATAAGTAACTCATCGTCAAAAGCATCTGGGTAGTCTTCATCCTGCTGATCAAATTTGCGATAGGTTGAAAAGGCATCATTCTCGCATTCCAAATAATAAAAATAGTCAGGATTTTCAGATCCTTTGCCAACGTAGAATCCGTACCCGTACTGACCTGCTTCCTTTTCGTTCGGGCCTCCGACCCCCTGATTGTACATGCCAGCGTTTGCATGCTGGCTCAAAATTACAAAAACTCCCAATGCCAAAAATTTCAATTGCATAAAAGATACTCCTTACAGATTTTGTGAAAACGATCTTGCCCCAGAAATAGTTGAAGTTTAGAAACTGACAGGTCCGAACATTTTTGTCTTCAATAGGTTACAACACTTATCGAGACAATCAGAAAAGACCCATCAGGGATGAAAAATCGTAGTCAGCCTTAAGAAGAGAAGCAAGAAAAAACCCCTGGTCCACGCTAAAAATTGCAGACGTTCGGAATGATATTTTCGAAGGTCTTTCAGGACCCATCGAATCAAAGCATCCTTTGATATCAATGTTGCTGCCACCGGCGGTGAAAGCATTTTTAAAAGAACTGGAATCAGATCTCGAGCAAGTCTTGCGGCTCGATGTCGAAGCACGGAGGCCAGACTCTTCGCTGGAAATCATAAAGTGGCTCGATCGTTCGAGGAATTGGCACAGAGGTCCATCAAGGATGATGGGTATCAGAGCCTTTTTTATTGATGGAAAAATATTTTCAAATTACGACGTCATCATTTTATTCAATCAATTTTTCTTCCACCATCTGAGCTCATCAATCATTTTTTCCTTCTCCACTTTTTTTCACTGTGGGAAGCTGTGACCGCAGGGAACTTAGTTCAGTTCAGTTTCATACATTTTTTGGCACGAATGCGCCTTCAAGAGTACATGGTGCTCAAGAGTACATGGTGCAGAGTACATGGTGCGTTTACTGGTCTGGAAAACCTGATCAACCGAACCGCATCCTCCATTTTCAAATCTTTCGATAGTCAAATTGCTTCAGGATCTTTGGCTCCTGAATTGATTTCCCGCTAGTCAATGCATCAATTATGACAGTCGCCAGAAATGGCCAATCTGATTTCTCGATGTCCCCATAGTATCCAGAAAAATGGTGATTGGCTTCGTCGAGCCATCCCTCCCAGAAGTTCCACGCAAGCATTAGGTCGACATCTTCCTGGTCCCATCGGTCGCAGTCGAGCAGGTCAAATTCTTTACTCAGATTGCTGAGAGACGGAGATCCATGAGATTCCTTCGACCGTTCGAGACACTGAATGAGTCTTTTTTTGAAGTCAGAATTTTTCATCACTTCTCACCAATCTAGCTTAGAATCTATCACAAAAGTTTTTGTCTGGGCTCTTCACTTCCCAGGGGCGATGTCTCCCAATACCTTGGCCTGGAATTGTCTGACCAGTCTTAGGGTCGATTGAACGGCGATGATAGTGTGGCAGTTGGCCCACGGGATTGTTGGTGCGATTGCCAAAGGGAGCAAACCTCATTCCCGCAAAAGTGAATTCATAGCCAGTAGCAAACATCCCCACCGCTGCACCCATTGCAGCTCCTGCCGCCGCGCCACCTAGAACTCTGGCACCCTCTCCAATCGGGCTCGTGGGTGTATCGGTTGGCGTAGGAGTTAGGAATGCGCCAAAGAATACACCTATAGCTGCGCCAACCAAAACCGGATGCTCGCCATCAGGATCTATGAAGTTGATCGGGTCATTGATCACGTACCCATACAAATTCGTATCACCACCATTAAACCCAATGGGGTCTTTAGATGTCCAACGCCCAACCGTCGGATTATAATCCCTGGCGCCGAAACGAACGAGTTTTGTGTCGCTATCGTAAAGTCCTCCGGCAAAGCCGAAGGGTTGGAAGCCTGGATTGGAATCGCTGAGCACAGCTCCGAATTCATCGTATTCAATTTGCTGAACGACAGCTCCTGTTTCTGTGTCGATAACAAGCTTAGGACTGCCGAGGTGATCGGAGAAGATTTTGTACGTTCGATCAGCTTTGATCAGGTAATCAGGAACATTGGCTTTGGTTCCGTAAACGAATCGGCTGACAAGACGGCCTTCACTGTCTAAAAGAGCTGCAATCTGAAGCTGTGACTGATAGAGATACTGCTCTGTGAGCTGCCCGTTGATCTTCTTGGCCACGCGTCGATTGAGGCCGTCTGTTAAGTAATCAATGGCTTTCCCATCTGGAAGAGTCACAGATACCAGATTGCCAACCAAATCATAGTTGAACTGAGTTTGCAGTGTTTGAGGCACTTTGTCTGTCACAAGCCTTAACTGCCCGCGAGGGTTGTAGGCATATTCCCTCATGGAGTCAGAGACGAGGCGATCCTGAGTGTCAAAGGAGGAGGCGAGCTCTTTGCCATCTTTCACCTTCAATATGGGATTTCCGTTGAAGTCATACTCATACTTGCTAATCAATTCGTTATCTTTATGAACAGACGACAACTGACCTGCGGGATTATAGGAATAGGAAAACTCAAAAGGCTTTTTGCCAACAGGAATTACTTTCTTATTGATTATGCGGCCAAGCTCGTCTCTTGTGAGAGTCTCTTGATAGAGATCCTGCTCATTAAAGCTTAAGGCCATCATTTTAAGCTCACCATACTCCTGATCATAGCCATAGGTCTCCTTGATTTTACCCAGTTTAGAGGAAACTACAGATCCGGTGGCCGGGTCAAGACCAATTGTCGCCTCACCCGCCTGAGTGAGAAAGCCGTCGTCATCGTAGTTATAGGTGATCTCATCGGAGGGGTGTCCAGAGTTGCTGCCGCCGGCGCTACTGATACGGCTACTGTCACTGCTACTGCTGCCGCTGCCAATCTGGACTTTAAGAGAGTCGACCCTAAGGTCCTTGTTGTACCCAAATTCCAAGCGATTTTCTCTTCCAAATGCCTTTGTTGATTGAGACCTTGGCAAGCTGCCGTAATAGGAAAAATCCAACTCAATTTCATCGGGCGATATGATCGTTTTAATTGGGCCACTGGAGTGATAAGTGTAGGCGTAAGAACCACGGTTCGTCACAACTTGTTCCAATCGGCCAGTTTTTTGACCATACTTGATCGCAACTTGTTCACCACCTGGAAATACGATTCCGTTTAACTGCTTGTCTCTATTATACGAGTATCTCGTCTCTGTTGCTGTGGCTGCGGCAGCGGCTGCCGCCTCCTCATGCAGGCTTGGGGCCAGGTAACTCGCAACCAATTCAAAAACATTGAATTTAAATTGATGAGCAGGTCTGCTGGGCGGAGTTAATGAAATCAAGTTCCCATTGAGATCATATTGATAGTCAACAAAGCGTCCATCAGGCAGCGTTTCTCTCTTCGTTCTGCGTGCTTCATCATAGCTATAACGAACTTCACGCAAAAGAGGGTCAACAATAGATTCCAGAAATCCCTGATTGTCGTAGTGAAATTCCGTTTTTCTCTTGCCGCGAGTGACGCCAAACAGTCGGCCTCTCTGGTCATAAGAATATTGCGTGGGCGTGAGGTGACCCACCCGTTCGCTCACTCGATTTCCAAAATCGTCAATCTGATAGGTTGTTTTGCGACCCATCGCAGACGTAGAGATCGTTTGACGGGAGGAACGATCAAAAACTTCGGTGATCGCCTTTCCGTTAATCGTTAATCGTGTGGTGAGACTTGAAAAATCAAATGGTGAAAGAAATCCGGTCACGTCTTGAGAATGGTTTACCTCAATTGGAAATTCTGCGAGTTCATTGATTGTGAACTGGGTTCTGGTCGGAAAAGATAGCTTCTCCTTAAAACGGACATCAGGCTGAAAGTCGGTTTTCAATTTAAAGTCAGACGTCATGAGCGTTTCGGATTCACCGGACTTGAATCTCATCACAGAAGTTGTTCCATCAGGAAACGTCTTTTTTCTTTCATAAAATCCATCATTTGATCTCGATAAAAGGTAATCTGTTTTACGCCCCTCTGAAGTTGTCATATTTAAATCAACTGGAGATCCTGATCCATTGGACAAGTGGCCCTTGAAGCGAAGAGATGCCCCTCCTGCACTATCGTCTCTGAAGAGATATCCCATCGAGTTGTAACTAAATCGATTGACTTGGCCGTTCGGCTTCTTAAATTCGCTCATTAAACCGCCGGATCGATAAGCCATTTGAAAATTCTCATCTCGATTATTTGCAACACGAGCCAAATAACCTTCGTTATCAAGAGTCAATTCCGTCTCCTGACCGTAAGGAGAGACAACCTTAATGAGTTTTGAACCATTGGTCCTCAAAAAACTGGTCGTGTTGCGGTAGGAATCGGTCACTGACAAGATCTCTCCGTTTTGATCATAGGAGAAAGTCCACAGCACTCCCCCCGTCAGCCCAAGTCGAGTTTCTCGATGAAGGCCCTTTGAATCAAAAGCATAGACTTCAAGTCCGTCAGCCGATGGCAATTCAATTCTATCCGACAAAGTGGCAAGGGAGCCTTTGACTGCCCGAGTTTGTCCGTTACCCAAATAAATAATGCCCTCTTCAAAACTCAGATAATGAATGACATTGAGTCCCCAACCTCCGAGACCTAAATAGGCTGGTTTGAAGTTTCCTACAAAAGTCGTCCAGCTCATAGGTGGATTGTTTAAAGCCAGCTCTGCCCTGGCCTTCGACCAAACCTGCTTACCTTGCGAATCAGACCCATCCCAGGCAAATCCAAAACCAAAAGACCATGGACTTATGTCAACAGAGTTTGACCGACCCGCAAGCTTAATGGTGAGAACTGATCCGACACTCTTCTTCTGACCAGCCTGTGCGGGAATTTCAACTTGGTAGTCTCCTCGTCGACCAATGACTCGGTCACTAAAGTACACTAACGAAAATGGCGTGCCATTGAGAGGTATGGTCTCTCCCAAGGATAGACTGTCTACAAAAATAACTGATCCACATTGCACATCATTCTTCTCTATAGGTTGACTTGTGTATCCAGCTGGCACCGACTTTATCGCTTGGAGGACTGGTTCTACATATCCAGATCCAGGAGCGATCAGAGTCGATTTTACGATTGAGTTTTTATCAGGCCCCCGCCAGTTATCTGATCGCAAGTCTACCAAAGCTTCTCTACCTTTGCGAAATTCATCCCCAACTTCTTCTATTCTTTTTTTTGCATTCAACTCACCCTCTCTTATTTTCTGTTCATTTTCTGAGATAGCACTTTTATCTGCCGCAATCGCCTCCTGATTTTCTTTGAGTGCATTTGCATCAGGAGATCTTTCTATCAAAACACCCGCCACGCCAGCAAATCCCTCAATAACCCCCACCCCTGCACCAACACCAACTTCCTCTGTCGACGTCGAGGATGTTCCACTCTGGCCTGCCTCAATGTTCTCTTGGTCTGATTTAGCTCCATGAGCCGGTGAATTCCGAGACCCATCAGTTTCAGAAACTGAAGGACCATCAGGCAATGGACCTATTGGGACTTCAGTTCTACCACCAACCGAAGGACCCCAATTACCTCCCCTTGGATCGAGATCAAGCCTCATTACCTTTCTATCACCATCGATCTTGAATGACGTGATGGCACAGGTACAGTGACCTCCATCCGGAAAATACACATCAAATATAATACCGGGTTTCCATTTTGCCTCAATTTCTCCAATAAGACCAGGGTCCGTGATGTTACCCTGAAATCCAAACGAACTGGCCGGAGTGAAAGACAGAAACAAAAAAACCAATTTAATTATTATCTTCATAAAAATAAAACAAGATCACTGAATTGATTGTTCGCGCATGCAATTCGCGAAGATCTCTTCGATCTCATCTCTCCTTTGGATTTTGAAGTTATCATTTATCATTTCAAAGCAATACAATTGAGTCTGCGTCTTATTGACACGTTTTGCGTGGGCTCCTCTCATCTCGCGATTGACCGCCTCCGCCTCTAAAAGCGATACGTAGGAGATATATGTGTTCTTAATATTCAATGAATGAATTTGAATTGGCTTAATTTCCTTAATAAAATCCGAAAAATCATTCAACTTTTGGACTAATGCAGCATCAGAAGCATACCATTTCCCGCTGACCAATATCTTTAAGTTGCCTTCCAAATAGTCTACTCTGTGAGCTAACGTCTCAAAGCTAAATATGGACTTCAGAATTTCTTCAATCGATACTTCGTCAACTTGCTTTTCTTTCATTTCTCCTGCATTTAAAGCGGCTGAATAATTCGTTTCGCTTCTTTTTATTTTCTCTATTATCAGGAGAAGCTGATTTTTGAGCGACTGAAGCTCATTAACATGAAAATTTATCTGATTTATTTCACTCTCAGCAATAGCCCTTTGAATGACGCTCGTCTCGCGGGCAAGGTCATAGGTCCTGCGCTGAATCTCGCTGATTTCCCGCATGTGCCCAATAGTAATCATTGCATCAGCAAACTGGACAGCCAGAAGGATCATCGCAGTGGTGGGCTCCGGCGATAGAATAAAACTCGTCGCAGCCCAAGCACGCTCCTTATCTGTTTTGGCCTGAACAAATGCCAAAACTGATAATGACTTGGCTGCAAAAGTAAAAACCTTCGTCCCTATCTTTGGATCGACAGAGAAGACAAGATTTGGATTTTTATCGAGAAAATCTGCGGTAAACGCCATGGCCTGGGCTTTCGCATATCCCAGGCCAAAGGCTTTCCCCGCTTCCACTGCAACGGATTCCTCGCTCCACCCCCACTGTGGGACGATCACCAAAATAATCAGAAATAGTGCTTTCATTGATTGCTACCCAGTTGATTGAGTGTTTCAAAAACTTGATGGCATAATCCTTGAGATCCAGTGTGTAGCTCATCGAGCTCCGCCTTAAAAAACTCCATGTAGGACAAAAATGTCTCGAGATTGAAGATCTTGCCGACTTCCAAATTCACCTGGTCATGGTCGAAATTGAGATAAACTTGAGCGTACACGGCAATTGATCTCAGCAAAATCCACATTCCCGATTCCAAAAGATTCTCTTTTTTTTGCAAATGTGAAACCTGAGACAATTCAGAATGTGCGATATCCTTTGCAGCAAATAGAATATCACTTCTTCTCGCCACATAGTCAGCCCAATCAACTTTGCCTTTCCCGAGTAAGAAAACCATTGCAGCACCATGTTTAAATATCAATTTTTCTCTGACTTCGTGATGATGGGACTTCTCCTCTATTAGCACGCCAACACTGTGATAAAATTGCGCGATTGATTTATATTGGTTATATCCATCAATAGGAGTCGCCTTTTCCTGACAAGACAAATCTCCTCGCCTCCCATCTATAATTTGATACCGACATCCGACTTCAAGTAAACGGTCCAAAGGTGCGAACTTATCGGAGGCATCTACTGCCTCCGAATGAACAGAAACAGGCTTAGGAACAGGAACTGAAGTACCAGTTGTGCTGTCGCTGCAACCGCTCAGAGATAAGGAGATAATCATACAACTTAAAATAAATCGCCACGCAATCATTTCGACGCTCCTTCTTCACTTTCAAGAATCTTCAAACTCTCTTCAAGAGAGCTCACTTCTTTCTTAGCGGAGTCGTGATTAGTTTTTAGTCTCTCTCTAATGGCCACACTATAAACAGTTGAGTAGTTGTAGCTCCTAGCCAATGCATCTAAAGAAGATATGGCACCCTGCTCTTGGTCGTTCTTAAGGATAGTCATCTCAACCTGAAATTTCTCAATCAGTGCACGAAGACTCATTTCATCCTTAGTCCCATTATCTTGAGTCTCAACTTGAGGTATCTGACTGCTCGTACGATCAGCATAGTCAAGCAAAGTGGCGAACTGGGAGGCTAAGAGCAATTTAACGGCCATCAGGTTATCTGCGGTATTCTCACTTGAAAGCAAAAACTGCCTAAAGATTTTATTGTTTGATGCCATTATCCAGAAAATCACCTCATTATCTGCATCAAGGAGCCCCAGCGTGGCTATCAAATCCTTCTTGACATTTAGAAGGCGTCTCGTTTGCGATATTTGTTCATTCCGCAGCACTCTTGCTCCATCACGAACAACGCGCTGTCTCTCTTCTTTTGCCTCCTCCCTCTCCCTATCTCTCTTTCTTCCGTCCTCACCCAAAGAGCAAACATCACCCAAATAATTCATGAGTTTTTTTTGAATCCTTTCCAGCCTTATGCACTGTATCCTCTATATCCTCTTGGGTCGTTACAACTGTTTCCCTTGTATCACTCAAAGCTTTAATCACTGTATTATTGAGATCATCTCGTCCCTTAATCAGTGTATCATTAGCATCCTCTCCAGCTTTACCCACTGTTTTCAATGTATCATCCACGGCTTTGACACCTGCTTTCACTATGTTCTCTGGAGCCTTGGTAATAGCTGGGAGCAAATGGGGTGCGCCGTCGGGCACTATGAGCGGCACTATGAGCGGCACCACAACGGCAATCGGAGGCAATTTAACCTTAGCCGCTTCTCTTTTGATATCGTCTCTAGCTTTACTCAAAAAGTCTGCCGACGCTGGATCGGCATACAAAGCCCCAGCAAAGATGAAAGTGAGAGCAGTCAGAAGTTTGATAGGCTGATAAGCGCACGCCTGTGTCCCTTGCTTAAGCGGCGCCTCGGTCTGTTTCTTGGTTCGCGCGTTGGTCTGCGCGCTGATCCAACAGGCCTCTCTGATGACGGTGTGACTATAAGTATTTCGATTTGACATGGTCCTCCCTTCGCACACAACGACTCTCTCGGTGTGCTTTAGTTAAATTTTGCTCAACGCAAAATTTGTTGATGATTTCTATTTAATTACCGTTTTACAAATGGAACAGTTGCCGTCATTGCCAATTGCGTGCCACTAAAGTTGGAGCTTTTTTGACACCGATTTGTCGGCACAGAACTGCTCAAGATCAATTTCGGATCAGTATTAGAGTAATATTGCCGGGCAAACTGGTCCCGTCTTTAAGAGAAAATGAGCGATTTCTCAATCGCCTTGTCCAATTCGGTGTCATTTTGAACTCGGCTAAAAAACGACAAAGGCACGAAAGCCGCCAAACTCTTGGGTAAGAGGCGGACTCCGAAAGCTCGATGCCCAGATCCAGAGAGAGAGAGAGAGAGAGCCGACGGCACTGCTTGATTTTGATGCCTGCGATGAACACCTGCAATTCAGCCAGAACTATATCGTCGATATTGTCACGAGTAGATTCATAGCTAATCAACAATTCGATGGAGAAATTTGAATCCCAGTTCCCTCAAAATCTGCAGAATCCATGGGATGTATGTATGTTTGGATGGATGTTTGGATGGATGTGTGTATAGATTTACCACAATAGAGCGGCGGCTTTGGCGGCGATTCATTCTGGCAGGCAGGGAGAATGAAACTACTGCCCACTCTTTCGCTGCTTTGCCTGACGGTTGTGTTGATTCAATTAAAGCAGCAGGTACGGCCACTAGGGTTTTATAATGGTACGCAAGAGCAGTCGCTCCCAAGACGATAAGGTTCAAATTCAAAGAAATTGCGTTCACTTAAAAGCCTCTCTTTAATGGATTGAACGATTTCAAAGAAATTTCTGTTTGCGCTAAGGAATTCATCTCTGGACAATGAAAGGCCCAGCACTTGAATTCCCTGGAGGACAGACCTCAGTTCCTCAAGCTGATCAGTCAATAGTGATACGTCCGTGCGATGCCTGGCCATGCCATTGTAACGCTCAATTCTATGAATATACACGCTCACGCGCTCAATAAAGGTTCGAAAATTCTGGAAATGATTATTTAATAACCATAAAATGGCATTCGGATCCATCGCCATCATCTCGTTTGAACCTTCCAATTCCCTATCCAACTGCGAGCTGTGCTCGAACAGCCCATTTATTGATTGAATAGTTATGCGAGTGTTCTCTATCAGATCATTTAATTCCCTTGCTGCAGCCGCTTCCTTAATCCTACAGGGATCTCTTTCGGCTAGCTCAATTTGTCGCAAAATTTGCGATAAATCTTTTCTAAACCTACCGAAGGGGTCTGCCGACGCGGGATCGGCATACAAAGCCCCAGCAAAGATGAAAGTGAGAGCAGTCAGAAGTTTGATAGGCTGATAAGCGCACGCCTGTAGCCCTTGCTTAGGCCGCGCATTGGTCAGTTTCTTGGTTCGCTTGTTGATCTGCACGCTGATCCAGCCGGCTGCTCTGGTGACGGTGTGACTGTAAGTATTTCGATTTGACATGGTTCTCCCTCCGCACACAACGATCCTCTCGGTGTACTCAGCTAAATTTCACTCAATGAAAAATATGTTTATTTTTATTTAATTATCATCTTACAAATGGAACAGTTGCCGTCATTGCCATTTACGTGCCAGAAAAATTGGGAGTTTTTTGACACCAATTTGTCGGTACAAAACCTCTTAAGATTGATTTAGGATCAATACAACAATATAGATGCGGGCAAACTAGTCCCGTCTTTAAGAGAAAATGGGCGATTTCTCAATCGCCTTGTCCGATTCGGTGTCATTTTGAACTCGGTTAAAAAAAGACAAAGGCACGAAAGCCGCTAGGCTCTTGGGTAAGAGGCGAACTCCGAGAGCCAAAGATCGCGATCGGACGTGAGGTTCTTCATATCTCGAGGTCACTAATATAGATTGAGCTGCAATTCCCGCCTCTGCAATGAGGTCAAGACCATCTCCAGGTTCACCGAGAAATTCAAAATCAATCAGGTAAACACAATCAAGATCCCGATGCTCCAAAATCCACTTCATGGCTGAGGCCTTTGAATAAAGAATAATGTGCGGACTCTTTGAGCGTTCAGCGCTTGAGAGACGCATCGCCCAGATCTGGTGAATGGAGGGGTCGTCGTCGACCGAAACCACAACGGCTCCCTGTGGCACCTTTATGCGACGAGCAAACCAGCGAGGCTCCTCAGTACAGGGCAGCAAAAGTGTCACGATCGTCCCGACTCCCTCCCGGGAATGAATCGAAAATTCCCCGCCCGCTCGCGCCAGAGTTTGGCGGGCATGATGAAGTCCCAATCCCGTTCCTATCTGCGGCCCTCCAATTCGCAAGATATGATCACTCATCGAGGGTCCCCACGCTCTTATTCTCTCTAAAACCTCAGGACTTATGCCTCTCCCCTGATCCGAAACAACAATCGCTCCTTGCCCCTGATCTGCATATCGCCGAACAGCAATTGTGATTCGTCCGCTATTCACCGATGCCTCAACCGAGTTGTTGATGAGATTTGAAATCACACGAGACAATTCGACGGCACTGATGACGGCAAAGAATCCAAATCCCTCTCTCAAATCCAGATGAATTTCTAAATTCGGATTCTCGCAAAACTGAAGGCGCTTTTCCCGAATAACGGAATCAAGAAGATCTGCAATCAAAATCGGGTCTGACGGCTCCGACGGCCCTGACCGCCCTGACGGCCCCGACGGCCCTACAACCTCGACTCGCTTTCCGACAATATTCGGCCCTGAATCGTCTGGCACTCCAACCGCAGGAATTCCGAAATCCGGAACTTTGCTTTTGTTCAGCAGATCGTTGGCAATATCGTTGATCCGCTGTGTGGCCTTTCGAATCAAATGTCTCTGTTCCTCGAGCATATCGGGCCATCCCTGTAAAGTGCTCACCGCCAAATTGAGCGCAGAAAGGGGCGACCGAATATCATGAGAAACCTGGGCCGCAAGCGAGGTCAATGTCTGCGCGGCCTCAAGCCTGAGTTTGGCCAATTGATCGTTCTGCACATTTCTCAGCCTTTGAACAAAGTAGATGGTGCTAAAAAAAATCAAACCGCCAAGGCGCATCGCCCATAGGCCCCATAAAAATACGATCTGATTGCGAGTCGAAAAACTCACGACAAAAAGATCATTGTTAATCGCGCGAACCTTCGCTGAAAATTGGCCCCCACTCAGCAACCATGAATTTTGTATACAGTCCCCGCGAAAACTCAAATCAAGCAAAATACGACGGCGAGGTTCAATCTGCTCAACGACTGGACATCGTATCGTCGCAAGCTTTTCCAAATCACCAACAGAGCGCAACAGATATTCAAAATCCGAAGAAAACAAGTCAGAACGAAATTGTGACTGAAGAGCGCGTGACAAATCAAGACCATGATTGTGCTGAATAAAATAGAATACCAATTGACAAACAATGACCCAGATCAACATGATGATCGTCGGAATAACAAGCCAGCTCTGCTTTTTATGGCATGAGCGTAAATTAAAAACTTTTTCAATGTTGGCTAAAAAACGCATAAAAATAAAGAAGTGAGAAAAATTTTATGATAGGAGTGCCTCAAGTTCGTTACACCTCACTCCGATAGGAGACGTCAAGTGCAGACCTTGAGAACAACAAGAACCACAGGAACACTGAGTACCCTGAGAGACCCGAGAGACCTGGGAATCCTCGGAACCTGGAGAACCTCGGCAACCATTTTAATCTTAGCGTATTGCCTCCTCGCTCGCGGCGAACTGAGGAGTTCGGTTCAAAGTATCAAATCTCATTTTTCAATGAACTCAGAGCGGTCTGACCATTGCGGACGATCTGCTTTTCCGACGCAATACTATTCATTGAGACGATATGAATACCCTCATCAAACAAGGAACAACTCCCTTGAGCCAGAAATCTTTGTATCGATTCAGAGGACTCAAAGAACTCAAAAAACTCAAAAAATTCAGAGAACAACGATCACTTCTCATGACGAAATGGTCCCTATGGATCTTAGCTGTTTTGATTGTGATGTGCGCCAACTGGACTCCTCAGCCACACAACGGTCACCGAAAAATGATTTCTTCTTCTGCTAAAATAGATTCTCGAGAAAGTCATCAACTGAACTATATTTTTCATCGTCCAGAGATGGCACCTGAGGTGAGTTTTTCATTGGCTCCTTCTCACAGCGATTCATTCGAAAATCAAACGATACTCAATGCCCTTGTTGGAACGCTGGTAAAATATGATGTCTCCGGGAGAATAGAGCCCTATCTTGCGTCCTCTTGGTCGAAATCAAATGATGGCCGACGCTGGGAATTTGCCCTCCAAGACCATCTAGAATGTGAAGACGGCACTCCCATTACCGCCAATTCATATGTCGTTAAACTTCATGAGCAGCTGAAGACATATGCAAAAAGTGGAAAGCTGATGGTTTTTGACCAACTCGATGGATGGCGTGCCTTTGCTCAAGGTCAGGTTTCTTTTATTCGTGGTCTAAAAGCATCTGGACCGCATCAAATTCTTTTTGAATTTACGCAGGAGCAACATGAGCTCCTTGAGTTTTTGAGAATGCCTTATTTTGGATTTTGGTGCGACCGAAATTTTGTGGACGGCAAGTTTAGAAAAGATCACAAATTTACTTCCTCCGGTGCCTATCTGTTGCGGTCGAATGAAAGTGGACGGCAACTTGTCCTTGAGAAAAATCAAAAGTGGTTCTCTGTTTCGGAGTCGTCACCCAATGTGATTCGCTTTTCGGCACAGAATGTTGACGAAACGACTGTCATTAGTTCTAGAACAATTGTACGGCTAGGAGCCTCAGTTCCAGATTTTTCTCACAACAGCGGTGTCTTTCATAAAATCAGAACGGCTCCGTTTCTCCTCACGGCAATGATACTTAGTCCTCTGACTCCCTCTGGCTTTTTTGAAAGCAAAAGAAATCGACAAGTTTTTCAGAGTCGCCTTCAAGGGGTCCCCTTACCGGATTGGTTCGCCAAAAATGCCATCTACCCCTCTGCCTCGTTTTACTCTCATTGGCCCTCGGTGACACAACGCCCACTCCCGACTCTCTCGAGCCAAGTTGCTAGCTACGAGGATTTCAATTCTGACCAGCAAATCATTGTGAGCCTTCCCCCCAGACTCGGTTCACTTGTAAACAATTACATTCAAAGCTTAGTCAAAGAGCTGCTTTCGGGTGTCCCAGAAAAAAGAATTATTTTTGAGATTGTAGATAGCAGCAACCCAATCGCTTTCAAAAAATTAATATCAAATGAGATCTTTGATATTCGTGTTTCTTCTGTCGATATTGGTGGAAATATCACAAACTCGATTGTTGACATGATGTTTTGCACGAAACTTGGAGTGAGCTTTCCAGATCCCTCCAGACGCATCTGCGAACTTGTCACAAAGTATAAAGAAAATAGCCTAGAAGCAGACCAGAATTATATTCAGGAATTCAATCTCATTCTGTCAGAGGAGGCCTTTGTTCTGCCATTGTTTCACAGCGGCCTGACTTCTCTTTTTTCTGAAGACATTGATCCCGAGACGATTCCTACCGGAACGACCCATCCCCGATTTGAAGATTTTAGATTTAGAGACACAAAAATGAAGTATCGCACAGAAACTTTGTGAAGGATTCATCCCATGGAGACAGCCAGAAATCTCCTTTCGATTGTGCGACAGCTCGATGAGTCCTACCGTGAGATTTCTGAACAGGCCCTCATCGATACAGACGGCTCCCTCGTTGGGTGGCGCTCCTATGTTCTCGATAGAAATCTTGAACCGATCGGGGGTGGCACTTCGGCAGACCGCCTGACCGCCCGACGAATTGCAGTCGCTGAATTCATAGAGCGAAGGTATGTCGCCCAACTCCTAAAAAACTCGACCCAAAAGAAAAACTTTAGACTCGATGTTATCCCCACGACAAGCGGCTTTGCCGCAGGTTTTGATCGCGAGTCCACCAGATTTCGGTCCATTTGTGAGGGTATCGAGAGATGGGCCTGGTCCTGTTGGATAGACAAGACATGTCTCTTGCCAGAAGTTTCGCTGCCAGAATTTACGCTCTTAGGCCGTTTCCATACCAAGCCCTTCCTCGAAATGAAGGCCTATCAGCGACAGATTGCCGTCTCATCTGAACTCCCATTTCAATTCCCATGTCCATTCCCATTTCAATTCCCGCGTATTTTTGTTTTCAGCGTCTTATTGGGCTTTACTGAACAGGGCGTCTTCGCTGGATCCCGAGTGACAAGCTCCCAAGATGACCCCTGGACCCATGCCGCTATCGAAGCATGGAGAAACCACAACAATTATCAACTTGCTCATAAAAGCCAGACAAATCCCATCGGTTCAGACTGGTTGGAGAAGCGAGTTCTTTTTTTTGGAAAAAACAAACAAGAGGCAATAAAGCAAATTGGGCAAGCCAAGAATTCGTCCTGGCCGCCCCTCCAATTTGACATTTCAAAAGGCATCGAAGCCTTTCCCGGCATTCACCTTTGGAGAACGCTCTGCCTTGATTTCCTGCCATGGCACAAAGGACCAGATCATCGCTTTGTCTATTGAAGTTCGTGACAAGACAAGCAAAGAAATGTGGAGTTAAGAAATGAATTTGATTCATTTTGTTAAGTTCACCCCCTTTGCTTTGTTTTCACTTATCGCTGCAGCTGCGGCTGTGGCAGCCCCAAACCTCGATGAGTTAAATCAGTTTTTTGAGCCTGATCATTTCAACTTGTCTTTTAAAGCGGGAGACCAAGTCAATTTGATTTCCAAAAGCTGCTTAGCTGATCATTGCGATATTTCAAAACACCAACATGTGGTGGACGCGGCAAATGAAGAGCAAGCAACAATTGTTACGCGTCAAGGGAACGGCACTGAAATTTCCCGTGCTCTTTTAACCGAAAGCGAATGGAACCAAAATTCTCACAACCGAGTACAAATAAAAATCAAGGTCATGGAGAGCTACGGCTTTCAAGTGACAGTCCATAGCATTGAGCCTTCCTCAAAAACCCTACAAGTCAACGGACAGCCCCGACAGCTTGAAACTCGGATCGTTCAACTGCACGGACAGAACAAACTCGGTATGAAACTGCTCGTCACGATGGAAGTCACATCAGGCCTTGGTGGGATCGCTCAAATCCTGAGCTTGTCTGAGAACAAAGGATTGGGGACCGACTCCTACGAAATTCAGGAAGCTTTTCTTCTCCAAAGGTAGAAACCTGCGGCGGACCGAGCGTGATCAGGATGGGCATTAAAACCTCAGCTCACCAGACCTTTCGTCGTTACTTAAAAATCAGAACTGGATCGGTAGAAGTGTTTGCTTGCTATTATCTCTCAGGATCCTCAATGCTCATGATTCTCGCCGTCACCGCATCAACATGAACAATGAGAGTGGCCTTCAGTTTGATACACTTATTTAAAAAAATTCGAACCTGTCTCGATGAATCCTGAACCTTTGGAAAACGGTAGAGAGCTGCATGGCGGGACAGTAAAATCAAAAAATCCTTCTCCGTTTCCTGAAACTCATCGATGGTCTCGTTCATAACGAGAATCTCCCCATCAGGAGATTTCTCATACCCCTTAAAACTGGAGGCCTCACTCTTTAGATCAAAAACCATGAAACATATAAATCCAATTAGGAATACCTGCCAGATCTTTCTCACTTGGCTGCTCCTCTGGGTTTAGACAAAGTTCTCCCTTTTTCAGACGAAGACCCCATGGAGAAATCCTGAAGCTTCTCATATTCTGAAAAAGTAGTTTTCATATTATCCAAATCATCCTTCCACCAAAATCCTTTGTTGGACTCAGATTTCTTTTTAAAGTACTGATATCGCGACCCATAATATATGTTTTTAATAACGGGGTTATAAAAGTCATATTTATAAAGCATTCTGTTTTTCCATACTTCCAATGTCACCGGAGCGTTAAAAAGGGATGGATCAAATACCATAATTCTGACCTTCCCGTCTGGCTGTTTGACATAGGTAACAGGAGCCACATGCCAACCCCAGTTCACGATGGGGTACTTCTTGCTGGAGGTTTTAACCTGGAGATGGCCTTCTACGAACACCTTTCCCATTTCGATTTTCTTGGCTTCAGCTATTTTGGTCATGGCCGTTGCCCGAGCGTAACAACCATCAATTGGATATTTATAAGGAATTTTCCCATCGCGGGCAAACTCTGCAAATATATTTTTTGCCGCTGAATAATCAAGAACTGAAACCTTGATTCCTCGAGGATCCCCAGCTTTTCGCGCAAATCCATTTTCAATTTCTCTCTCCTCAAAATCACCAGCAAGAGAGATTATTGAAATAAACAATAGAAAATAGCAGACCCTTCTCAACCTCATGCCCCCCCGCTGGCCTCAAACTCAAGCAACCTAGCTGTCTCCGAAAGTACCCATGTCACGTCACTACTGAGCTTGCTTCAAAAGTGCGCTTCGGCATGCTCCCGCTCTCCCATCGGATTTGGTATTCGTCTTCTCAAAGACAGGAAGATTGGATGGCAAAGCAACTTCTGAGACCGCTCTTGCTTTATGTTGTTTAAGAATTGCAGAAATGTCAGCAACACTTTCTGGAGGCGAAATTCCGGGAAGAAGTTCTGGGACCAAAGTCGAGGGCGAATGAATGATTGGGCTTAACCTCGCTCGCAAGGCCGTGCCCGTCCACCTTCTCACGGGATTTCTGTATTCCGGAGAACCCTCAACAAAAACTTGGTGAGTCTCATAAAATTTGTCGAGGTCCTCCTTTTCCATAGTTAGCTTCTGCAGTAACTCGAATCCCAGGGGAATGACCACGTTGTCCAAGTTTGCCAATAGAGCTCTTCTTACAAGCTCTTTCCCTTCGGCCAACCATTGATTGACTTCTCGAAACAATAGTTCCTTTCGCTTTTCGGGAAGCTCAGCGATATAAGACTCCATCGATAAATTTGGGTCGCTCGGCATCGTTTGTGGCCCCCATTTTTTTGAAAGACCCCATTTAAGTATGGCCCTGTGAGCGAGCTCGGTGGCTCGTTCCATGTCATTGCTCTTGCCGGCGTCCCCGCTGCCACCCTTCGTCAAAAGAGATTGGGCCACATCTCCTCCAAACTTAACAGCGATGTCTCTCAAGACGGTTGCTTTGGAGGGAGTCAGCTCCTTGATGTCATTGTGTTCGGCCACTCCCAGAAAATAGACAATCTGCTCTGCAATCTCTGCAACTCCTGGTTTTAACGATATCCTCTCGTGAGTGCGTGTATTTCCAAATAGGACTTTCCTCCCCACCTCATGTCCAACTTCGTGAAAGGCGGTCAACACTTCATCAGCTTGAACTCTCGTTGGAATATCTGGTGTTTCCTTTCCTTTTAGGGTCAACCAGAGGGTCTGTAATGGCGGAGCACCCGCGCCCATATCAACTCCAGGAACAGAATCCCCCGTCTTTGGCTCTCCAAAAACATCTACCCGTAAATGCAGAATTCTGACATCCCCGTTAAAAGTATCTCTCGTCGTTCCGGTCAACGGATCAAAATCAAGCACGACCTTCGAGCCAGTGGAGACCAAGTTATGATGAAGGAGCTCACGCAATCGAGCCCCGAAGTCCTGTTTGACAAAAAGATCAATTGAACTCCCTTGCTCCTCTATTCTGTACCCATTGTCCTCAAAGGCCTCTAGGATTCGAAGGAATGATTCCTTAGTTCTGAAATGAACATGCCAACCCCTTCGATCTGGCTTCGGCTTGAGCCTTTCAATTTCCTCCATTATCTTCAACTGGAAAAGACCTCGGATGGCTTTGAAATCGAGCGGACCGTAAAAGAAAATATTTTGAAACCCCACGCGCCTGAGAAAAGCGGGAGTCAGGAATCTCTCAAGCAATCTTCGACGTTTTTCGGGGTCTTTCATCATCATTCCATGGATTTCTTGGAAAGCCCCCTGACGGTTGATATCAGGAATCTTCGTTGGGACGGCCCGATAAAAACTTTCTCCAATGTTTCCCGTCATAACAAAAGTCACGTGAGTCATCACTCGTGGTTCTCCGTCCGAGAAGGTTCTCACAACCGGCTCAGCCAGAATATCATAGAGAGAGGGCAAAACAGTGAGTGCATTTTGAGCGTTGATTATCTCATCTAGAATGACAACCAGCCTGCCGTTGCTTCGATCATAAGCCTTCATGAATTCGGAAGGAGTAGAAGCGCCCAACGAATCACGCATACCCAAGATTCTTGCTTTGACGTCACTCACTGACTGTATCTGAGAGCAATCGATAGTTTTTGGCTCAACCCCCAAGATATTAGCAATTTCCTTTCCCGTCTGAGTCTTTCCGTTACCTGGGGGACCCACAAACATGAAAATAGTGGCAGGTGAAGTCGCGGTGTCTGGGGTGAGTCCGCCCGTTCGACTTTCTTCTGCGTTCAATAATGCCGTCCCCAATCTATCGACAACCCTTTCAATTCCAAAGACTCTTTCGTTCAGGCGAGCTGGGATTTTTAGAAGCTCTCGAATTCTGTCGTCCGAAATCGGTTCTTTTGGCTTATCAATTTCAGTCACTGTGATTCTCAGGCGAAATTCCTGAGCGGGTTTATTTTGATCTCTGTCTGGCGGACTTTCATTTTGATTTTCATTTTCATTTGCTGTCATTTTAAACAGCAAATCAAATGTTCGATCTGAATTTTCCTCGACGTCGAGGTGAATTGCTCTTGGATGATCAGAAGCTTCAATCCTCCCACTTCGAAAAGCCTCCGTCAAAGTTCGCTTAACCAAATCGGCGAGCCGACTGTTAATCTGGGAGGCATTGTTCTCTGCTACGTAGTGATACTCCTGCAAAAATCTAACGAGTTTCTCGGACCACTGAAGAGAGTATTTTCCAAATGCGCCACTTGCGCTCAGCTCTTCACTCAAATCCTGCAGTCTTTGTCTCACAATTTCTTGAAGAGTATCAGGCCCCAGAGGACGCATCCGCACAATTGAATCATCTGGAAAACTATTTAGTAGGCTTTGCGAAATTCCGCGAGCTTCGCCTTGTTGGTGCACAATGCCTGACCCTTGACTGGCCTCCAAATCTTTTCGAAGACGACCGGGATTGTTCCCTGAGGCCTTCCACTTCTCCATCATTTGATCATAACTGAGAGGGCGACCCTCCCTATCCCCGTTTACAGTTGTGGATATAATGAAAGTGATGGGTACAGAGATCGATGAAAGTTCAGCGGTTGGATTGTTCAACTGAAATATTCCTGTCTCTATGGCTTGTCCCAAAAAGGCGTCCTTCATGTCAGAGGACCAATTTTGAAAACCATCGAGAAAAACAATCCCCCGCTCCGGTACCGTCTTGGGATCCCAATTCGGATCTTCCTCTAAGTAGACTTCCGTATTTCCACCAAGAAAGATTCTCTTCTTGACCTGATAGCGCCCGCCCGAGTGTTCCGCTAAAAAGGCCAAGAAAGGAGGAAATTTTCCGGCACCCTCATGTCCCACGACGGCCCCCATCACTTGCCAAAGATCTGCATGTCTTTTCAAGGTGGGAACGCGAAACATATGTTTTTCATGAGCGCCTTTATAACCATGAAGAACATCCGTGTAGACTTTCGCAATTGTCTCTTTCCCCGTTCCATCAGGTCCCATGAGAACCATGATTTTAGGTTTCTTGCGCCGACCATAAATAAGAAGTTCACTTTCGGCATTCACCAACATCTGCACGGCTTCAGGCTGCCCCTTTATTTGTTCCTTCAGAGCCTTCTCCAAGCTATCCAATCGATCCAGAATAAGCTTGTGGGCCGGCTCCTCGGGCGTCAACACCCCATCTCCTCCTGAAGATTCAGGCGTATGCCCCTGTAAGGAAGCCTCGCCCGGATCAGGCTTTGCGTCTGCGGACGGCAATCTTATCCGACGTTCATTTACAGAATTTAATATTGTATCGAAGCGGCCTGGGATATCCTTCAAAATATCGTCCGTTTGCGCTTGTAGAATCTCCTTGGTGGCTTCACTTAGCTCAAAAATTCTGCTGGTATTGTGAATAGTCGCCAAATCCTCAATACCATCTAAGAGTCGATTTAAGATATTTAAAGAATCTAAACGCCCGCTACCAGTATCCCCTCCTTTGGCAAGCCGGTCCAATTCGACCTGATAACGATCACAAAGAGCCACAAAACTCTCCGAGTAACGAAATTGCTTGAGATCATTTATTGCTTCTGAGAGGACAATTAAATCTGGTGAATCTGCAACTTGCCGGTCACTTCCGCTCAAGGTATCTAAAATTTCGCTGTATCTCGTTGGCATCTCGGCACGAGCAGAACAAGGATAAAATAAATATCCGACAAAAATCGAAATGACTTGGATGGAAATCATAAAATTCGGGGCAAAGCGGACGGAAGTCATAGATACTCTTTTCAATGCTTTTAAAAATTCGTAAAAAACTCTGAGGAAAGGCCAGTTAATTTTGCAAGAGCGGTGCCACGATCGCTCAGATCTTAAAAAATATCTGATCCTTAAAATTTTTTCTAAATCCCCTCCGATAACACTTTGCCATAGGTCCGCTTAACACACCTCCGAGTGGATTCTTCCTTTCTCGAAGTGCAGCCTTTTCATTTTTGAAAAGCTCTTTGATTGTAGATAGATAAAGAACCATAAGGTTTGAATATTAAAAAGTCACATCACGACAAAAACGAAAAGGGAGCCAATGAAATCCGCATCGAATCCGCATTCATTTTGAGCAGTTGCATAAAAATATTTTTTGCCTTTGATCCCTCAGCAATAATGCGATCTTTTACTGGCTATAAGACAGGAGCCGTGACTCGATACATCATCGACACTGGCACATGTTGTTTTTACATCTTGTCAGTTTTCTAAAAAAAAAGCATTTCTGACTTTCTTTTCATTGGTCACTGAGATTGTCGAACAACTTGATAAGCCCGTCAGAAAGACGAAGCCTGGGAGCAAATCCCAACTCCTTCTGAACCAATTCGTAGCTTCCGCAAGATTTGTAAATATCTCCATCACGAAAGCGACTGTAAGTTATCTCAGGTCGAGGGGCCTGAGGGAACTTTTTACTCCAATGGCTAACGAGTCCTTCCGCGAGTGAACTCAAGCTCGTTTCCTCACCACTGCAGATATTATAGCTCTTACCAAAGGCACTTTGACGAGTGACTGTGGCCCCCAAAATATTTGCCGCCACAACGTCATCCACATGACAAAAATCCCGCGTTGTCGTTCCATCTCCATGAATCAAAATCGGATCACCTTTGCGAAGAGCTTCAATCCATTTTGGAATGACTGCTGCATAGGATCCTTGCGGGTCCTGCCTCGGCCCATAAACATTAAAATATCTCAGTCCAACCGTTTCCATTTTATAGTGACGATGGAATTGCGCGGCATACAACTCGTCAATGAATTTAGTCACGGCATAGGGCGAAAGTAACTCTCCCAAATCACCCTCAGACTTAATTGCGGTCGGATTATCTCCGTAAACAGCACTGCTTGAAGCATAAACCACGCGCTTAACGCCCTCGTTCTTCGCCGAATTCAAAATATTGAGAAAACCCGTGACGTTCGTATCATGTACATAATGAGGACTTTCGATACTTAAAGGCACTGAAGCCACTGCCGCCTGATGGAGAACAACATGAACGCCGCTCAGAGCCCTCTCCATCATCCTCACATTCCCGATGTCGTCACAGATAAATGAAAAACTTTTCTGTTGGCCGTTAGTTAACCGACCCAACACCTCCTGCAGGTTCTCCCACTTGCCCGTAGAAAGATTGTCAACCCCGACCACTTTTTGGCTTTCGCCAAGAAGACGTCCCACGAGGTGAGAACCAATAAACCCAGCCGCTCCCGTAACTAACCACGTCCTTCTATCCATCAGGTTATTTACCTCTTTCAGGCCGACAACCTACACCCATCAAGCCCGAGATTCCATATCCCCCTTTTTGGATGCATTGCATCCATTTGACTCAGAAGAGGAATACCGGAAAAATGATGCACGGACAGAACTGGACCAATTTGGACCGAAGAAGCGGTCTATAACTTTAGGAAAAATAAATAGGAACAAAGATATGGGATTAATCCTCAAACAGGTCTTTCAATTCATCAAACTTTTGAATTCTGAAAACGGAACCAATCAAATTGCTGCCGGTCTCGCTGCTGGATTCATTTTGGGAATGACTCCCGCGCTGTCCCTGCAAACTCTTTTGGTCTTTGCTTGCATTTTTCTGTTCAGAATTCAGGCTGGGGCTGCAATGGTTTCTGCCGGATTTTTTTCTTTTGCGGGCTACCTGCTTGATCCTATTTTTGATGTGGTTGGAAGAAAGGTTCTCGAGATGCCAAGCCTCCAGGAAACCTTCGTTTTACTTTACAATCTTCCCATTATTCCCTTTACTCGATTCAACAATTCCATCGTCATGGGCTCCGGCGTTTTTACGATCGTCGCCAGCCCCTTTGTTTTTGTGATCGCTCGTTTGTTAGTTTTGAAATATCAGAAAGACATTTTAGAGCGATTTAAAAACACAAAGATTTGGAAGGGCATTCAGGCCACCTCCCTTTACAAATGGTATTTTAAATACGATCAGCTTTACGGAGCCTGAGTCTCATCCCTCCTTTCATTGACAAGTGAACAAACGACTTAAAACAAGGACAACCAAATTGAGCTCACCGAAAACACCAGAAAAAGAAAAAGTAAAAAAAGTGAAGGGGCCTTTGAGATGGGAGGCCGTCGTTCCCGTCACAGTTATATGTGTGTGTGCTGGATTGTATTTTTCTTTTCTGTTCGATAGCCACCTTCGCTTCTTGATCGAATTTACGGGAACCCACATTCATGGGGCTGAGGTGAATGTTGGCCGAGTAAAAACCAGTTTTTTAGGTGGAAGCTTTCGTCTTTCTGAATTGCAGGTCACAGACAAGGAGGATCCTTCTCGAAATCTTTTTTCAATCGGTGAAATTCGCTTTGGTTTCTTGTGGGATGCCCTTCTTCGGGCAAAATTCGTGGTCGAAGAGGCCTCTATTGTTGATATCCAAGCCTTTCCTCCCCGGCTGAGGCCCGGTAAGATACTTCCTGTGGAATCCAGTGTCAATGACGGGAAATCACCAGCCCTGGCAAAGCTTGAAAGTGGAATTCTCGACCAAACCAAGAAGGAATTTGAGGGTAATCTTCTGAGTGATTTGGCCAATATCATTGAGGGAGCCGATCCCACTGCTCAAATTAAAAATCTTGAATCTAATCTTAAGTCGAACCTTAAGATTAAGGAACTGGAGGCCAGTCTCAAAGAGAAGCAAGCCTTGTGGGATGCACGCATTAAAGCTCTCCCAAGAAGTGACGAGCTCAAGGATTTTGAAACGAGAGTTAAGGCCATAAAAATTGACACCAAAGATCCCGTTAAATTTGCCGCCTCCATCGGAGAAATCCAATCTCTTGTAAAAGAGGCTGATCAAAAAATAAAATCGGTCAAAGAAACAAGCGACGGGGTTAACAGCGATTTAAAAGCCATCGACACCGCATTTAAAGACCTCGATCAGGTCATTAAGCAAGACGTCCAAGACTTAGAAAAGCATTTCAAGATCCCTCAAATCGACGTGGGTGATTTCTCAAAAAAATTGTTTGGAAAGATGTTTGCAGATAAGCTCGTAACTATCCAAAAATATATGACGGTGGCCCGCGAATATCTTCCTCCCCAAAAAACTGATGAGCAAAAGAAGGCTTCAGCTGACGAACAAATTGTCCCTCGACCCCGAAGCGATGGCAAAAACTACCGTTTTCCCGTCACTCGCGGATACCCTCTTTTTTGGCTCAAAAAAGCCAGCATTAGCTCTGAGCCCAGTCAAAGCAGCGAATACAGCGGACGTGTTAAGGGTGAACTTCTTGATTTGACCTCGAATCCCGCCCAGATTGGGAAACCAACCATAATTAACTTTGAAGGCGATTTTCCAAAGCAAATGCTCATGGGCCTCGTAACAAAAATTACTTTGGATCATACGACGGACAACCCAAAAGAAACAATGCAAGCAAGCATTGCTTCTTTTCCAGTCCAGCCTCAAAAATTTTCAGACAGCGCGGAAGTTAAGCTCATACTAACCCAAGCCAAGGGAAGTTCTGATCTCAATGCCGTGCTCGAAAATGAAGAACTCAAAATCACAGTTAAAAATAACTTTGCTGATCTAAAATATGATATCGAAGCCAGATCAAAAATGGTCCATGAGATTCTGACAAATGTAACCTCTGGAATACCCGTCATAACACTCGACGCAAGTGCCACTGGAAATTGGAAAAATCTTAATTTAGGACTGCGATCAAATTTGGGTGATGAAATAGCAAAGGGCTTTAAGAAACAATTGGACGAAAAGATTGAGCAGGCCAGAGCCAAGATAAAGGCGCTTATAGACGAAAAAATCGCGGGAGAGCGAGCCAAATTTACCGCCGAAGTAGACAAGGTCAAAGCACAGGTCAACAAGGAACTCGACAAGGTCAACAGCGAAGTCAATAAGGCCAAAAAGGATGCCGAAGACCGCCTCACCGGGAGCAAAAAATCCTCTGAGGACGGACAAAAGAAGAAAGTAGAAGAAGCAGGCAAAAAGGTCATTGAGGACTTGAAGAAGAAGATAAAATTTAAATGAGAATTCATATTCGTGAGGCAGACAGATCTAATTTCAATGAGATTGATCTCGTGATTGGTCGAGCCATGGAGGCCGTTCTCGAAACAATTCCCGAGTTCAATAGCGATCCAAAGCTCGCTCGCGAGGTGTTTCCTGATTTTACCTATGAAAAAACAAAAGGCCTCATCCTAGGCTCAGACTCTTCTGATCGGCATCACCGGATTCTAGTCGCCTCTGACGAACACGAAGAACTCATAGGACATTCTGTCTTTTCTATCAAAACAGATGCCGACAACTTGGCTTACGGGAGTTTTTTTAGTCACTATCTCACACCAGAACATCGACGTTTTGGAATTGCCTCACGCTTGTTAGCTTCAGCCGAAGAATGGATGATAGGATTGGGAAGCAAGTACGCAAAGGCCCAAACTCACATTAAAAACATAAAAGCACAAAATCTATTTCGTAAGTGTGGCTATCAGGTAACGGGATCTCTCATCGGTCGGTGGCCCTATTATGAGCTAAAGAAAAATTGGTAGAGATCTTTTATCACTTCCCCCCCGCTCCTCCAGCCTCTACAGGCTCTTCTTCTTCCTCCGCATCCGTGTCTTCTTTTATTTTTGGATTTCTGAGCTCAACCAATTCCTTAAAAAAAGAAATGGCCTGTGGGCCATCCCATTTGTCCACGCCTGCTATTTTACGGATCACTTTATTTTGATATCCCAATATATATGACTCTGGAAGAACCTCGGTGCCGTAAAGGCCTGCCACCCTCTGTGACTTGTCCCACATAATTTTAATATTCGGATCCTTCGCATCAAAAGCCTTAATGAATGCCTGAAGGGCTTCGAGGGTATGGTCAGCACTGATCGCCAGCAACACAACATCACCTTTCATTTCCTTGATCAAGTGAACTAAAGACGGAAATTCCTGAACGCAGGGCTCACACCAGGAAGCCCAAAAGCTCAGGATAACAATTTTATTCTTGAAATCAGAAAGCTCCACACGATTTCCGTCAAGATCTTCAATACTAAAATCAGGGACCCCCTCCACTTCCATTTCATTTAATTTCTGCGTTCCTGGAGGGGGACGCGAGCCTTGAGTCAAAAAATCCTGATACTTCCACCACCCGAGCCACATAATGGCACCAGCAAATACAACAGCGATCATCCCATTTAATCCGTGTCTCATTTTACCCTCGATCTTAAGTCTGATGCGGCAATCAGGCCTGAGTTATTTTGGAGTCTCCAAGAGGGCAGGTATAAATCCGATTTCCAAATCCGTTCCTGCGGATTGCTCCTCAAGTTCAATTTCGGCTCCTAGATTGATTCCAACTCTTTCAGGATCATAACTCCAACCCCGCTTTAAATCCTCGGGGATCTCCTGTTTACCATAGCGAATCCGGATCGTCGAGACCACAGGAAGTTGCTTCAAAGGAATAAACATTCCCACTTTTTTAACCAAATCATCGCCGATTTCCCCTAAGCGGTTACCAAAATCTGTGGCGCAAAGACTAAAAGAAAGCCCCTTGACCATGTGTAAGAACTCTTCAATGCTCAACGGCTTCATTCTCGGATCATCCCTCTGGCAGATATCATCGGCCGAAGGAACGATCACTCCATAGGCAATAAGCTTATCCTTGTCCCAGCTTTTTAAATTCATCAAAAACTGGTAGAGCGCGTCGGCACTCATTTTACTATGATCGGCCGCATCGGTCACAAAAACCAAGGCCAAATAGGCTTGACTGCGATAAAATAGTCGATTGACTCCACTGAGATTTGGTTCAGAAAGAGCCTGATAAGTCGGATAGAAGACACTTTCTGTCCCAGAACCGCTGGTCCCTACAAGGAGGTTATTCTTTAGTCTTACCAATCCATCGGTGGTGCTGCGCTCCACAAAACTTGGAGTCCCTCGCAAGACTCCCACATCACCGTATTCGAAATCGGTCGTAGTCACTCCAATGTGGTAGTCGAGAATTTGAGTCCTTGAGAGCCCATTGGTGAAAAGATCAATGTTTGAAGACAAATTCCTTTGGTGCGTCATCATGCTTCCAGAGCTATCGACCACAAATAAGATATCCACCTGAGGCTTAAAAATAAGTTTGATGTCTCCAATCCTATTTTTGACTTCCACCGTTGGATCAGGTCGAGGGATGAGAAACTCATTCGCTGGAGGAGAACAGCCACTTAGCGCTGAGCCCCAGAGGGCCAAAAGAAATGAGAAGCGAAATATCGTATTCAATGGGCTCCTCCACGAGAGGCCAAGCAACCCTTCTTGATGTTCACTTTATAATTGGTTAACTCATCAAACCAGGTTTCACCCTCAAATGGATATTTTACCGCGTGCTTGGCCCGACTCCCAGTCGAACCCAATTTAACCAGATCATCGCTCCTCCGTTTATTTTGATCCTTCATTTTTGAATTTGCTTGAATAATTCGATCAGCTCTATCTATCTGTTGAATAACCTCCGCATCCACAATTTGCATCTTTTGTAAAATCCTCTGAATTTCGCTTACCTCGTCGCTCGCCAAGTCCTTAATACGAGCATAGGTTGCGCTCTTTGCGCTCTGAAGTTTCTGTTCTGCTAGCTTTTTAAGATCCTCCAATCGAGCCTGAAAACCAACCTGATCGCTTCCTCCAGTCAAAGACCGGGAGTAGAGATCTCCTGCTAACTGAGCTTCAATTTCAAGAGCCTTCTGCGCCTGCACGAGATCAAAGAGAACTTCATCACGACTCACATAACTTGGTATTCTGCCTGCCGAGGACCCAAGGCTAAGTAATCGAACTCTTCCCTTTCTCAGTTCGGTCATCAACTTTTCGATATCAGGCGATTGACCCGTCTCCCTCAACGACATCATGATCTGCGCTCTGTCTTTAAATCTTTTCCTGAATTCATTGATTGTATTCACAACTTCCGGATAGTCGCAAACTTTGAGAAAAGCCAATGCTCTCAAAAATATTGTCTCAGGACCGACCTGAGGAGCAAAATCCTTATGCATCAAAGTCTGAGTTACCGCCAAGGTATTCTGTGGCTCTCCCTTTCTAATATAGGACCAAGCCATTTCCTCTTGGGCCGTATACCAGTATTCGCTCTGCATGGGGATTTTAGAATAATAATTGATTGCAGGACCCAAATAACCCTGCTGGTAAAGCAATCGAGCTGCAGTGACATTTTGGATATCTTCTGAAATCAGCTGGTTTTTGTCCTTCATTAAATGGGCCAATACCTTTGCCGCTTTGGAAACATCCCCAGCCAGCGAAAGTCCAAGGGCCATCTGCCACTCGAGCCAAGAGCGCTCACGACTACCAAGTCCCGTTTTTCTCAACAATTCAAAGATTTTTCCTGTATCGGACAGATCATGCATTTGGCGACTACGCACCTGGACCTCTGTTGCGACATCAAAGACAGTCGTCCATTCATCGCTCCAATTCACTTTAACTAAATTCCATACAGAGCTCCCTGCGGGAACCAAAAGCTTCCAAAGCTTTACCAGATCAGAGTGAATTTCATTTGGCTTCTCAATATCCATTAGGTTTTGAAGACCATTCACCTCTAGTTGATTCTTAAACAAAAGAAATGCATACAGAGCTCGCCCAGAAGACGTCTTTCGAAAATCACTTGCTTCAAAAGCTGGCCACCACTGATAAATGGCCTTCTCATATTGATTCTTATCTAGAAAAGAAAGAAAGATATTTTGTTCCGCGGTGAGGTTTCCCAATTCCTTGCGCAGGGAGATCGTCCATTCATGGTGTTCTTGAAAAAGAGCATCATCAGGCTCTGCGCCGAGAATATTCAAAAGGTCCTCTTGTTCAGTTGAATTATCGACTCGCGCGCTTCTGTCCTTGGTGGTCGTGGTCGTGGTCGTGGCCGTGGCCGTCGCCGTCGCCGTCGCCGTCGTAAACGTCAATGCCAGAGAGAGTTCAATCAACCAAAAATACTTTGTATTCATAACAAATACCCAAGCCCAAAATTTGCTACCATCAACTTCATATTTGCCGCTCCCGCCAGTCTCTCGCTCTCATAATTGAGATAGCGTAATTCCAAACGACTGGTGAGATGTTGAGAAAACCAAAAACCAAAACCACCACCAGCTGTGACTGCCGCCGTATGACCTGATTTCAGTTCAATGTTGCCGTATCCCGCCAAGACATAAAAATCGAAATGAACGATCCCAATACCAAAGAAATTAAACTTACCGTAGATAGGGTAATAGTTGATGACCCCTTGATAGGACTGCTTTGGCCAATCCAATTCAGGAATGTAACCAAATTGGCTAATTAAGTGGCTTCCCTCTGAGGCCAATTCATTCATATAGTAGGAATACTTAAATCCTAAAGACCATCGCGGATTAAAGTGAAAACTGTAGTCCAGGCCTGCGTACTGACTATTTAAATAAGCGTCTCCTCCAATAACATTGCCGTAACCAAATTGAAATTCATTTCTCAAGTGACGATTGACGATACGGTTCTGAACAATTTCAATTTTAGTGTCGGGGTTAAGTGCCTGGGCTTTTTCTAAAAGAACATTATTTCCACCCAGGGAATTAAAATCCTCCATCAGGTCGGCCACGCTTGTATTCATGACTGCGAACGAAATAAAAGCCAAAATCAGTTTGGAAATTCTTCCTCTTTGTCTTTTCATCAATTCCATTTTTGTATCCGCTCCATTGCTGTCATCCTCTCCAACCTAAACCTATTTCACCACAACTGGGTCTTTGACAATTTCAACATGCCTAACAAATTCACTGATTTCAGAATCGGATGGTCGATAGGCATTTCGATTGATCACCCGAAAAGCAATGGGATACCTGCCCAAGTCTGCTTTGACGTCTTCGAATTGCAGTGGTACCGGCGATGGGACAGACTTATGTGCAAGTGCAGGTGCAGGTGCGGGCGTTGGCGTTGGATCAGTCGGTGGAGTTTCTTGCGACTTCGGCGGCTGCCAAGTCATGCTGCACTGATATCTCCAACTTTTATCTTTCACACACTTGCACTCAGCAGTTCCAGGCATCAGCGGATGACAATTTTCCTTGATCTCAACGGGATCAAGGACTCCATCTCCTTCGGGCTGCGCCCGAAAGCCAAGTGCCCCTATCGGAGCATAAACATCGAAGTTAATGACTGTTCGTTCGTTTTCCTTAATCCGCAAAATTGTATCTGGCCAGGTCGTCAGAGCCCTTGGGACTTTCGAAATAATAGGTATTGAAACAAGGCGCGGCTGACTCGGCACTCCGCCCTCCGCAGAAGGCCGACCAAATCGAGAGGTAGCAATAAGGCCAAAGTTAAAAATGTCTCGTCCGCTCGTTAGTTCCTTATCTCTAGCGTCCACCATCAAGGAAAATATCCAAACATTGGGATCATATTTTGGATCTTTGGGATCCATTCGTTCAGGGTTGGGTTTCAATATTGTTGAATTGGCCAGTTTTACTAAAGATGATCCATCTCGTATTGTATTTTCAATTTGTACAAGAGTTAAATGAGGCTCTCGAAAGATGAATAAGGTACCATCATTTGAATCGAGATCGCGAACAGTGACAGTCATTTTTTGTACGGTCCCTTCGATCACCTCCGCTGGAGTCTCTACCGAAATGATCTCTGGGCGTTCTGCGTTTCTCTGAACGAACAAGGGTATCTTGCGTATCATCGACAGAACCGGAGATCTCAGTGTGCTCATTTGCACCACCAGCTCATAAGTCGCCATGTAGTCATTCCCAATCACCACATCCGCATCAGGTGTCCAAACCATCTTTCCAGTAGCCTGGTCGTAGCTCGCACCTTTAGGAAGATTTTTGATTTCAATCTCAAAGGCTTCATCTAGAAAGCCAAGAATAGTTCCGTTGATTTTCAAGACACCTTCTTGATTCTCTGCAAAATTTGGAATTTCTGGCTCTATCTCAAGCCTCATGGCCTCACGAGGGATAGGGTTTCTATTCTCTCTGGGTTTATCGCTGGGTGGAATGCCCTGCCTCACGTTTTCAGGCTGCTTTGCGAGAGGATCTTGACTCGTACCTCCACTGCAGCCAAAAAGAAAAAATAGAACACCGAAACTGCACAACAATTCTCTCTGCATAACCATCCTCTTGAACTCAGCCCTGGCCGGTCCTACGTAATAGGAAGGGGTATGATACTTTGACTTCAACTCCCCCCTCGGGTAACGGAAATTTCCATGATTTCAAACGAAGCAGAATGCAGTCTTCAACGATCTTTGAATTGAGCGATGTGCTGCCTATGTCCGCAATTTTTACCAATCCACTTGTTCCAATAATAAAATTTATGGCCACTCTACCCGAAAGTTTTGGATCACCCTGCAAGCCCTGCTCGTAACAAAATCGGACTTGTCCCATATTTTTTTGAATCACCGCCGAGATCATTTCACTGTCGAGACCGCCCTGAATAATTGCCTCTCTCCCCAGAGGTACGGGAGCGCCACCAGCCGAACCTATCATGGTATTTTGTCCATAGCCCTCTTTGCCGCCACCTTTGCCTTTAGTTCCGTAGCTACTGGTACCGTCTCCGTTCGCTCCATAGAGAGCAATTTGGCCCCCACCGTCTTGACCTCCACCCTTGCCTGTCGAGCCGACCCCATCCGTCCCCAGGCCTCCCGAGCCATAGATATTTCCTCCACCACCTAAGGGCGCTGACAAAATTCCTCGCCCATAGAGTGTTGTTTGAACTCCACCACTGCTCGCAGATCCTCCCCCTCGCCCTGGACCCGGGGAAGTTTTGATAGCACCCAAATTCACTCCCCCAAACTGCTTTTGACCTGTGGCTGTCAAAGTTCCGAGTACTCCGAGAGCACCCATACGCTTGATCCCTCCACCGCTCCCTCCTCCTCCGATAAGAGGTCCACCTGAAGATCTCCCAAACGAATGCGGCAGGGCTTGTCTCGGTGCCACCACCAATGGTTTCGCCGGCGCTGGCTGCTCCACCACCTCTTGGGCTCTCTCTTTGATTAGTTTTACGACGTGTTCCGTTGGCGTCTCAACTGATTGGAGATTCTCCCGAGGCATTGTTAAAGACAAAAAAATCAATCCACCAATACCGACTGTCGACATTGCGAGACTCCGCCACCAATGTCGACTTCCATCCTCCTCGAATATTTTGATATTTACTTCATGATTGGATACTTGAGGAACGAGCGCCAATCGACCAATTCCTTCTATCTCAATCGGTTTCAGTTCAAGCTGAGTGCGAGAAATTTCATCAAGGATCGTTGTATATCCGACGCCTTCCTGATCCAGCCACTTCAGATCTGGATGAATTTCAATGCGGTTGGTATCGTGCCGAAAAACGAGAACAGCTGATTCACTCTCCCAATCAAGAGTTCGAACAACCCGACCCATTTCATTCTCTAAAATCAACCGCCCGTAAGTTCCCTGCATCACATCTCCAAAACCTAAAGATTTAGACCTTTATGTAGCTACACATCCGATCAAAAATATCGCTAATAACGGCTTGCACTTCTTTTGATTCTATCCTTGAAGTCCTTGCGTATGACTAATAGCGAATCCAACACCTTATCTTCCTCCACCGTCGCAACAGCTTCATCTGAAAAATGATATGTTCCCTGTACCAATAAGTCTTCAAAACTAAGACTTGTTGATAATTTATCCGTATTTTTACCGCCATCCTGTTTCTCAATCTTTTTTACTTTCTCATCTTTCGCTTTTGCTTCCAAGCCAACAGAAGAGAGCTGACCGCAGGCGAACCCGATGATTCCTAGAAAAATAAAAATTAATCGTCCTCTCAACAAAATTTGTCCCATCCTCACTCCCTCTTTGTAGACACTGGTGGTGAATCCGCAAGCTGGGCCAGGCGCCTCTCCAAATATCCGACCATCTCTTCCTTTCCCATCCTTCTTTCTAGAACAAGCAGCTTTTCAAGGGGATCACGATCAAACGGATTGTCTCTCACCAAGCTTCTCGCGCCTTCCAGCTCCACCAAAGAAGGCATTGCCACTCCATTTTCACTTGTTGGAGACGTGCTTATTTCCTCCAGATACTTCTTCAATGAATCAGGTGCTACCGTGGCCACCAATTTTAGTTCCGACAAATATCTGTCTCTCTGAACACCTGTTTGACTCGACAATTTTTCACGAAATCCTGCGAGTAAACCATCATGACTCCAAAATTCTGCAAACTTTGCAGTCAATTCAGATCCTCTGATTTGATGAGGAGCAGCCTGTTGAGAAAGTAACTGCAAATACTCTGCCTGCTGTTGATCATTCATTCCAGGGGGAACTGGAAGAGCCAGGATATCAGAATAGATTCGATTTGATTCCTGACCTAGTAAACCAACTGTTAACATCTGGCTGGTCCAATCTTCCTTGGACATTGCCTCCTTCAACATGACTTCCAATTTACTTAACATCGCCATGCGATCTTTTAAAGTACGTGCAAGAACCGCATCATTCTTGAAGCTCAGCGAATGAGGCTGAATTCTATCTTTAATGACATTATATCGGGCAAGATAGTCTTCGCGCCAAATGGACTTGGCCGATTCCGTTTTTGATAATACATCACCCGACAGACGCTTCAGAGCCCCGGGGCGATCGCCAAACTTGACATAAATCTCGTACTGTAACTGCGCATAGGCCTCAGTGTCCGTTCTCAAAATTGGTGCTAATTCGTCAAATACCTTTTGCGAATGATTTGATTCCCTCACCAGCCTGACAGCAAGGCCAAGGCGCCTCGCTGGATCCGCTGTCCGCTGTAAAAGCTTTTGATAATAGGACTTTGATTCAATTCCAGCAAGATTAGCATACATCGCCAACTTTAAAAATTTCTCTTCTGAATCCTCCGAACTCTTCATCTTTTCAGAAACATTCAATGCGGTCTTAAAATCAAGTTTGAGTTCGGCTAGCCACGCCTTACTTGCCAAAGCCACCTGAAGGTCCTTTTCATCAATTGACTTAATGGACATTAGCTTGTCGATAGAGTCAGAGACTTGAGGAAGATTTCTTAATTTCTCAGCATAAATCAATTTGGTTTTGTAATACGAAATCAATTCAGGATCTTTGGCTCCTTGCACCTTAAAACGATCAAGAATTCTCAAAGCTTTTTGTATCCTATTTAAATCAATCAATCGATCCGACTCTGCAACGGCTTGATTGAGCACAGATCGCCGTGCAAGATCCTCATATTCGTTCGCCTTGTCCTTAAAGATTTTGGAGAATTCCAGCGCCCATTTCTCAACCTCCCCATCTCTTTTTAAAATGACGAGAGAATCCATCGCAAGATCAGCGGCCTGAATTTTTATTTCCAAAGACTGATTTTCAGACATCAAGGCAACATCGTGCAAAGCCAGGGCCGCATTTGTATAGTCGGCCTTTCTATACAAACGATGAGCCTTGTGATAGTTAACTTCTACCCACTTGCTCCTTTCCTTGCTTTTGAGGACATAGTTGTCAAAAGCATGAGCAAGAAGTTCGTCACTTCCCGACTGCTCTCCAACTTCGATTTGACTCAAAAGTAGTTTTTCATAGCTTGGCATCTCCGTCATGTAGTTGGAATCTGTTGCTAGCCGGAGCGCAGCTGCGCGTTCAAAAAAACTCAGCGCCTTCTTCCATTCTTTCCTCTGTTGAGCAAGCAGGGCCGCCCACACCACCATATCAAGGTCGCTATTGAAGACCTCTAAATATTTTTCGTAAGCCGTCAGCAGATCAGAACCAGGATTAATTTTAACCTCACGATTCCAGTCAACCACAAAGTTCTTAGTTCGCTGTTTGAGCTCCTTGCAACTTCCGTCGGTACAATTTCCAATCTGCCTCCAAAGGTTCAGAGCCCTTTCGAATTGCTCTACGGAATCATCCCTGTGATTTTGAATTGACTCTAACTGGGCCAAGTGAACATGGGCTTCCAGGCGCTTCACAGGATCCGACTGCTTGTTCAATAGAAATTTCCAAACACCGGCACTTTGACTCGCCTGTCCCAATCTTTCCAACTCGTTGGCAAGATACGTGACATTTTCTACTCGCGCGCTCTCAGGACTTTGATTGTAAATCATCTCAACATCAGCCATCGTCGTCCCCTTGCGGGAGACAAAGGTCGCTAAATCCCTCGAAACCTCCTCTTGAAATTGCTTATCGATGGAGATGATTCCGTCACTTTTTGATTCCGAGCGAGTCAGTAGAGAAGGTGATTTTAATATCTCCTCTAATATGTTCTTCGCTGTATCAAGCTCGCCCAGATTGAAAAGACACCATGCTTGCCGATACCTAGCATAACCTCGATTTCCGAAGTCTTTGAAATTCAGGGCTCCCTCGTAATACTTAAGTGCCTCTTTGAACTGACGTCTTCTGTACATCAAATCTCCCTGAGAATTCTGAGCCTCCGCCAAAATTTCGGGATTTTTATCTGTCTCAGCGATCTTTCGATAGAGATCGAAGGCCTTATTGGATTCACCATTTAACTCATAAAGGTGACCCATTTGGGATAAAACTCTTCCGCGCCTGTCCTCCGAGATTTTATTTACCACCTCAGAGTAGTAGCCGATGGCCCTTTCTCTCTCCCGATTTCCCGAACCACACTCTGTGCAGGTCTTTGCCGCCTCCTCGTTTGACAAATGACGGGCCTTTTCTGCCAAAAGATCAGCCAAACGCAAAGTTACAGGGATCTTTGATTCGTCTTCTGGAGGAAGATTGAGATACACCTTTTCAAATTTGCCAATAAGAAGGTCTGTCGTTCCAGGATCTTGATCCTTCGACTTGTACCCAGAGGAGGAAGCCAGCTTCGACACATCACCTTCCCCACCTGAAGTTGATCGATCTGAAGCCATGGCCGATATTGACAGAGAAAGATGAAATCCCAGGGCGACTCTAGTCACTATATAAAAATTCAACACACTCAACCCCATTTCCGCTATTTAGCCAATACAGCAAATCTCACTTCGCCAAATCCGGACTGAGCTCCAGCTAAAACAATCTGACTCAACTCATGATATGGTACGCGACGATCCGCTTGAACGGTGAGGGATGGCTCAACATTTTGATCACTTCCAGATGAGGCGGCAGCTTGCTTTCGAATTTCAATGAGAATTTTTATCAAGCTTTTGATGGTCACTTCCTTGTCCTCAACAAATATCTTCCCTGAATCTAACTTAATGAGAGTTGTTTTTTTTAATTCATCGGAAAGGTTTGCGGGCGGCAGTTCCATGTTTTTTGATAAACTGAGAACCTCCCCTGACTTCGAAAAGCTGGCCAAAAGGAAAATCACCAAAATTGAGAACGCATCGACAAGTGAGGTAATCATGAGGCCCGCAACTAAACTTTTTCGATTCTTGCCCTCTTTGGGGGAAATATGGGAGGCCGCCTCAATTGGGCTCGACATTGCTGTGTGCTGGATAATACTTCGAACCATGGCCTCGCCTCCATTTTTCCTCAGAGAGGAGCTATACCTAAATCAACCAGACCCACCTTCTTGCAAAGATCCATGAGAGCTATGATTTGCTCAAAAACAGAATTGACCCTGGGTTGGATCAGTACCGTTTTCAGCTCTGGAACAAGGCCTTTCAGTGTGCCCAACTGACGCTCAACACCCTCGAGGTTTACTGAGCCATCTATCCCATCGACCCGCGTTTTCTCAAATTTCCCTGACACCTTTACTGCGTCCTTGAGAAGAAAAGTGAGGCCTCCATCTTCTTCCATGTGAGCCCAAACCACTGGGACCTTCTTCGTTTCAGCCAGCGACTGACCGCCAATGGCATGTTTCACATTCATGGAACCAATGTTTATGAGAGTGGCTGAGAGCAAAAGCGAGCAAATCAAAGCGGACAACAGCGAGATAAAGGGAATCAAATTCAACTCAAAATCAAGATCCTTTTTGTCCCTGGCCATGCTCAGTCCCCCGGCAAACGCCAATTAAGATGAATATCCAAATCCCAAAAAACTAAGCGTCGATTGTGTTGTCGACTGTCTTCTCAGTTGCTGAGCGATGTTTGCTCCGTGCGGCGGCCCTACGCACCTCCACAGGTTCATAAGCAAAGCTCAGCCAATTATAGATCTTCAGACCCGCCTGATTTAAATCCTCGCTCAACGCGCTGGCCCGATTTGATAGAATTGCGTACATGATCAGAGTGGGAATCGCCATTATGAGTCCGTAGGCTGTCGCGTTCATCGCCTCTGAAATTCCGGAAGAAAGAACTGCTGTCTTCTCTGGGCCGGCCTTATCACCCACTGCAGAAAATGAAGTTATCATCCCCGTGACAGTCCCCAAAAGTCCCGTGAGTGTTCCCACATTTGCCAACATAGGGAGAAAGGAGGTCCTCTTCTCAATCCGAGCGTTCTCAGCTAAGAGCGCCTCGTCCATCTTTCCTTGAATCTCATCCTTGCCTCCGAGATTCATTGCAGCCTGAAGCCCATTGAGCACAGCGCTCGCCAAAGGCTGCTGGCTCAGCTCTCTCTCGGCCAACTGAGAGGCCTCACTGAGCTGACCTCGCCGAATCAGGGATTCAAATCCTGCTGCGAATGCCCTCTGGTTACTCTTTCTGCGAAAATAAAGAAAACTCACTCGTTCAATGATAATCGCGGTCGCAGCCACTTGAACTGCCAAAATTAGCCACATCCATGTGCCGCCCTGAACAAATGCTTCTGAAATACTTGCAAAGAATTTCATCGCCACTCCCCAAACAAGTTTTATGTTTATGATCTGTGGCTGTGCTCCTCAAGATCGCACAATTCTCCCCCTTCAAACCCAGTTCCCACAGGCCCCCATTTATTCAATTATGGATATTGAATTTTTTTCTCGTCAAGGTCTTGTTGAGAAATGTACTGCCCTCTTTGAAATAAGGCCCAAAATCAGATTATTTAAACGCAGAGCGTTTATCAAGTAACAGTAGATCGATCACATTTGTAAAACGTGGATCTAATTGAAGGACTGAATTACTTAAACTGTTTGAGTTGATCGAATTGATCTAATTGTTCGAGTTGTTCGAATTTACTCGAGGGATCCAAAATAGAATCCAAAAACTTGCCGACTCAGTACCAGCATCATCGGTCCCCTTGGGTGGCAGACCGATGGATAACTAATATGAAAAGCTACTAAGCGCCCCGATTGACTCGTCTTGCAGTTCCTTGAAGTTTTCGGCTTACTTTTCTCGCCTTCTTCACTGACTTCGCAACCTGCCTTGAGCGCTCTCTGCTATCAGCATCGCCTTTCACAACTTCTTCTGAAGTTGCCTCAGGGACCTTGAAATCTACGAACTCAATATATGCCATTTCGGCCTTATCACCGGCGCGACACCCCAGCTTGATGATCCTCGTGTAGCCTCCGGGCCGAGTCTTAAATCGAACCGACAAATCACCCACGATCGTCTTCACAGCCTCCTCATTAGGATAACGAGATAGCAACAATCGCCGTGAATGAAGCGTTCCGCCCTTGCCTATCGTAATCGCCTTTTCAACGTGGCGCCGAAGTTCCTTTGCCTTTGGCAAGGTCGTCTTGATCCTACCGTGCTTAACTAAACTTGAAACCAAACCTCGCAAAAGTGCGATCCGAGGTCCCTGTTTACGTCCAAAAGTATGCTTATCAACATTATGTCTCATCTCTTACTCCGAAAAAAATTACCCCAGGTTTACTATCACGCTACTGGAGCCCGTGGACCACCACTGGCTGGAGCAGCTGGTGGCTTTGGAGGACTGTTAGGATCCCATCCAACTGGCGGCCATCCGTCAATTTTCATTCCCAGGCCCAACCCCATGGTCGTCAATATTTCTTTAATCTCATTCAATGATTTGCGACCAAAATTCTTGGTCTTCAACATCTCAGCTTCGCTTTTACAGACCAACTCACCAATATATCTAATATTGGCGTTCTTCAAACAGTTGGCACTCCGAACTGACAACTCTAAGTCATCAACTGACCTAAATAAATTATCATTCAATTGGGACGAGAGCACTTCTATCTGCTCGCTCACAGGCTCAATATTCTCATCAAAAGTAACAAAGACCTGCAACTGCTCCTTTAGGATCTTTGATCCCAGTGCAACCGCCTCCTCTGGCTTCAAAGAACCATCGGTCCAAACTTCGAAACTCAAAGAATCATAATCTGTTCGCTGACCAACACGCGCTGCTGACACACTGTAGTTTACCCGACGAATCGGACTATGAATGGCGTCGACAGAAATGAAACCCAACGGCAAATCCTTACGAGCTTCCCCTGCTTCCCGATAACCACGCTCATAACTAATAACTAATTCAGCTTCAAACTTCGCGTCCCTTCCAAGAGTGGCAATGTGCTGCTCCGGATTCAAAACCTCTACTTGCTCATTAAATTCGATGTCAGCCGCAGTCACCACTCCAGGCCCCTGCTTGACTACCCGTACGGTCTTTGGCTCAGCATCAAACTGACGAAATCGAACCTCTTTTAAATTCAAAATAATATCAGTTACATCTTCCAAAACTTCCGGAATTGTACTGAACTCATGAAGAACCCCTTCAAAACGAACAGCTGAGACAGCAGAGCCCATCATGGAACTTAGCAGCACTCTCCTCAGCGAATTCCCCAGAGTCACACCATAGCCTCTCTCGAGCGGACGAATCACAAACTTACCATAGCTGTCGCTCAAGCTCTCCTTATCGACCTCAAATCCCGCGGGCTTAATTAGATCGCGCCAAAATTTAAAATAATGCGGTTGCATATCGAGTTCACCCACAGCCAAACCTACCTTTCTCTAAACATCTTCAAAAAAATAGCAAAGATGTCCCAACGAAACCAATCTAAATTCTTCTTCTCTTCGGAGGACGACATCCATTATGCGGAACAGGAGTTATGTCACGCAAGGAAGAAACTCTCAAACCACTCGCAGCAATAGCACGAACAGCGGGTTCACGGCCGGCGCCGGGCCCCTTAATGAAAACGTCAACCGACTTCATTCCCGCATCTACTGCCTTCTTAGAGGCCTCCTGAGCTGCCATTTGGGCCGCAAACGGAGTACCTTTGCGACTCCCCTTAAACCCAAGCATACCAGCTGTAGACCAACAAACTACATTGCCCACCCCATCGGTGATGGTAACCACTGTATTCCCAAATCCCGCGGTAACATAACAACGACCACTAGGGACATTCCTCTTGATCTTCTTTCGAGGTGCAGATCCCTGTGTTTGATTTTGTTGTTGATTCGTTGCCATCTATTATACCTCTTTAAACTATTTTTTTCTTGTTTGCGACCGTCTTTTTGGGACCCTTTCGAGTGCGAGCATTCTGCCGAGTACTTTGTCCTCGAACCGGCAATCCCTTCTTATGGCGAATACCACGGTAGCAGCCAAGATCCATCAATCGCTTAATCGACATCCCAACTTCACGCCGCAGATCCCCTTCAACCTTGAAGCTAGAATCCATGATCGATCGCAGTTTTGCCAAATGCTCGTCCGTCAGATCATCAGTCCTTAACTTAATATCAAAGCCCGACTTCTCCATGATCTTCGCAGCTCTTACGCGGCCAATTCCATAAACATAAGTCAAGGCCACTTCAAGCCTCTTCCCTCTTGGTAAATCGACACCAGCAATACGCGCCATCTTTTATCCCTGTCTCTGCTTGTGCTTGGGATTATCACAAATAATTCTGATAACTCCCTTACGTTTTATGATCTTGCACTTCTTGCAAATCTTCTTTACTGAAGCTCTAACTTTCATCACGCACCTCATCTAGTGCTATCACGCTATACTCTTAAACACCTAATATCTATAACCAATCCAAAAACATTCCGGCTCAGCGGCCACATCACCCGAAAACCGGAGCGCTGAAGCTAGCATCATGGCTCCCACGAGTCCAGGAAAAACCAATAAAATCAAGCGTTCAAAACGCTATCGATCCGAGAAAAAACCTCTTCCGCAGTTCCCTCGCCATTCACAATGCAAAGCTTGCCTGACTTTTCATAGTAGGTCTTCAAGGGTCGAGTGCTTTCTTCGTAAGCTTCTATCCGAGTTTGAATGACCGCAGGTTTGTCATCCTCTCTTTGATAGATTTCTTTTCCACCACAATCATCGCAAACGCCATTCACCTTGGGCGGTTTTGCAGCGACATGATATACTGCGCCACACGACCGACAGATCCTTCGACCCGTTAACCTCTCCATAAGCAAACTCATCGGAATCTCAAGAAAAACAGCCCTATCGACACCCAAATTATGATTCCTTAGCATCGCTTCAAGTGACTCCGCTTGATCTACTGTTCGCGGAAAGCCATCCAAAACAAAACTCTTCCCATGAAGCCGAATGAACTCCTCTTCAACCATCCCAACCACGATCATATCAGGAACAAGCTTCCCCTGATCCATGTACTTCTTTGCTTCCATGCCAAGGCTAGTTTTCGCCTTGATTGCAAGCCTAAATAAGTCGCCCGTGGATATATGATGCATTCCGTGCTGACTCGTCAAAAGCGCTGACTGGGTTCCCTTCCCAGCTCCTGGAGCCCCGAAGAGAAGAATGTTCAATATTGCACCCTCCGACTTCGTATCTTAACGCCCTTCATAATGCCTTCATATTTGGCAGTTAACAAATGCGATTGAATCTGCTGACTCGTATCTATCGCTACACCAACTAGAATGAGCAAACTCGTTCCGCCGAAAAAAAACGGAAGACTGATTCGACTCGCTAAAATAGTCGGCATGATGCAAACAAGACTCAAATAGGCAGAGCCACTCACTGTCAATCTATCTAAAACCTTCTTGATATAGTCAGCTGTGCTCTTCCCTGCTCGAATACCAGGAACAAAACCGCCATATTTTTTTAAATTGTCAGCCACTTCCGTCGGATTAAAAACAATCTCAGTGTAGAAAAAACAAAAGAACACAATGAGACCGACGAAAGCAACATTATAAATAGCACCCGAGGGAGTGAGACTTTGCTGAATGTTCTGCATCCAGGGCTTGTCCACAAACTGCGCCACTGTTGCTGGAAACATCAACAAACTTGATGCAAATATCGGAGGTATAACTCCAGAAAAATTGACTTTCAGAGGCAAATGACTAGCCTGCTGCTGCATGGCCTGTCTTCCTCCGCCCCGTTGAGAATACTGAATTGGTATTTTGTCCAACTTCCATAAACACAATTGCTGCAACAACAGCAATCATACTAATCAGAAGAACCAAAACAACGACCCCGCTCATATCTCCATTCGAGACCATTTCCCACAATTTAACCGTCCCGTTAGGCACACCCGCTGCAATTCCCGAAAAAATAATTAAGCTCGCACCATTACCAATGCCCTTTTCTGTGATCTGCTCTCCCAACCACATAATAAAACAGGTGCCCGCCGTTAAGGTCACGATTGTCACAAGCTTAAATGAAAGAAACCCCAATCCAAATATAGGCGTCATTACAAGAGGCACGCCCGTTGGGCTATTCGAGCCGCCCAGCCAAGAAGCCATGGCATACCCCTGTACGATGGCCAGCAGGATCGTTCCATATCTCGTGTATTGATTCAATTTTTTACGTCCATGCTCTCCTTCCTTTTTTAGAGACTCCAAAAAAGGAACAGCCGTCTGTAACAACTGAAAAATAATAGACGCCGAAATATAGGGCATGATCCCCAAAGCAAATATACTGAACCGCTCCAAGGCACCACCAGTGAACGTGTTGAACAGTCCAAAGATGCCGCCGCTTTTCGATTGAAAGAACGCCAATACGGCCGCTCCATCAACCCCAGGAGTTGGAACTGACACACCCAGCCGATAAACGGCGAGCATGCCAAGAGTAAATAATATGCGCTTCCGGAGTTCAGCCGGAATCGCCAAGTTCTGTGGTGTCGACACTAGATGACCTCGATTTTTCCACCTGCTGATTCAATAGCAGCTTTAGCTTTTTCACTTACTTTATGCGCCTTAATACTCAAAGGCTTTTTTAAATCGCCCCGCGCCAAAATCTTAACCAAGCCTTTGCCTACTAGGCCAGCTAATTTTAAGGTTTCTGGAGTCACATCACCATCAAAGCGATTCAACTGCTCCAAATTTACGATCTGGTAAACTGTCTTGAAGCTTGCGTTCGTAAACCCAAACTTAGGAAGACGCCGAGCCATAGGAGACTGACCCCCCTCAAATCCACGTCGCACCGTTCCGCCAGTCCGCGCCTTTTGACCCTTGTGGCCCTTCGTTGCAGTACCACCTTTTCCCGAACCTCTACCGCGGCCAATCCTCTTGCTATTATGAGTTGATCCGCGCTTTGGTCTTAATGATCCCAGAATTCCCATTCTATTTCTCCACTTTCACATCTAGGAGATGCTGAACCTTAAATATCTGACCCCTATTCGCATCGTTATCAGGAACAACCACTTCCTGGTTTATTTTCCTGAGCCCAAGACAACGAACAGTATCTCTCTGATCTCTCGGAGTCCCAATTAAACTTCTCTTCAATTTCACACGAAAGGCCTTAGCCATTTTAATGTCCTTTTCTCAAATTCTCTAATTCCAGCGCCATCAAATTCCAGATCAACTCATTGTTGCCGTTGGTTTAATAGCTGAAGCAAACCATCAAGTGTCGCTCTCACAGCGTTATGAGCATTTCTCGTCCCTATGCACTTTGTCAAAATATCCTTGATACCCACAGATTCCAAGACGGCCCGAACTGGCCCACCTGCGATAACCCCAGTACCCGGGGCGGCTGGCAGCATGATGACCTTCGCAGCTCCAAAAGTCCCGATCACCTCATGCGGAATCGTACGTCCGTCCTTCAAATTTACGCGTTTCAAAGCCTTCTTCGCTGTTCGACTGGCCTTCCCGATTGCCTCTGGAACTTCCCCAGCTTTGCCAGTGCCAAATCCAACTTCACCATGACCATTTCCAGTCACAACGAGAGCTGAAAATGAAAAGCGACGCCCACCTTTGACCACCTTGGCCACACGATTAATTGCGACAACTCTCTCTTGAAGCTCTCCGCCTTGATTTTCCACTCAAAATCTCCTTAAAAGTTAAGCCCAGCTTCACGTGCCGCTTCGGCCAATGCCTGTATCCGTCCGTGGTAAAGATAACCGCTTCGGTCAAAAACCACATCCTTAATATTCTTAGCCAAGGCCTGCTTAGCAATTTCAGCCCCAACGGCCTTAGCAGCATCCTTATTTGTTTTGGCTTCCTTCGTTTTCTTTGCCAACGCCACTTTGAGCGTTGATGCGGAAACAATTACAGCTCCGCTCGCATCGTCTATCAACTGCGCATAAATATTACGCGTGCTTTTGAATACAGCAAAGCGAGGTCTTTGAGCTGTTCCGACAATTTTCTTCCGAATACGTGCCCTCAGCTTTATGCGCTTCACAACTTTTTCTGCAGTCTTTTTCCGAAATTTAATACGAATCACGGCCGTCCATCCTTACTTTATTTTTTACCAGCTGACTTACCAGCCTTACGACGAATCTGTTCATCTGAATACTTAACACCCTTACCAAGGTAAGGCTCTGGTGGTCGGAAGCTGCGGATCTTTGCAGCCACTTGGCCAACCTTTCCTCGGTCCGGACCAGTCACCATCAATGTTGTATTCTTCTCAACCTTGATCTCAATTCCCTCGGGAATCGGATACTTTATTGGATGACTATATCCCAGGTTGAGTTCCAACAACTTTCCGCTAACCGCCGCACGATAGCCGACCCCGTTTAAAGTCAACTCTCGGCTCCAGCCCTTTGAAACACCTGTTACAGCATTCTGAACCAGTGCACGATAAAGCCCATGAAACGCGCGACTACGTGGCTCGTCATTTACTCGACTAAAAATCACCTGATTACCATCGACCTTCGCAGATACGATATTTCTCATCGGCACAGTGAGGCTGCTCTTGGCACCCTTTACGACGACCTCGTTCTTAGAAGTGACACTTACCTGAACACCACTCTCAAAATAAACTGGAGACCTACCTATACGTGACATAACTACACCCTATTACCAAAGCTGGCACAATAATTCGCCACCAATATTCATCTTAACTGCATCATCGCCGCTCACGATTCCCTTATTCGTACTTAACAGCACCAAACCAAAGCCAGACCGCACCTTCGGAATCTCATCGGAACGCACATAAAATCGACGTCCTGGGCGGCTCACTCTGGAAATGCTCCCCATTGCGTGCTTGCCATTAGGAAGATATTTCAAATAGACCCTCATAACTCCCTGACGACCATCCTTAGCTACTTTAAAGCTTCGAATGTATCCATTCTCCTGAAGTACCTGAGCAAGCCCCACACGCATATTAGAGCTAGGCACATCTACTTTTTCATGTGCCGCCGCGCCTGCATTTCGAATTCGTGTTAGAAAATCACCGATCATGTCCATTCAATTCATCTCCTCAACAAGTTATCTCTTCCTAAAAGGCATCCCCAAGCTTTCCAATAAGGCTCTTCCCTCAGTATCACTATCTGCAGAAGTACAAATCGTGATATTCATTCCTCGAATCTTATCCACCTTATCGTAATCTATCTCGGGAAATACGATCTGCTCTTTCAATCCCATGTTGTAGTTCCCTCGACCGTCAAAGCCACGAGGAGACAGTCCTCGAAAATCTCTGACCTTGGGAATCGAAACATGTACCAAACGCTCCAAAAATGCCCACATTCTCTCCCGACGCAGAGTCACTCGGACACCCAGAGGAATGTTCACACGGAGCTTAAAATTCGCTATCGACTTCTTCGACTTTGTAATAACAGCTCTCTGACCAGCAATATTCGTCATGTCCTCTACCAGCGCGTCGAGAATCTTTGGATTCTTAACTGCATCGCCCGTCGTAACGTTCAAAACAATTTTGCTCAACCGCGGCACTTGCATGACATTTTTCTTTCCCAACTGCTTTTGAAGCGTGGGACTGATATCTATTTTATATGTTTCTTCTAGCGACTTCACAGCCACACTCCTCTTTTATAATCAAAGTACTTCTGGAGCCAGTGATACAATCTTTAAAAATTGCTTAGCACGAAGCTCCCGCGCAACAGGACCAAATATACGTGTTCCAACGGGCTCCTTCTGGGCATTAATCAACACGGCCGAATTCTCATCAAACCGGATATAACTGCCATCAGCCCGACGAATCTTGTGTATCGTTCGCACTATCACGGCCTTTGCAACATCACCCTTCTTCACTTTGGAGTTTGGAAGAGCCTCCTTAACCGATACCACTACAATATCGCCGACGGATGCGTAACGCCGCTTCGATCCGCCCAGCACCTTTATGCATTGCACTTCGCGTGCGCCAGAATTGTCGGCAACTCTGAGCCTTGATTGCATCTGAATCATACGGTCACCGCCAACTGGTTTCGATTTCGTTCGACAATATCAACCAACTTCCAACGCTTTGTCCTACTGATTGGCCGCGATTCAACGATCCGAACAATATCACCCAACTTAGCTTCATTCTTCTCGTCATGAGCCTTAAATACAGACGTCCGCCGAATAAATTTTCCGTACTTCTCGTGTCGAACTGTCCGGCTTGTCTCCACCGATATTGTCTTATGCATTTTATCGCTGACGACCTTACCGATAACTTCATTTTTTCGGCGTCGCGTATCCAGCTGTGTTTCAACTACACTCATCGTCATCACCTCACTGAGCCAACTTGATATTTAATGCCGTCTGAACTCGAGCGATATCTCGGCGCAGGACGCGTATAGACACCGGACTAGCAACCTGGCCCAAGGAATGCTTCATCTTAAGGCTAAAATGCTCATCACGCATCTGCCCCAACCGCTTTCGCAACTCTTCTACTGTCAAATCACGTATGTCAGCAAATTTCACAAAACTACTCCCGAGCTAAAAAGCGTGTTTTAAAAGGCAACTTATGTGCGGCCAGCCTAAAGGCCTCTGCCGCCTGCTCACGCGTAACACCGTTAATCTCAAATAACAAACGACCCGGCTTTATGACCGCAACCCAATACTCCGGATTACCCTTACCTGAGCCCATCCGAGTCTCAGCCGCCTTCTTGGTCACTGGTCTATCAGGATAAACCCTCAACCACATGTTCCCGCCCCGCTTAACGGAGCGACTGATTGCTATGCGACTTGCTTCGAGTTGTCGAGCACTCAACCGCCCTGACTCCGTCGCCATCAAGCCAAAGTCTCCAAAAGCGATATCATTCCCCCGAGTTGCAAACCCCTTATAGCGTCCGCGAAACTGCTTTCTCCACTTAACTCTCTTAGGACTTAACACGACCAGCCTCCTCAATCTCCCGGGCCGAAAGAACATCTCCTCGATAGATCCATACTTTAACGCCGATCAAACCGTAACCCGTCAGAGCTTCTGCCGTCCCATAGTCGATATCGGCACGAAGCGTATGCAATGGAACGCTCTTCTCGTTGTACCATTCCGTACGAGCGATCTCAGCTCCATCCAATCGACCCGCCACCATGATCTTAATTCCTCGAACACCACTCCGAACAGAAGCCGCAAGTGCCTTCTTGAGAGCACGACGCCACGATATGCGCTTTTCCAACTGAAGAGCAATATTTTCTGCCACCAACTGAGCATCAAGATCCGGCTTACGAACTTCCTGTATATTCAAAAAAACTTCATTCGGCGTCAGCCGCTGAATGTCTGCCTTCAGCGAATCAATTCCAGTGCCCTTTTTTCCAATCACCACACCAGGTCGCGCAGTCATAATAATTATCTTAATCTTATTAGCTGCCCGCTCCATTTCAATCTTCGATACACCTGCATGCTTCAACTTATCCTTGATGTATTTACGCAGCTTAAAATCCTCATGGAGATTAACTGTGTACTGAGGCCCTTTTGCAAACCAACGCGAGTCCCAAGTTCTGATAACACCAACTCTTAAACCGATCGGATTAACCTTCTGTCCCACCGAATCCGCCTTCCTTAATTACTTCTCACCCAAAACCAGGTTTATATGACTTAACTTCTTTTTTACCTGAAAGGCACGCCCCTGAGCCCGAGGACGAAACCTCTTCATCGAAGGCCCTTCATCAACATAAACTGTCTTCACATAAAGATTATCGACGTCAATAACCTCTTTATTTTCAGCATTAGCTACAGCTGACTCAATTAATTTTTTCATCAAACCGGCCGTCTTCTTTTTCATAAACACAAGAATACGAACAGCCTCATTCAAATCTTTGCCACGAATCTCATCCGCTACAAGTCGAGCCTTCTGAGCCCCTACTCGAGCAAATCGCAAACTTGCCTTCACTTCCATGATAATCCTCTACTTACTTCTTAACCGGAGCCTGAGCTTTTTTCTCAGAATGTCCGTGGAATGTTCTAGTTGCGGAGAACTCTCCAAGCTTATGTCCGATCATATTTTCGTTCACATAAACTGGAACAAACTTCTTCCCGTTATGTACAGCAAAAGTAAGGCCCACGGCCTCAGGAAGAATTGTCGAGCGCCGCGACCACGTTTTTATGACTCTCTTATCACCACTACCTACCGCCTTCTCAATCTTCTTAATCAGGTGGTAATCAATAAACGGACCTTTTTTAACTGACCTTGCCACAAACTGCTCCTCAATTACTTCTGATACCTACGTTTAACAATCATCGCGCTAGTCCTCTTGTTATTTCGAGTCCTATATCCTTTGCATGGCTGCCCCCAAGGTGTAACAGGATGGTGACCTTTACCCACACCCTCACCGCCTCCGAGAGGATGATCCACAGGATTCATTGCCATTCCTCGAACTCCGGGCCGCTTTCCTAGCCAGCGGTTTCTGCCGGCCTTTCCAATTTTCAAATTTTCATTGTCCGTGTTTCCGACCTGGCCAACCGTTGCCTTGCACTCAGCTAGAACCTTACGCACTTCACCGGAAGGCAACTTAACCTGACAATATTTCCCTAACTTAGCAACCAATGTCGCCTCAGCACCGGCACCACGTGCCATCTGCCCACCCTTACCGGGTCTCATTTCAACATTATGAATAATTGTTCCAACTGGAATCTTGCTCAGAGGCAAAGCGTTACCTGGCTTGATATCGGCATCCAAGGAGGAAACAACAAGACTTCCAACAGTTAATCCCACAGGCGCAAGAATATAGGATTTTGTACCATCCTGATAAACAATTAGCGCTATTCGACAGGTTCGGTTCGGGTCATACTCAATAGCCGTCACCGTTGCTGGGATATTCTCCTTTGCGCGCTTAAAATCAATAACACGATAACGCCTCTTGTGACCGCCACCCTTGTGACGCATCGTAATCATTCCCGTGTTATTCCTTGCAGCCTTTCGATTCAAAGGCTCGAGGAGTGATTTTTCCGGATAGGACTTCGTTATTTCATTAAAATCAAACCCAGAACTATTTCTACGCCCAGGGCTACGAGGCCTAAAAATCTTCATTCCCATCTCTATGCTCCCTCAAACAATGTGATTTTCTCGCCCGGAGAAAGCTTCACCAAGGCCTTTTTCCAATATTGAACGCGTCCATGTCCAAGCTTAGTGCGCCGAGATCGCCCCCTGCATACCGCCGTCCTAACGGAATCAACTTTCACTCTAAAGGCTTTCTCTACCGCTTGGCGAATCTGAGCTTTTGTGGAGACTTTATCCACCTCAAAAACGTAAACACCACTTTCGTTCAAACGGCTGTTCTTCTCCGTAACAATTGGTCTCTTAATCAAATGATACATACTCAGCTCTCCAAGCCACAGCGAGCAGTGATTTTAGACACCGCATCCTGAGTTATAATGGCGTAATCATGCTTCAGAAGGTCAAAGACATTGAGCCCCTCTGGCCCATAGTAGATCGCCTTTGGAAGATTACGTACAGCTCGAGAGAAAGCTTCGTCCTTATGCCCCGAAATCAATACGAGCTTTTCGACACCAAACTCTTTAAGCCGCTTCGCAAGTTCATTCGTTTTTCCTGCCGCCGAAGTCATATCCTCAACTACAGTCAAACGGCCTTCTTTCAGCAAAAACGAAAGTGCCGAACGAAGTCCGATCTGCTTCACTTTTTTTGGCAAGGTATAAGAGTAGTCACGTGGAGTTGGACCAAAGAGGATCCCCCCACCTGGCATCAAAGGAGAACGGCTGGAACCCTGCCGAGCGTTTCCTGTGCCTTTTTGCTTAAATGGCTTTTTACCACCGCCACTCACCTCGCTACGAGTCTTCGCCTTATGAGTCCCTTGACGGCGACTCGCCAACTGCCACTTCACAACCTCGTGCAAGATATCCTTCCGAATCGGCGCCTCAAAGACAGATGAAGCAAGCTCAACAGTTCCAACTTTTTTCTTATTCCAGTTCACTACTTCTACAGTTGCCATATTTAAACTTTCACCAACTTAACAATTGAATTGCGAGCCCCCGGCACGGCACCCTTAACCATAAGGACACCCTTCTCAGGAATAACTTCAATCACTTTCATATTCATCGTCGTTGCTGTTTCATTACCAAAATGACCAGCCATTCGCTTTCCAGGCATAACACGAGCTGGCTCTTTGTTGTTACCGATCGATCCCGGCCTACGGTGAGTCGTCGAACCATGTGAAGCTGGTCCCCCAGCGAAATGCCAGCGCTTAACGACACCAGCAAAACCACGTCCCTTAGAGAGACCCGTGACCTTTATGATATCTCCAGTCACCAAACTAGCAATATCAATATTTTGACCAACTTCAACTCCCTCGGGAAGAGCCTGACGCACCTCTCGAACGTATTGAGCACCATTCTCAAAACCGCTCTTACTTAAATGTCCTGCTTGTGCTTTAGTTCCTCTGGAAGCGCGCTTCGGAGTACAGGCGATTTGGACAGCCTCATAACCATCTTTCTCTTTCGTCTTCAACTGAGATACTACCCAGGGACGATACTCAAGAACTGTAACTGGTACGGCTTGTCCCTCATGAAACAATGTCGACATCCCAAGTTTAAAGGCATAAAGGCCACCGAGTTTGACGGTTTTACCCTTTTGCTGTTCATTTGTTTTTTCGGCTTCGTCGCTCATCATTTAACTCCGTTTTACGTTTACTCAGCTGAGAGCTTAATCTCTACATCAACACCGGCAGACAAATCTAATTTCATCAATTGATCAATCGTCTGCTGCGTGGGCTCAAGAATATCAAGCAGACGTTTGTGCGTTCGAATTTCAAATTGCTCGCGAGATTTCTTGTCAACGTGAGGAGAGCGCAAAACAGTGTAACGATTGATTCCCGTTGGAAGAGGGATCGGGCCGGCAACGCGCGCACCTGTTCTGCGTGCCGTGTCGACAATCTCTCGAGTAGATTGATCTAACAACTTGTGATCGAAGGCTCTCAGTCGAATACGAATTTTTTGACTCTGCATAAATCTCTCGTTTGGCTGAAGACTCAACAAACTAACGTTTGAAAAGACAAAAAAACCACGTACCCAGAAGTCATCCTCTTTCCAGTATCGCTTTGAATCCAATTGATTTCAGCGACTTAGAACAGTAAGACCCAAGAAATACGGGGCTGCAAGTCGGCGAGTATGCATTCTGGTCGGAGTCCTTGTCAAAGAAAATAAAGAGAAATGTTCAATGTGTTTTGGCAAGGGTGCTCTCTGATAAATTGAGAGCAGTTATTATCGCCCTAATCCCTGAAGGATTTCCTTCTCAACCTTTGGAGGAACAGGAGAATACTGCTCAAATTCCATACTGAAGCTGGCTCTACCCTGAGTTAAGGACCTCAGGTCCGTCGCGTAACCAAATAGGGACATCAATGGGGCTTCGGCACGAATGATCTGACTTCCCGATCGAGGAGCAATGCTGTGGACTTTACCACGACGAGAATTGAGATCACCAATAACATTCCCTACAAAATCGTCTGGCGTGATGATTTCCAATCGAAAAATAGGTTCTAATATTTGAGACTTTACTAGTCTCAACGCCTCTCTAAAAGCATTTGCGGCAGCCACTCGAAAGGCCATCTCCGTGGATTCCTTGTCTCTGAGTTCGGCAGCATCGAAGACAACGCGAACATCAACAAGTTGATAGCCAGCAATAACTCCAACTTCCGCGGCATCGCGAGTTCCTTTTTCAACCGCCTGAAGCAGACCTTTTGGAAAATCTTTGCCCATGGAGTGAGAAAAGGCAAAGCCTTGCCCACGCTCCTGAGGTTCGATTTTTAGGTGCACCTTGCCGAATTGGTGCTGTCCTCCGATTTCGCGGTCAAAAACACCCTCTCCCGACCCACTGGACAAGATCGTCTCGCGGAAGGCCACTTGAGGTTTGCCCACACTGGCCTGAATTTTATGTTCTCTCAAGAGTCGATCAACTAAAATCTCGAGATGGAGCTCGCCCATCCCGGAAAGCAATATTTGGCCGGTTTCCAAGTCTGTCTTAACTCGACAAGAGGGATCCTCTCGCTGTAGGCGCGCCAAGGCCTCCATCATCTTTTCCTGATCAGACGTCGTACGAGCTTCGATAGCGACAGCGATCACCGGCTCCGGAAACTGGATCGACTCCAAAACAACTGGATGCCGAGAATCACACAAGGTATCGCCAGTAATCGTCAGCTTGAGACCGATAATTGCTCCAATGTCGCCCGCTTTAAGAGAGTTCACTTCCTCTCGGGAATTCGCATGCAATCTCACGATTCGCTGAATGCGCTCCTTCTTGTTTTCCCTTGGATTTAGCAAGGCCGTACCCTGCTTGATTTCACCAGAATACACACGTACGAAAGTCATCGAGCCCGCAAAAGCATCTGAAGCAACCTTAAAGGCCAAAGAGGCAACAGGCTCATCAAATCCTGTCTTGCAGATAATCACTTTGCTTTCGTTATCAGGGTCAAAACCTTCTATTGCGGGCACGTCCAATGGACTCGGCAAAAATGCTATAACGGCATCCAAAAGCGGCTGAACACCTTTGTTTCGGAAGGCAGAACCACAAAGGACGGGCACGGCCTTCAACCCAATGGTTCCCTTACGCAAGGCGGCCTGCAGTTCAGCTTCTGAGATTTCCTGCGCTTCCAAATACTTCTCAGTCAATGAATCATCAATTTCTGCGATTTGCTCAATCATCTGATCTCGCCAAACAGAAGCCTGGCTTCTCAGATCAACTGGAATCTCCTCGACAAGATAGGACTCTCCTAAGCCGCCGTCCCTCCAGATGAGTGCCTTCATCGAAAACAGATCAACGATTCCCTGAAACTTATCTTCGCAACCTATTGGCATTTGTATTGCGATGGGATTCCCGCCAAGTCTTTGCCGAATGGTCCCCAGGCTCATAGAAAAGTCCGCACCTACCCTGTCCATTTTATTGATAAAGCAAATCCTTGGAACTCTATACTTGTCTGCTTGTCTCCAAACCGTCTCTGACTGTGGTTCAACACCGTTGACCCCGTCAAACACAGCAATTGCTCCATCCAAGACGCGAAGAGATCTCTCTACTTCAATCGTAAAGTCGACGTGCCCCGGAGTATCGATGATGTTGATTCGATGATCTGCCCAGAAACAAGTCGTAGCAGCCGCTGTTATCGTGATTCCACGCTCTTGCTCCTGCTCCATCCAATCCATGGTGGCATCACCATCATGGACTTCTCCGATCTTATGACTTTTTCCGGTGTAATAAAGAATTCGTTCGGTCGTAGTCGTTTTACCGGCATCAATATGAGCCATGATGCCGATATTTCGGGTATACCTAAGATCCTCGACCTTCTGTGGCTCTCTCTCTCGCATGCTTTGTTTGTATCTCTTCCTAGCAGAAACCTACCAGTTATAGTGAGAGAATGCCTTATTGGCCTCCGCCATTCGATGCACGTCATCCTTCTTTTTGATGGCATTACCGCGGTTATTATAGGCTTCATTGAATTCTGCAGCCAAACGCAGAGCCATCGTTTTTTCACCGCGCTCACGTGCGTACTCAACTATCCATCGCATAGAAAGTGTCGCTCGACGAGAAGGACGAACGTCAACAGGCACCTGATAAGTGGCACCTCCAACACGACGAGAACGAACTTCCAGAGACGGCTTGCAATTTTCAACCGCCTTTTTGAAAACAGTAAGGGGTTCCTCTCCAGAGATTTTATTTCGCAGCTCCTCGAAAGCAGAATATAAAATTCCCTGAGCCGTACTTTTGTTCCCACTGTCCATCAATTTATTTACAAACTTTGAAACGAGAACATCGTTGAACACTGGATCTGGGGCTACTTCGCGCTTATAACTGCTTTTGCGACGTGACATATCTTGAGTCTTCCTTATTTTAAATTTTAAGCTTTGGGTCGTTTTGCGCCGTACTTAGACCGGCTCTGTTTTCTGTTTGCTACTCCCTGAGTATCTAAAACACCGCGAACAATGTGGTAACGAACCCCAGGAAGATCCTTTACCCTGCCTCCCCGAATAAGTACCACCGAGTGCTCTTGCAAATTGTGGCCAACCCCAGGAATATAGGAGTTCACCTCGAATCCGTTCGAAAGGCGGACACGAGCCACCTTACGGAGGGCCGAGTTCGGCTTTTTTGGGGTTGTAGTGAAAACCCGAGTGCATACGCCCCGCCGCTGAGGACAGCTGGTCAATGCTGGAGACTTGGATTTGTTCTTCTGAGCTCTTCGCTCACCGCGAATCAACTGATTAATCGTTGGCATCTGTACCTCTAAAAACCATCAAATGGAATAGCCCTGTTATTCTAATAATTTAGGTCTCGTTCAATAACACAAAGGGTTTCCCGTAACAAAACCCGAAAGCTACCGAAACTCGACCTCATCCGTCAACCGAAATTACCTAAACACCACTAAATTCAGAGAGAAACATCAAACATTGACGCTTCTCCCACTGCTATGAATTCAAACTCATTGCACGACTCGACGACATTCCAGGCATACCACCGGGAAGAGAGGAGGATACCGAGTCATTGGCTCTATCATCAACGATGACCTTCCATCGCTTGTAAGATGATATGCCCGTACCAGCAGGAATAAGGCGGCCCATGATAATATTCTCTTTCAATCCACGTAGCAGGTCTGTCTTACCGTTAACTGCCGCATCCGTTAATACCTTTGTTGTTTCCTGGAACGAAGCAGCAGAAATCCACGACTCTGTACTCAGCGAAACCTTAGTTATTCCAAGCAAGAGAGGATCAGCAATCGCCGGCTGTCCACCGACACCAATCACACGGCCATTTTCTTTTTCAAATTGATATTTCTCAACCTGCTCGCCCACTAAGAAACAAGAATCGCCCGGATCAGTGACTTCAACTTTCCTCATCATCTGGCGAACGATCACCTCGATGTGTTTATCATTGATTCCGACACCCTGAAGCCGGTAAACTTCCTGGATCTCATTCACAAGATATGCCGCAAGCTCTTTGTCTCCTAAGACTCTCAAGATATCATGAGGATTTGTGGGTCCATCCATCAAAGCCTCTCCGGCCTTGAGGAATTCGCCTTCACGAACTGCAACGTGCTTCCCTTTGGGAATTAAATATTCCTTTTGTTCACCGATCTCAGGGGTCACGATCACACGCTGCTTGCCCTTAACATCCTTCCCAAAAGTGACGTACCCGTCAATTTCGGAAATAATCGCGCTTTCCTTAGGTTTGCGAGCTTCAAACAATTCAGCCACACGTGGTAAACCTCCCGTGATATCACGGGTTTTTGTTGTCTCCCGATGGATTTTGGCGACCACATCGCCGGCATGAATGTCCTCTCCATCCGTCACAAGGAGCTGAGCTCCTACGGGTATGACATAACGAGCTGGAATATTTCTGCCTGGCAAGTTGAGTGATTCGCCCTTGGGACCCATCAGATAGACAGTCGGCTTGTTGTCACCAGACTTAGAATCCGTGATTACTTTTGTGGCAAAGCCTGTCACTGGGTCGACCTGTTCGGCCATAGTGACACCCTCTTCGATATCCTGAAATTTAATCACTGCGCTAATATCTGCAATGATCGGATTTGAGTATGGATCCCACTCGGCAAGAACGTCACCCTTTTTGATGACATCTCCTTCTTTGAAGTTCATCACTGAACCATAGACAAGCTTAAATTTCTCACGCTCACGACCCGAGTCATCCACAATAATCGCATCACCATTGCGATTCATAACAGTGAGAAGTTTCTTTCGGTTCTCAACAACCTGAACTCCCTCTATTTTGAGCCTTCCATCATAGCGAGCGGTATGAACTGACTGCTCTACGGCGCGAGATGCTGTACCACCCAAATGGAATGTCCTCATTGTCAGTTGAGTTCCTGGTTCCCCAATGGATTGGGCTGCGATAATTCCAGTTGCCTCGCCCAGATTAACAGTGGCGCCGCGAGCCAGATCACGACCGTAACACTTTACACAAATTCCACGTTGTGTTCGACAAGTGAGCACAGATCGAATCTTCACACTCTCTAAACCGGCATCCTCAATTTTTTTAACAATATCCTCAGTCAGCTCTTCGCTGGCATTGGCAATGACCTCGTCCGTAAAAGGATCAACGATATCTTCCAACGCAACCCTACCGAGAATCCTGTCACCTAGAGGTTGGATCACCTCGCCCCCTTCAAGAAGAGGCCGAACTGTCATGCCATCTGTTGTTCCACAATCGATTTCTGTTGTAATCACGTCCTGAGCCACATCGACGAGACGGCGAGTCAGATACCCTGAGTTCGCTGTTTTAAGGGCCGTATCCGCCAAGCCTTTACGTGCTCCGTGAGTCGAAATGAAGTACTGAAGAACCGTCAATCCTTCGCGGAAGTTAGCTGTGATCGGTGTTTCAATAATCTCGCCCGAAGGTTTTGCCATCAATCCCCGCATACCTGCCAACTGACGAATCTGCGCTGCAGAGCCTCGGGCTCCAGAGTCAGCCATCACAAAGATGGGATTGAAACTCGCACTCTCAACTTCTTTGCCATCAACTTGAAATTTGTCTTTTTCCAAGTTAGCCATCATCTCTTTGGCTACTTTGTCGCCGGCTTGGGCCCAAATATCGACGACCTTATTGTAGCGCTCACCATCAGTGATCAAGCCTTCGTCGTACTGCTGCCGAATCTCTGACACAGCTTGCTCCGCATCCTTGAGAATCGGCGTTTTACCTTTGGGGATCACGAGATCATCAATACATATCGATATTCCAGCCAGTGTCGAATATCGGAAACCCATCTCCATAATTCTATCAGCCAGTATGACGGTCGATTTTGCGCCGGCCATCCTAAAAGACTTATCAATTAATTCAGCAATAGCCTTCTTGTTCATCACACGGTTGACAAGCGAGAAGGGAACACCTTTTGGCAATATATCGGACAAGATGGCGCGACCAACAGTTGTCTCTTCCACCTTACCCAAAATACGACTTTTGATTGCAGCCTGAAGGTCAACAATACCAGTATCAAAGGCATAGAGAACGTCCTGAACATTGCTGAAGATCTTACCAGTTCCCTTTGCTCCCGGTTTGCTGCGCGTCATCCAGTATATTCCCAAAACAATATCCTGTGATGGATTGATAATAGGCTTACCGTTAGCTGGACTGAGAACGTTGTTTGTTGACATCATTAAAACTCGGGCCTCAACCTGAGCTTCAACTGAGAGTGGCACATGCACAGCCATCTGATCACCATCGAAATCCGCATTAAAAGCCGTACACACCAAGGGGTGAAGCTGAATAGCCTTTCCTTCGTGCAGAACTGGTTCGAAAGCCTGTATACCAAGCCGGTGCAGAGTGGGTGCTCGATTCAAAAGGACAGGATGTTCCTTCACACAGTCCGAAAGAATATCCCATACCTCGACTGTTTCTTGTTCAACTAACTTCTTTGCCTGCTTAATGGTGCTCGCTAAGCCACGCTCCTCGAGTTTGTTGTAAACAAATGGTTTAAACAACTCGAGAGCCATTTTCTTGGGCAGACCACATTGGTGAAGTTTCAATGTAGGACCTACAACGATAACAGAACGACCCGAGTAGTCGACACGTTTTCCAAGAAGGTTTTGCCGAAAACGCCCTTGTTTTCCTTTGAGCATATCACTCAAAGATCGGAGTGGACGCTTATTCGGTCCAGTAAAAGTTTTTCCGCGTCGACCATTATCCAAAAGAGCATCGACTGATTCCTGAAGCATCCGCTTTTCATTGCGAATAATAATGTCAGGCGCATTTAACTCTTGAAGGCGCTTAAGCCGATTATTTCGATTGATCACTCGACGATAGAGATCATTCAGGTCAGACGTTGCAAATCGACCTCCATCCAGGGGCACAAGGGGGCGCAGGTCTGGGGGAATCACAGGAAGTGACTCCAACATCATCCATTCGGGATGATTTGTAGACCCCTTAAATGCCTCCACCACTTTCAATCTTTTTGTCAGCTTCTTGATTTGAGCGTCTGACTTCGTTTCCTTCATGTCTAAACGAAGTTTCCGCGACAAATAGTCAGAATCGACCTTACGAAGCATTTCTCGAACGGCTTCTCCGCCCATCCCTGCCTTAAAATTGGGACCGAATTCGTTCAACGCATTCTGATAAGCTTCCTCAGACAAAATCTGATACTCTTCGAGACTTGTGTCCTGCGGATCAAGAACGACATAAGCCTCACAGTAGAGAATTCGTTCTACCTCTTTGAGCGAAAGATCTAAGAGATTTCCGATACGGCTTGGAAGCGACCGCAAAAACCAAATATGCGCAACTGGCGTTGCCAACTCGATGTGGCCCATTCGCTCTCGGCGTACCTTGCTCTGCGTGACTTCTACCCCACACTTTTCACAGATAACCCCACGATACTTCATTCTCTTGTACTTGCCGCAGAGGCACTCATAATCCTTTATAGGCCCGAAAATTTTGGCGCAAAAAAGACCATCCCGTTCCGGTTTAAAGGTCCGATAGTTTATCGTCTCAGGCTTCTTGACCTCGCCATGAGACCATTCCCGAATCATCTCGGGAGAGGCCAAAGAAATACGAACAGAATCAAACGAGAGCGGATCTTTCGGTTTGTCAAAAAAATTCAATAAGTCTTTCAAGGTTCAATCCCTTTCCTTACTGCTCAACAGTATTGTGGGGTTTTTCAGTCAATATGTCGGATTCAATGAGCTCAACATTGAGCGCTAAACTCTGCAACTCTTTCACCAATACATTGAAAGATTCAGGTAGGCCAGGTTCCAAAACGTTCTCACCCTTCACGATACTTTCGTACATTCGTGTCCGGCCCGCAACGTCATCTGACTTCACTGTTAGAAATTCTTGAAGTGAGTAGGCGGCTCCATAAGCTTCAATCGCCCACACTTCCATCTCCCCAAGTCGCTGACCTCCGAACTGAGCTTTTCCTCCCAAAGGCTGTTGCGACACCAAAGAGTAGGGTCCAATAGATCGAGCATGAATCTTCTCTTCAACCAGATGGTGAAGCTTCAGCATATACATCACACCCACGGTGACTGGAGTTTGAAAAGGCTCTCCAGATCTTCCATCAAACAAAACTGTCTGACCATTGAGGGGCAGATTTGCCTTCTCCAAGAAGTCCTTAACATCCTTCTCCTTTGCACCATCGAAAACGGGAGTAGCCACGTGGACTCCACGAGTCAGCCTCTTCGTCATTTTCTTCAACGAAGCCTCATCCGCCTCATCAATTTTTCGGGTAATCTCAGGTAACTCATAGATCTTCTTTAGAACCGCACGAGCCTTCTCAGCGCTTTGGTTATATTGCTAGATCGCCTCTCCTATTTGAGTCCCAAGAGAATGCGCCGCCCATCCCAAATGCACTTCAAGGATCTGCCCAATATTCATCCTGGAAGGTACTCCAAGGGGATTAAGAACCATGTCCACCGGAGTTCCATCCGCCAAGAACGGCATGTCTTCTTCAGGCAAAACCTTAGAGACAACACCCTTATTACCGTGACGACCGGCAAATTTATCACCGACCTGAAGTTTTCGTTTAATTGCGATATAAACTTTAACCATCTTGATCACACCGGGAGGCAGCTCATCACCCTTCTTGAGACGATCGATCTTTTCATTAAAGACCATCTTAATAGCCTCAAGTTGATTACGAGCCGAATCCACAGTGCGTGTGCACTGGTATTCAATCTCGGTCTCTAGGGGAATATACGCTAACAACTCGAATGGAATCGTCTCCAGATCTTCGTTTGTGATTTCCTGTCCCTTAGAAAGAAGCTTGACCGACCCATCTTCGTTGAGCAGAACTCCCGTGGTTTTCTTCCCTACCAAAAGACTTTTTAATTTATCGAGAGCGTTCAAACGAATCACATTCTGCTCGACATCAAAATCCTTTTCCAACTTCTTACGCTTGTCCTCGATGATTAACTGAAGACGCTCATCGCGGTCAGCACCCTCGCGGCTGTAAACCTGCGCATCAATGACCGTTCCAAACACGCCTGAAGGAACACGCAAAGAGGTGTCGCGGACATCTCCTGCCTTCTCTCCAAAAATCGCACGAAGAAGTTTCTCTTCTGGTGAAAGCTGAGTCTCGCCCTTCGGAGTTACTTTGCCCACCAGAATATCGCCCGGCCCCACTTCCGCACCAATGCGAATAATTCCGCTCGTATCAAGGTCTTTCAGCGCTTCGTCACCAACATTGGCGATATCCCGCGTGATTTCTTCCTTGCCAAGCTTCGTGTCTCGAGCCACGCACTCGAATTCTTCGATGTGAATTGAGGTATAAGTATCTTCCTTTAGAAGTTTTTCCGATATCAAAATAGAATCTTCAAAGTTGTAGCCCATCCATGGAGTAAACGCGACAACGATGTTCTGCCCAAGCGCCAATTCACCTAACTCAGTAGAAGGCCCATCAGCAATGACATCCCCACGTTTTACCCGGTCACCGGAATTCACAATTGGCTTTTGATTGAAACAAGTATTTTGATTGGTTCTTTGATACTTGGTCAGATTATAGATATCTACGTTAGCACCGAGTTCTCCGCCTTTAGCAAAGCGACGAACCACAATGCGACCAGCATCCACACCCTCAACAATACCATCATTCGTACATACGACACTCGTTCCCGAATCTCGTGCCACGTAGTGCTCGACCCCTGTTCCAACAAGTGGAGCTCGTGCCCTCAAGAGCGGTACTGCCTGTCTCTGCATGTTCGAACCCATGAGCGCGCGATTGGCATCATCATGTTCGAGAAATGGAATAAGAGAGGCTGCAATAGAAACGAGCTGGCTTGGAGAAACGTCCATCAGACTGACTTTGTCTTTTTCTACGAGTTCATACTCACCATTGACTCGCACTGTGTAATTCTCACCGAATACAGTCTGTGGTCCGACAAAGGCCCCTGCCTGAGCAACAAAATGACCTTGTTCCTCGAGAGCGGACATGTATGAAATGTCTTTTGAAACCTCTCCCTTTTCAACTTTCCGATAGGGGGTCTCGATAAATCCGTAGTTGTTAATTCTAGCATAGGTCGCTAGCGAGGCAATCAATCCAATATTTGGACCCTCTGGAGTTTCAATAGGACAGATTCGCCCGTAATGGGTTGGATGAACGTCACGAACCTCAAACCCAGCTCGGTCCCTAGTCAGACCGCCCGGTCCAAGTGCCGATAGTCGACGCTTGTGAGTGATTTCAGAAAGCGGATTTGTTTGATCCATAAATTGCGAAAGCTGACTGGAACCAAAAAATTCCTTCACAACCGCATTCACAGGTTTGGCATTGACGAGGTCATGAGGCATCATGGACTCTACGTCCTGCAAACTCATGCGCTCACGGATGGCTCTTTCCATCCGAACTAAGCCTATCCGATATTGATTTTCGAGAAGCTCTCCCACTGACCGCACTCGACGATTTCCAAGGTGATCAATATCATCGATTCGACCTTGACCATTTTTTAACTCAACTAAAGTTTGTACGACGCTGAGGATGTCCTTCTTGGTCAGTGTGCGATGATCTACCGGACACTCTTCAAAAGGAATACTAAATCGATGATTGATCTTCAATCGCCCAACTTCGCTAAGGTCGTAGGTCTCAGGATCAAAAAATAGCCTTCTAAATAGGTTTTCTGAAGCTTCCCCAGTAGGAGGCTCTCCCGGACGCAGACGTTTATAAATTTCAAGCAATGACTCTTCTCGAGTGACAACCTTATCGATCAAAAGGGTATTGCGCAAAAATGGACCAACAGCAAGACCATCAAAAAAGATCATCTTAAAATTGGCTATGCCGGCCTCGTGAGCCCGATCGAGGACGTCCACTGACATTTCATTATTCGCATCAGCAATAATCTCACCAGTTGATTCATCGATAATGGGTTTAGCAATGACCTTACCTTCCAGATCTTCGCGGGAAATCTCAATCTCAGTGATCTTCATCTGCTGAACTTTTTTTACAGCCGCACGAATAATCCGACGTCCCGCCTTGACCAAAACCTCACCTGATTTTGGATCAATGATATCGGACAGAGCTCTTTGGCCAGCCATCTTCTCAATATCCAAGCCTCTATAGTACTTTCCGTCTTTGGCTCTGCGAACATCCACCAAATCGTAGAACATCTCGAGAAGATTTTCTGTCGTGTATCCCAACGCCTTCAGCAAAACCGTCACAGGAAATTTACGACGACGATCAATGCGAACGTATATGAGATCTTTTTGGTCAAACTCAAAATCAAGCCAAGATCCACGATAGGGAATAACACGGGCTGAATAGATAAATTTTGCGTTTGCACTATTCTTTCCGCCATCATGGTCGAAAAAGACACCAGGCGAACGATGAAGCTGACTGACAACAACCCGCTCCGTACCGTTGATAATAAAAGAACCGTTAGCGGTCATCAGGGGAATTTCACCCAGATAAACCTCTTGTTCTTTCACATCACGAATACTGCGCGCTTCGGTCTCTTCATCAACATCAAAAACGATAAGCCTCAGTGTCACCTTTATCGGCGCAGCATAAGTCATTCCCCGCTGACGACACTCATCTACGTCGTACTTTGGGGGCTCAAGAGTATAGGATACAAACTCTAAGCTGGCCGTATTGTTAAAATCTGAAATGGGAAATACAGACTTAAATACTCCATTAAGTCCTGCCACGTCACGTCGATCAGGATCGACATCCTTCTGTAAAAATTCCTCATAGGATTTCTTTTGAAGTTCAATTAGATTGGGAATATCAATCAGGCCCTGGGTCCTAGCATAACTACGTCTCATCCGCACGTTAGATGCTGTTATTGGCGTGTTGCCCATTCATTCTCCTTCTTTCTTCTCGACTAAAACTAAACGATCTCTCTGCCCCTAGATCTACACCGTCAAAGTGACAGAGCTCAGGCGAACTCTGTCACTATCTCATGTAAAACTTAACTACTTCACTTCAACCGTGGCACCAGCTTTGACCAATGCCTCTTTAATTTTATTGGCTTCATCTTTAGAAATGCCTTCCTTAACTGCCTTTGGAGCTCCCTCAACTAGGTCTTTTGCTTCTTTCAGACCAAGACCTGTCAGAGCGCGCACTTCCTTGATCACATTAATTTTATTGGCGCCTGCATTTGCAAGAATCACATCAAATTCTGTTTTTTCTTCTACAGCTGCCGCGCCCGGACCAGCCGCTACCGCAACAGCAGCAGGAGCTGCAGCGCTTACGCCCCACTTGTCCTCTAAAGTTTTAATCATCTCAGCCAATTCAATCACTGGCATATTCGACAAAAAATCCACTACTTCTTCTTTATTCAGTGCCATTCTATCCTCCAAAAAAATTCATTCAATTCATGAAATAAAAAACTAACTCTATTCACTTCGTTTATCGTTATAGGCGCTCAATACACGCGCAAATCCACCAGGCACAGCCTCCAAAGTTCTGACAAACTTGGCCATCGGAGCCTGTAACGTACCCAACAATTGTGCACGTAACTGGTCTTTTGATGGCAAGGTAGCCAAATACTTAATTTTGGCCTCGTCTAGAGCTTTTCCATCCATAACACCTGACTTGACCTGTAGCTCTTCCACCTTTTTTGCAAACTCAGCAAGCAACTTGGCCGAAGCCGATGCGTCCTCGTAAGCAAAAACAATGGCGTTGGTACCCACAAACTCGTCTTTTAATGCAGACTCCGATTGTGGGTGATCCATTAGGGCTCTACGTGCCAACGTATTACGAACCACCCTCATCTCAGATTTGACGGGGTACAGCTGCTTTCGTAAATCCGTAACCTTTTCAACGGACATTCCCTTGAAATCGATCAGAAACGCAGCTTTGGCTCTGGTGAACCGCTCAGATATTTGAGAGATTTCCTGCGCCTTTTCGGCTTTGGTCATCATACGGTTCTATTCTCCCTTCCATTAGTTTAGGCCGCACATCAGTTAACAAAGAGAGGCCCGGCAAATCATGCTCAATCGACCTTCACTCGCTTGTCTAGGCAGGAAAGGGATATCCCAATTAAGCCGTAGCTCCCACTGTCTCTGACTGCGAACGGTTTATAATAATTTTCTCAACTCAACTCAAAACAACTCTATACCAATGCCTGCGCCTCAGGGACATCCATGCGAACCCCTGGTCCCATCGTAGATGAAACAGTGATTCCACGCAAATAATTGCCCTTGCTGGAAGCGGGCTTTGACTTCAATAAAGTCTGCATAAAGGCCACATAATTTTCTCGCAAATTGTCAACTCCCATAGCCTTCCTGCCAATGGACGCGTGAACAATCCCCGCCTTATCGACTCTAAATGCCAACTTTCCCTTTTTCTCAGCAGTCACGGCGGCACCTACTGCCATTGTTACCGTTCCTACCTTTGGATTTGGCATCAAACCTCTTGGCCCCAGAACCTTGGCAACCTTGGAAACCGTAGCCATCATATCGGGAGTCGCCAAGCATTTATCAAACTCAAGCCAGCCCCCTTGAATTTTTTCAACCAAGTCCTCTGCTCCGACAAAGTCAGCACCTGCATCCTTCGCCTCTTGCTCCTTAGCGCCTTTGGCAAAAACGATCACTCGAACAGTCTTTCCAAGACCATGAGGCAGGGATACCGCTCCCCGAACTTGCTGATCTGACTGTTTGGGATCAACGCCCAGCTTAACAGCAACATCGATTGACTCATCAAATTTTGCCTTGGCTGTATCAACAACCAGCTTAAACGCCTCTGCCATCGTGTAGCGAAAAGCGGGGTCAACCTTCTTCCTAGATTCGTTATAAATTTTTCCTCTTTTAGACATCACTCACCTCCGCCTATTTAACTTCTAAGCCCATGCTCTTCGCTGTTCCAATAATTTGAGACATCGCAGATTCAACTGTCATACAGTTCAGATCTGGTATTTTTATCTCAGCGATTTCTTTAATCTGAGCCATGGTTACATTCCCAACCTTCTCCTTTTGTGGCATCTTTGACCCACTCGTCAACTTGGCTGCCTTTTTCAAAAGAACGGAAACTGGGGGAGTTTTAGTGATAAAACTAAAAGACCGGTCCTGGTATACCGTAATAATGACAGGGATAACTGTATCACCGGATTTCTGCGTCTTCGCATTAAACTGCTTACAGAACTCCATGATGTTAACCCCGTGCTGTCCGAGCGCCGGTCCAACGGGAGGAGCCGGATTGGCTTTCCCTGCCGGAATCTGCAACTTAATTTGGCCTGTAACTTTTTTTGCCATCTTCCCGCTCCTGCATTTGAGGATTGTTAATAAAAAATTCTAATCTAACTTCATCAGGCCTTTTCAACCTGAATATAATCCAATTCAACCGGAGTCGGGCGACCAAAAATGCTGACCAGCACTTTGACCTTTCCTTTCTCCTCATTCACTTCTTCTATCGTCCCGTTAAAATTACTAAAAGGACCATCAATAACTGTCACAGATTCACCGGGATCAAAGGAAACTCTCGGCTTTGCCTTTTCAACACCCGTCTCAATTTGACGAGCGATTCGAAGCACTTCAGCCTCCGGAACTTCGGGAGGACGAAGACTCTTTGAGCTTCCTCCGACAAACCCAGTGACCTTTGCCGATCCCTTCACTAAATGCCAAGTCTCATCATTCAGGCTCATATTCACAAAAATATACCCAGGAAAAAATTTACGCGAACGAGTCGCCTTCTTTCCCTTAACCAACTCAACAACATTTTCCGATGGGATAAGTATCTCACCAAAGAGTTCTGCCTTCGCCAAATCCTTAATTCGCTTCTCAATTGAGGCCTTGGCAGTTGCTTCGCACCCGGTATGGGTATTGACTATGTACCACTTCTTATCCACTTCTAGTTCCCCATCAGTTAAGAATCATTTTGATCAAGTTTCCTGCAACAAAATCAAACACACCCAAAAGGATGCCCGAAATCACCAACATAACGCAGGTTACAATTGTCATCGCTGTCGTATCCCGCCGTGAGGGCCACACAACCTTGCGAATCTCAACGACCACCTCGTCACCCCACAACAATACTTTCTTATTGAACTGCAAAAAAAGAAAAGTCAAAAGTCCGACCGAAATGGGCAAACCATGAGACACAAGATCTATAGATCTTATTCGTGCCACAGCGCCAAATGATGCAGCCAGTGATTCCAGGACCACATCAACCACTAGGGCAACAACAAATGCCATCGCAATAAAAGAGACAGATAGTATCTTTTTATTCTGCTTTTCCACGTTCCACCGCCATGCTCTCATCATTTGGCAGGGTAGGTAGGATTCGAACCTACAACCTACGGATTTGGAGTCCGCCGCTCTACCAATTAGAGCTACTACCCTCCGAAAACATTTAGGGACCCTCTTGAAAAGGTCCCTAAATGCACACTTCAATTTATTAAAAAACTACTCAACAACCTCAGTTACCACACCTGCGCCAACAGTCCGGCCACCTTCCCGAATCGCAAAACGAAGTTCCTTCTCCATTGCGATAGGGCCAATCAATTCAACATTCATTTCAACTCGGTCACCTGGCATTACCATTTCGGTTCCAGCTTTAAGAGTAACGACTCCAGTCACATCAGTGGTTCTGAAGTAGAACTGAGGACGATAGCCATTAAAGAATGGAGTGTGTCGACCTCCCTCTTCCTTTGTCAAAATATAGGCTTCACACTTAAATTTCTTGTGCGGAGTAATTGTGCCTGGAATAGCAAGCACTTGGCCTCGCTCCACATCTTCCTTCTTCGTACCGCGAAGGAGAAGACCCGCATTATCACCAGCACGTCCCTCATCTAGAATCTTACGAAACATTTCGATTCCAGTGATCGTCGTCTTAGTGGTGGGACGAAGTCCAATGATCTCAACTTCGTCTCCAACTTTTGCGATCCCGCGCTCAATTCGACCAGTGACCACTGTTCCTCGACCAGAAATAGAAAAAACATCTTCGATAGGCATCAAAAATGGCTTCTCTGTCAATCGCTGAGGCTCTGGAATGTAGCGATCAACTTCCTCGAGCAGTTTTATAACCGAAGGGGCGCCGATTTCACTTTTATCACCCTCAAGAGCTTTCAAGGCAGAGCCTTTTACAATTGGGATATCATCTCCAGGGAATTCATACTTTGCGAGAAGCTCCCGGATCTCAAGCTCAACGAGTTCCAAAAGCTCAGGATCGTCAACCATGTCAACTTTATTCATGAAAACGACGATAGCGGGAACTCCCACCTGACGAGCAAGAAGAATGTGCTCGCGGGTTTGAGGCATCGGACCGTCAGCGGCAGAAACCACTAGAATGGCTCCATCCATTTGCGCGGCTCCCGTGATCATGTTTTTCACATAGTCGGCGTGGCCGGGGCAATCGACGTGGGCATAGTGGCGCTTGGCGCTCTCATACTCGACATGCGAAGTAGAGATGGTAATACCACGCTCTCTCTCCTCTGGAGCCTTGTCGATCTGATCGAACGCAATGGCCGAACCTTTTCCGTATGCCTCTGACATCACCTTGGTAATCGCTGCTGTCAGAGTCGTTTTACCGTGGTCGACGTGACCGATGGTACCGATATTTACGTGCGGCTTATTCCGCTCAAATTTTTCTTTGGACATTTTAAGATCTCCTCCTGGTTCCAGAATTTTTGCATGAAAAACTCAAGTTATCTCCAAAAAATACATATTTCTTATCTTTAAGGCTTCTGTCTTAACTTTGTGTTTAAATTTAAAAATACTCTCACTTCTCCTTTTTCCGCGCCTCAATTCAAGCCCATCTCTCACCATCACACGGTGGAGCCCATGGTGAGACTCGAACTCACGACCTCACCCTTACCAAGGGTGTGCTCTACCCCTGAGCCACATGGGCGAAAAGTTGGAGCGGGAGACGGGTCTCGAACCCGCAACCCTCAGCTTGGAAGGCTGATACTCTAGCCAATTGAGCTACTCCCGCTCGCCGATCACCCGTTCAACTCCGAACTTGCAACCGAAGCTGGTGGAGAGGGTAGGATTCGAACCTACGTAGACGTAAGCCAACGGATTTACAGTCCGTCCCCTTTAGCCACTCGGGCACCTCTCCGCCAAAACCATTCAATCAAAGGACTGGCCGCGAACCAAAAAATTGGAGCTGAGTATGGGACTCGAACCCGCAACCTGCTGATTACAAATCAGCTGCTCTACCAATTGAGCTAACCCAGCTTCCCTGCAGCACAAATAACTATCTAGCACTAAAATTGCAAGAATAAGAGATATTTATGACACATAAGCGCCATATCTACTTGAAAAAATGGACCCCCGTCAAAGGTTATTTACTTAATATTTTGGAGCTTTTTTTGCTGTCTGCATATTTCTCCCATCGCCAAAGATGCAGCAACGCTTGCGTTATAACTGTGCCCCTTGTTGACCTGGCTAATACTGATAAATTGATCACATTCGCCTCTCAGTGAAGACCTTATCCCTCGCCCCTCTGAGCCAATGACAAGGGCTACCTTTTCCGAAAACGAGGTTTCCCATAAATCTGTGGAAGCCTTCTCGTCCAAGCCATAGATCCAAAATCCCTTTTCCTTCAAAACAGTTAGGGCCCTTTGAAGACTCGCCTGAACCAACACAGGAACATGCTCCGCGCCTCCAGAGGCAATTTTTGTGACTATGGGAGTCAAATCGGACGCTCTATTTTGGGAAGTCAGTAGGCATTCCGCTCCCATGAGCCATGCCGTTCGGAGAATGGCACCGAGATTTTGGGGATCTTCAAGCTCATCAAGCACAACGATAAGAGATTGTGATTTCTCCGAAAGACCATCCCAGTCCAACTCAGGACCTGTCAACACCCGGCAAGCAACTCCTTGATGTCCGGTACCAAACAGCGCAAAAGACTTGAGCGGAGGGGTATGGAGAGCCAGGCCATGGGCCTTGCCCAATTCAACAATTTCTGCGATGGCACGCTCTTGAACACTCTCTGCCTTGATCCAAAGTTCCTCCACCCTCGGGTCTTACCTTTAATACTTCCTTGACGGAGTGTATCCCGATAACCCATCGGCCTGGTCGCCTCAAAATGCCTTCGCTACTTCCGCTCGATCGAGATTTCGGTCCCTGAGAGGCCCTGCCCCCGTCAACCGGTTTTGACCTTTGAAAGGTCTTGGAGCGACCAGATTCAAAACCTTTGGTTCGAAACTTATTTTTAGATCCCTTCACAAAATCTCCGATTCTTCATTCTGCAATCACCGCCTCATAAAATTGCTTGGCGGCTGCTCGCGGATCCTTAGCCTCGACAATCGGACGACCCACCACCAAGGCTGTTGCTCCTGCCTTCATAGCCTCTTTCGGCCCCATAATCCTCTTTTGATCATCAGCCTTGCCATCTTGAAAGCGAATTCCTGGGGTAAATACAAATGCGCCTGGAAATTTTGATTTCATCAGTGACACTTCGTGCGGAGAACAGACAAGACCCACCAAACCACAGTCCACAGAAAGCTCTGCCAAAGACTCCACCTGTTGAGCAATGGGCTGCGCTTGTGCGTTTGGAGGTAAATCCTCTTGATTAAAACTAGTCAAAACAGTTACCGCTAATAAGCGAAATGGCCTTTGTCTATTGAGTTCCTGTTCCAATTTTGCAAGTTCGGTCAAGGCGACCCTTCCCGCTTGTGCGTGAATTGAAACAAAAGTAGCTCCCCCGTCAAAAGCAGCTCGAACGGCATGAATCATCGTATTAGGAATATCAAAATACTTATTATCAACAAAGACATGACCGTACTTTGCAAGCTCAGAAATAAACGAGGCTCCGTATCGGAAACAAAGGCGCGGTCCAATTTTAAACCCACCGACGTAAGGCTCAATATTCCGAGCAAGATGCAAAGCTTCTTTATCGTTGTCGACATCAAGAGCAACAAAAATAGGTGAGTTTAATTTACGGAACATGGGCGCCAACCTTTTTCTTTCAGCCAGTTTTGCACATAGAGGCACACTTCGCCCAGAGGCTTTTTTGTAATCACTTTTGTACTTCTATCGACGACTTCTATCTCTCCCGACTGGAGACCGCGGGCACCAATCGTCAGACGCAAAGGCATACCCAAAAGATCAGCGTCCTTGAATTTGACTCCTGGGCGTTCATCTCTGTCATCAAACAAAACATCTACTCCAGCACTGAGAAGTTGCGAGTAAATCTTATCGGCCGCTTCAACAACCAGGGGATCTCCAATATCCAACTGACAAATATGAACATGATATGGAGCGATCGAAACGGGCCAAATAATGCCATCCTTATCGTGGCTTTGCTCTATAACGGCTTGAACTGTTCGAGAAATTCCAATTCCGTAACAGCCCATTTCTATTGGTGCTAGCTTTCCCTCGGTGTTCAAATAATTCGCACTCATTGCCTTGGAATACTTCGTACCAAGGTAAAAGATGTGACCCACCTCAATACCTCGACAAGACTTCAAAGTACCTTGTCCCTGTGGTGCGAGATCACCCTCTTTTGCCATTCGCAAATCACCGACTCGAGTGACCTCGAAATCACGTCCATGATTGATATACCGAAGATGTCTCTCCTCTTGATTCGCCCCGACGATGTAATTCCGTAAGGCCTCTACCCCTTTATCGATATAAATTGGAATTTTCAATCCGACAGGACCGCAAGAACCCGGCCGAGCACCAGATATCAGTTTCACTTCTTCATCACTTAATAGAGGAGGAGGATTGCTGAGTCCCAGTAAATTCTTTATCTTAATTGGATTGGCCTCATCACTTCCGCGCAACAGAACGGCAATTGGCTTGATCTCGGTTGAAAGTCCGTCATTCACGGAGAAAAACAAAGTCTTGACCAGCTGATTTTCCGGCACTTTGGTTGCCTTGGACAGATCTGATATGGTTCTCACCCCAGGAGTTTCAAAAACTTCCTTCGGACGAGGCGCCTCGGTGCTTGATTCAGATTCAGATGTATCTGCGGCTGGGCAAATTTCGATGTTAGCAGCAAAATCACCTTCACTCGCAACTAACAATTGGTCTTCTCCGCTATCTGCTAAAATCTGAAATTCGTGAGAAAGACTGCCTCCAATATTGCCCGTATCAGCCTCCACTATCCGAAAATTGACACCCAACCGAGAAAAGATCGCTTGATAAACTCCGTACATGACTTGATAGCTTTTCTTGGCATGAGCTTCGGTTAAATCGAAGCTGTAGGCATCCTTCATAATAAATTCACGGCCACGAAGCAGCCCAAATCGCGGACGAATCTCGTCGCGAAACTTGGTTTGAATTTGAAATAGAGTAACAGGTAAATCACGATAACTCTTTACGTCCTTGCGAACGTAATCCGTGACCGCCTCTTCGTGCGTCGCCCCCAAACAAAAATCCTGACCATTGCGATTTTTGAATTTCAGCAACCCCTCACCCATTTCTGTCCAACGCTTCGTTTCTTCCCACAACTCCCGTGGGTGGACCATCGGCATAAGCAGTTCAACAGCTCCGCACTTGCTGTGTTCCTCTCTCACAATTTGTTCAAACTTTCGAATAGACTTCAATGCCATGGGACCATAAGTGAAAATCCCGGGCGCCAATTTTTTAATGAATCCACCCCTAAGCATCAACTTGTGGCTTGGAATCTCAGCATCTGCTGGTGTTTCTTTGCTTGTGAATATAAAACATTTCGACCACTTCATCTCTGTTCACCCCACGCTAATCAATTTTTTTCATGATTCAAATGTCAATCCCGTAGGATTTAATTTTACGGTGCAAATAGCTTCGTTCCAGTCCAATTACTTCAGCCGTCTTACTGATATTTCCCTTGTTCTCACTGATCCGTTTAAGGAGAAATTCCTTCTCAAAGCGGGCGCGAGCTTCGCGGAAGGTATTGACTTCCGAACCATCAAGATTTTCAGCTCGCTCAATCATGCCTGCAAAACGAAGATCATGAACTTCGACATAATCGCCAGGAGTTAAAATATAGAGTCTCTCAATAAAATTTCTCAGTTCCCTGACGTTGCCAGGCCAAGTGTAAGCCTGCATTTTCTCTAGAGTCTTCTCTGAAAAAATCTTCCGCCGATGACCTCCTTGGGCAGCAATTTGGTCTCCAAAATGCAGAATAAGACCAGGAATATCCTCTCTCCTTTCACGCAAGGGAGGTACCATAAACGGAATCACGTTCAGTCTATAATAAAGGTCTTCGCGAAATCGACCCTCTCGAATTTCTTCTTCCAAATTTTTATTCGTGGCAGCCACAACACGAACATCTGCCTCGATCGTCTCATTTCCGCCGACGCGATGAAATTTCCTTTCCTGAAGAATCCTTAAAATCTTAGCTTGGGCATCTAGATTCATATCTGCAATCTCATCCAGAAAAAGGGTCCCCCCATTTGCCAGATCGAATTTTCCCTTTCTCGTTACTTCAGCCCCCGTGAAAGCTCCTTTTTCATACCCGAAAAGCTCACTTTCAACTAAATCCTTCGGAATAGCCGCACAATTCACTTCAACAAGTGGCCTACCAGCACGTTTGCTCAAATAATGAATATTCTGGGCAACGAGCTCCTTACCAGTGCCATTTTCCCCTCCTATCAATATCCACGAATCAGAAGGGGCTACTCTTGCAATCATGTCCTTAAGAATGACTATCCCCTTGCTCTCGCCAATGATTGCGATATTCTTGCGCAACCGATTCAAGAGGAGTCCTTTTTCGCTCTTTTCTGTCTCATAAGACAAAATGTTTTTGATGATAATTAGAATTTTATCAATCGATAGTGGCTTCTCCACAAAATCCCAAGCTCCAAGCTTAGTGGCACGAACAGCTGTTTCGATCGTTCCATGACCTGACATAATTATATATTGAGAACCTGGAAATTGATCTCGTGCCCGCTTCAAAACCTCAAGACCATCCAACTCACCCGGCATCCAAATATCGAGCAAAACCACAGCTGGCTTGAATTCGCCAATAGCTTGAATACCACTTAATCCATCCCTTGCCGTTTCAACCTGATACCCCTCATCCCTCAAGGAGGCGGATAGCACGGTACAAATCGCATTTTCATCATCAATGATCAAAATCCTAGGGGATGTCTTTTTCATATCTGTTTAACCTCTTTATTAAGAACTAGTTTTATCATCGGATGAGGCATTTCCAAGTCCTCCACCGGCAATTCGATGACTATTCTTGTTCCTCTCGGCGGATTTGGTAGAGCACGAATAAATCCGTTGTGATCTTCAATGGTTCGCTTAACGATAGCCAATCCCAATCCAGTTCCTTGACCTTTTGTCGTGACATAAGGTTCAAAAATACGATCACGTACCTGACGATTGATTCCCTCGCCATTGTCGACCACAGAAATTCTCACTATCCTGAGCACAGAGTCGAACTCTGTCGTCACCTCCACTCTCGGATGGGTGAGACGTTCAGTTGCTGAAAGCGCATTATCTATCAGATTGGTAATCACGCGTTTCAATTGGTCGGGATCAAAGCGAAATTTTGGCAATTTTAAATCCGGCAAAAAGTGAAGGATATCCCCTTTATCTCCTGTTTTAAAAAGAATCAGAGAATCTTGAATAACTCGATTGAGATCTCCAACTACCGGCTGTGATTTTGGCATTCTCGCAAAACTACTGAATTCGTTAACTAAATTCTTAATCCCATCCACCTGCTCAATAATCATATGAATCGATTCAGAAAAAACGGGATCTGCAATTTCATGTGCAAACTTCTTGTTGAGCCTCTGCGCGGCCAATTTAATTGGCGTCAGCGGATTCTTGATCTCATGAGCAATCCTCCTGGCGACTTCAGTCCATGCGGCTGATCTCTGAGCACTTAAAACCGGTGTCAAATCATCAAAAACCAACACCTTGCCCAGTTCGCGCTGATTATCGTCATACAAAATTGATAGCGTCACCTGCAAGGGAATGGACCTTTCTTTCACATTTATTCGCACTTCCTTCTGTATGCTTGCAGCCTTGTGCTTCTTCATTGTACGAAGCAGTTCATCAAAAATGCCATAGTACTCGAGGCTGAGAATATCCTTTGCCTTTTTGCCCACTATTTTTGCAGAATCAACCTCCAAAAGTCGCTCCGCGTGTCTGTTGACCATGGTCACAATACCGGCCTCATCAACCGAAACAACCCCCGTGCTCGCATTTGAAAGAACGACCTCAATATATTTAGAGTGCTCATCAATGCGCTCCAGCGCTTCCTGCAGTGTCCGATTCGTCTGAAGAACCTCCTTTTCCGAGGCTTCAATCTGTCGAGTCATAGAGTTAAAACTTGTGATCAGGTGGTTCATTTCGGCTGAACCCGATGCGACCTCTACCAGGCGATAATCACCCTTCGCCAATCTCCGTGTCGCATCCCCTAATTCTTCTAGCGGAACCGAAAGCTGGCGGGCCAAGTAAAACCCAAACCAAGTCGCCGCCAAGAGAATCACCAAAGTCATCAGTATCAACACGATAAGATAAATCGATTTTATTGGATACTCAATGGGATTGAGATCTCGAAAATCCTCATAGGCGACCATAATATCGTCCATCCTAGACAGAAGAGACATTGGGATATAGCTAGATACGACAAGCGCTCCGCGACCTGCTCGCATCGGGACTATAACCCGAACTAAATTCCCCTCGGCAAACTGATGAATTGTACTGCCTTCATGTCTCTGGCTAATTCCTTTCTGCAAAAATTCAAGGGAAGCTCTTGGAATCTGCGGAATAAGCTCACCCTTCGCTACATCAAGAGTTCTTTCAGAAAATAATTGGGGATAATACTCTACGGCGTCGAGCTGATAGAGTCGACGCAGCTTCTTTAGCCGCGCTGGTATTTTGTCATCGGATACCCGTCCCAGATCGGCGACAATTTCATTAGCAAAATGATAGTTCTTTCTTTTTGCAGTTAAAACATAGGCATTCGTGACTTCAAGAGCACTCTTTAAAACACTCGAAATTTTTTCATTAAACCACTTATCGAAGCTGCTATTAATATAAAATACTGAAATCAAAAACATTAGCATTGTTGGGATGGAACTAAATCCAACAAATGCCGCAATCAATTTTCCCTTTAAAGAACCACCATCGCCCCCACTCCGTCGTTCAGCAAAAACTTTGACGATATTTCTGAATATGAGAAACAAAAGAAGCAAAAGAATGACAATATTAAAATTAACTAAACCAAAGAAAAATATTGAATGAATAAATGGCAGAGTTTGACTGTACCCAAAAAGTTGGATCTCTATCCAAGTTAAGAATAAAAAAAGAAGCCCTAGAGGGAAAAGGGCAATAACTTCCCTTCTCCTCCGTTTTAGCTCTTTAGAATCTTTCAATATTTCCGGCGTTCCATCTTCATTCATTTAGAATTTTGGAGGCTACTGAAGGCGAGAATACATATCTTTTCCAACCTGAAAAGCCGGTCCACCCTTTTTGATAAGTTCTAAGCACATGGCCTTTGCTTCGTCCATATTAAGGCAACAATCATGGTCGTTATCAAGTCCAGACTGAAAAACTGCACGCTGCAAGAGCAGTTTAGCATTGTACGCGCTTACCCTCGATGCCAATTGGTTGTAAAAATCGTTGATCGTGACACTGGACATGGAATTTTCAGACATCTCGGTCTCCTTTTATCTTCTGGTTGGGTTATTCGATTTTATTAAATTAAAAAGATCAATCATTTCAACGACAACCTCAGCTGCTTCCGCTCCCTTATTTCCCATCGCGCCCCCCGCACGATCCAATGCCTGTTCTTCATTTTCCGTGGTCAACACACCGAATCCGACAGGTTTCTTATATTTTAATTGCAAATGGGAGCAGCCCCGCTCCACCCCAGCACAAACATAATCGTAATGTGAGGTCTCCCCACGTATCACGGCACCCAGAGCGACCACCCCATGGCAACCATTTCTCAACAGCGTTTGCACAGCCAATGGGATCTCAAGGGCTCCCGGAACTCTAACCGAGATAATCTGCTGAGATGTCAAACCAAGCGACAAAAGTCGATCGAGAGCACCTTTTTCCAGTAATTCTGTGACATTGAAATTGAACTTCGCCGTTACAATTCCTATTTTAAGCATCTCATCGACCACGAGACGACCCTGCAAAAAACTCATCTCAGACACTCATTTCTTTCGATATTTCATGCACCTGTGCAAATTCTCTCACAAGACTATCTCCAACATTCAAATCTATCGATTCAACAATTTTTAGGCCATATCCTCCCAGACCCACCATCTTTAGGGGATGATTTGTAATAAGCCTAATCTCCTTGACCCCCAAAGACCTGAGTATCTGCGCGCCCACACCATAATCCCTGTGATCTTTTAAAATCTTTTTGGAATCAAATCGCGAACTCTTTTCCTTTTGGGCGAGAAAAGAAAATTCATTAACTCGTTGAGCTGACTTATCTTCGGTACACTCTGTCCGCAGATAGACGAAGGCTCCAACGCCCTCGCGGTCAATCAGATGAATAGCAGACCTGATAGAATCACCACTTCTTGAATGCAAACTCCCAAAAACGTCCCCTAAAACGTTCTCCGTCTGAACTCTTACCAAAACGGGCGTTTGAGCACTCAGTTCACCTTTAACCAGAGCTAGATGTTCTCTCCCATCAAGCTGATTGCGAAAAATCCGAACTTCAAATCCTTCACCAAAACTCGAAGGCAAAGGACTCCGAGATTGCTCAACAACAAACATTTCATTTTCAATTCGATACTCAATGAGGCTTTCTATCGTACCGATCTTAATGCCATGCCTATTTGCAAACTCAATAAGATCATCACGCCGAGCCATTGTCCCATCAGAATTCATAATCTCGCAAATCACAGCCGCGGGGTTGAGCCCGGCCAAACGAGTTATGTCCACACTTGCCTCCGTGTGCCCAGCTCTCTTTAGAACTCCGCCCTCCTGTGCCCTAATTGGAAAAATATGACCCGGAACCACAACATCAGATGCTCGTGCAAAAGGATTTGAAGCCACTCGAATTGTATGTGATCTGTCAGCAGCGGAAATACCCGTCGTCACTCCATTTGCCGCTTCAATCGAAACAGTAAATGCGGTTTTATTCGCAGCTCCATTCCGATCCTCTTTTACCATCAAAGGCAACTCTAACCGCTGGACCTGTTCTCCGGTCATTGCCAAACAGATAAGTCCACGCGCCTCTGTGGCCATAAAATTAATTTTTTCTGGAGTTACCCCATCAGCGGCAAGGATCAGATCTCCCTCATTCTCGCGATCCTCATCATCAATCAGAATGACCATCTTGCCAGCGCGCACGTCCGCTAATAGTTCTTCAATCGTATTCATGGCAGGTCCCCCTTCTGTGACAACTCCTTCAAACTAAAACCTCGAAGGGTCTCAACCAATCCTTTTGCCAAGTTATCTGCCTCGATACTCACCTTATCGCCCTTCTGGAGAGAGCCCAAATTGGTACTCCTCAAGGTCTCAGGAATCAAACAAACTTCAATCGTTCCAAGAGAATCAACTTGATTAATAGTGAGACTGACACCATTCACCGCGAGACTCCCCTTTTTCCAAAAATAGGATCTCAATTGCTGAGGAGCCCGCAATCGGACTCTCGAACACTCGCCCGCTCGCTCTATAGCGACAACCTCTCCGAGAGCGTCAACATGCCCGGTCACCAGATGGCCATGAACTCTGTCTCCAAAACTCAGCGATCTCTCAAGATTTACTTTCCGACCTAGCAAGCTTTTCTCATCCCACTGAGTTACCTGCAAAGTCTCTGCCGCCAAAGCCACCACAATCTTTTCGGAGTCGTAAAATTCAATTGTTAAGCAAACACCGTTCACACTCACGCTGTCGCCCACAGACAACTGATTGAATTGACCCGGTCTCCCTATATGAACTTCAAGCACTCCCTGACGGGGGACAACCTTCAGGACAGGTGATTGGCACTCCACAATTCCCGAAAACATAGGCTCCGATTCCAGCCAACACAAGCAGAGGTGTTAAACCGCTAACAAATGGGAAACAATTACAGGACGAACCACCTTGGTCCCGTTCCGCTGGCCTCGAAAACTACTCTGGGCAGAAGCATTCGTCAAGGCTTCTAAACCCGGAACCGCAGGGCAAATCACGATACTCAGCTACCCGCAAACTCACCAAATTCCAGGTTTAAATCGTTCGCCGTGATTTTAAGATGGGTTTCAGGTTTCAATTGGCCAGAAATCAAAAGTTTGGAAAGTACATTCAATACCTCGGACTGTATCACCCGACGCAAAGGGCGTGCTCCATAGTGAGGATCAAAACCCTTCCTCGCTAAGTACCGAAGTGCACTTGGGTCAAATTCCAGCTCAATATGCTTGTCCTTTAGTCTTGCCTTTACTTCAGACAGTTGGATTTCAACAATACCGCCCAGTTGCTCTTCCGATAGGCTATTGAAAATGACTATTTCATCAATCCGATTCAGAAACTCCGGCCTAAAATGAGCCCGAAGGGCCTCTTTCGCGGCGTCTTCCCTTTCCGCTGTCGTCAATTTGCTATCCGCGATGAATTGTGACCCCACATTGGAGGTCATAATCAAGACAGTGTTGCGAAAATCCACGACCCGACCCTGACCATCAGTCAATCGCCCATCATCCATAATTTGAAGGAAAACATTAAATACTTCGGGATGAGCCTTTTCAATCTCATCAAACAAAATAATGCTGTAAGGACGGCGACGCACTTTCTCAGTCAACTGTCCGCCTTCCTCATAGCCAACATATCCGGGAGGAGCCCCAATGAGTCGGGATACAGAATGCTTCTCCATGTATTCAGTCATATCAATTCGAACCAACGCGTCTTGAGTATCAAATAGAAATTCAGCTAAGGCCTTGGCCGTCTCCGTCTTTCCAACCCCTGTTGGCCCAAGAAAGAAAAACGATCCGATGGGTCGATGAGGATCAGAAATCTCGGCACGAGCCCGCCTGATAGCATCTGATACCACAACGAGGGCCTGATCCTGACCCACAACCTTCTGGCGCAAAAGACTTTCCATCTGCAAAAGTCTTTCTGAATCGGACTGCAACATCTTGCTGACTGGAACCCCAGTCCATTTTGACACAACCTCCGCTATTTCTTCAGGTCCAACTTCCTCTTTTAACATCCTCGTTTCGCCGGAACTTTTAGTCGTGTCCTCCGCGTGGGTTAAGAGTCGCTTCTCAAGCTCTGGAAGCCGACCGTACTTCAGCTCAGCAGCCCTCTCAAGATTCCCTTCCCGCTCTGCCCTTTCGACCTCAACCCTCATTCGCTCGATTTCTTCCTTCGTTCCCTTCAAGCCACCTATTTCCCGCTTTTCCTTTTCCCATTGATGCTTGAGGGTTTGCAATTCAGTCGAAAGATCCTTAAGTTCAGATTCAATATTTGAGAGCCTATCCTTCGCCCCCTTCTCCTTCTCCTTCTTTAAAGCCTCCCGTTCAATCTGCAATTGCATCATCTTTCGCTCTATTTCGTCTATTTCTGACGGAACCGAATTGATTTCAATGCTCAGCTTGCTTGCAGCTTCATCCATGAGATCGATGGCTTTGTCAGGCAAAAAACGGCCCGTAATATAACGATGAGAAAGTTTCACTGCATTCACTATCGCAGCATCTGTGATTCTCACCCCATGATGCACTTCGTACTTTTCTTTGAGTCCACGCAAGATCGTGATGGCATCGTGAACGCTGGGTTCTGCTACCAGCACATTCTGAAACCTTCTCTCAAGGGCCTTGTCTTTTTCGATGTATTGTCGATATTCATCAAGGGTCGTGGCCCCAATGCACCGAAGCTCCCCGCGCGCCAATGCTGGCTTGAGAATCTGCCCCGCATCCATAGCACCGTCCGCTTTTCCGGCTCCCACCAAGGTGTGAAGCTCATCGATAAATAGAATAATCTGACCATTGCTGCCGGTCACCTCTTTGACGACGGATTTCAAACGATCTTCAAATTCGCCACGATACTTAGCTCCCGCAACCAGCGCCCCCAAATCAAGAGACATCAATTTCTTTCCGATCAAAACGCTTGGCACGTCTTGGTTGATAATCCGCAACGCCAGCCCCTCGGCAATAGCCGTTTTGCCCACGCCCGGCTCACCGATGAGAACTGGATTGTTCTTAGTCCGCCGTGAAAGCACTTGCACCACGCGACGAATTTCTTCATCCCGCCCAACGACCGGGTCCAATTTTCCTGCCTCAGCGAGCTCAGTCAGATCCCGCGCATATTTCTTTAAAACATCAAACTTAGCTTCCGGCGAATCATCCGTTACGCGCTGACCTCCTCGACTCATTTTCAATGCCTCCATAAATTGTTTGGCATCAACGCCAAGTTTCTTAAATATATCTTTTAAGGTCGGATTCCCCGACTTTAATGCGGCCAACATAAAGTGCTCAGTGGAGATGAAGTCATCATTCATTCCCTTGGATTCAGACTCTGCGGCCTTAAATAATTTCACCAAATCTGAACTTGCTTGAACTCGGATGTTCTCTCCCGACACCTTTGGAAGACGGTCGATTTGAATCCCGACCTCACGGACCAAAGGTTCTAGTTTCAGCTTCATTCCCTCCGTTAACACCCGCGGGACGATTCCATCTGATTGTGACAGAATAGCCTTCAGCAAGTGCCAGGGCTCAACCGAAGGATTTTGGCTGGACTCGGCAAACTCAGCCGCCTCCTGCATCGCCTGTTGGCTCATCTTTGTCATTTTTTCGATATCGCCCACGTTTTACCCCTTTTTTGATTACAAAAACCCTGCTGTGAGCCTAGACTAGCACCACCTAGTAGGAAATGTGCGTTGAAAAGGAGATTTGTCAATGTCTGGCCTAATTGCAAGTCGGCGTGTCCACCCTGGTCGCAAATCAATCATATTGGACCCGGTAAACCCAACGGAATTTCGATCACTCAATTTTACCTATTGCTGCGAACAGTGTGTTCACCTGGACGGCGACGAAAACATCTGTACCTTTGGACATGATTTCAATATCCACAGCCGTAAGGCACAGCTTCGGTCCTATGAATTATCTGGTAAAATGGCCTTCTGTCGATTCCTTGAAATTGATTAGACTCTGTTTGGGTATGTGTGGATTCACTGTTATTGATTGCGAGGATGCTTCTTACTCAAGGACGTTTGTCACTCCGGTTACCGTCTAGCTGACGCTCCGAAAGGCTTGTCCAGAGCGAATTTCAAGCTTGCCTTTGGATCTGTTTTCACCGCTTAAGTCTTAGGACCTCGATCATTCAAAAGCCCAATCTTAGTTGCATCTCCTTGAAAATGGTCTCTCGTCCTGTCAAGAATCCGATATCGGTCCCGAATAATTACGCAGTGGAAGGGGTGATACTATTTAGTCGCCCTTGTGTTTAAGGGGGTTAACGGATTAACCAGGGAACGATGGTCGCGTTCTCTTGATAAATGAATTCGAAAGGAGGTCCATCAAGGATGAAATGAAGTACAAGGAAAACTTATGGACAATAAGTTTATTGGTACAATACCAAACCCCAAGGCTAGGAAGCCGAACCCCTAAAAAAAGGGGAAATTCAACAAGGAGGAAATTAATGAAATTAAACGGAGGATAGTTAAAATGGGATTTCGTGTTTCAACAAATATTGCGGCGATCAACGCCCAAAGAAATTTACTGAATAGTCAATTGCACATTAGCGACAGCATGAGCAAACTGGCTTCGGGTAGTCGAATCAATAAGGCAGCGGACGACGCCGCTGGTTTGGCCATCTCCGAAAACATAAAGGCTCAAGTAAGGTCGGCCCGCCAAGCAAATCGCAACGCAAACGACGGCATTTCAATGGTCCAAACGGCTGAGGGAGGTCTCAATGAGATTGGAAACATCATTGTTCGCCTTCGCGAACTGGGGATCCAAGCGGCCTCTGACACGGTTGGGGACACTGAAAGGTCCTTTATCGACAAGGAAGTTCAGCAGTTAAAAAGTGAGGTTCAACGTATTGCCTCGGTTACCACATGGGGTACGACCAAGCTTTTAGATGGTACAACGCCCATTTTTGACTACCAAGTTGGACTTTACAATGACGATTTTGAAGATCGCATTTCCTTCAGCTCTGAAGAAAATGTGGCGACTCTCGATGCGCTTGGCCTTGCGGGTTTGGACTACAACACCAAAGCGGGAGCTCAAGAATCCCTTGGACTTCTCGATAGTTCTCAAACTGCCGTGAATGGTATGCGTGCAAACCTTGGCGCTCTGCAAAATCGACTGCTATCAACGGTCCAAAATCTCCTTGTTGCTGAGGAAAACATGTCCGCTGCCAATAGTCGCATCAGAGATACCGATGTTGCTGAAGCCTCCTCGGAGATGACCAGAAACGGCATCCTCCTTCAGGCTGCGACTGCGACCCTCGCTCAAGCAAACCAAGTCAATTCCACCGCTCTGAAATTGATTGGTTAATCAGACTCATTCGGCAAAAATCAAAAGACCACTTGTCCCGGGCCTCAGTGCTCGGGACATTTTTTTTGTTGCATTAAAAAAAAGGGCTAGGCAAGCCTTTTAATTGCCAGTACCATTTCGATAGCGATGGAATTGGAGATCAGCCCCGGTGGTTGATCATGTTTGAATAAATGGGAACGATGGGGGTTATCTCATGGCCAAAAAGAAAAAAGCGACAAAGAAAACGGTAACAAAAAAGGCAACTGCTAAGAAAGCCACAAAGAAAGCAACTGCTAAAAAAGCTACGAAAAAGGCGACAGTTAAAACGACCGCAAAAACTGCAACTAAAAAGGCAGCGACAAAAAAAGCCACGAAGAAAGCAACTGCTAAAAAAGCCACGAAAAAGGCGACAGTCAAAACGACCGCAAAAACTGCAACTAAAAAGGCAGCGACAAAAAAAGCAGCGGTAAGCAAGCCTTCGGCAGCAAAAGCCGTCAAACCAAAAAATGCAAAGCCAAAGGCACCCAGCATTCACGACATTGCTAGTTCTCCAGCAAATGCTCCTGCAGGGACCAATCCCTTTCGCGGACCAGGGGACAAATCACCAGGTTCAAAAACAGAATTTGAATCGATGGAGGGAGACTTTAATCCCAAGGAAGATTTTGCTGACGATGACGTAAGTAATTTTGACGATATCGACGACGCTGACGATGATGAAGAACTGGAAGGCGACGACGAAGGTTATTTCTAACCTAGAGATCTCTCTCTTAGGCAGTCGACTAGCTAAATAAATCAGACAGGAAAATAAAAAAGCGAGTTTTAACAACTCGCTTTTTTTATGGCCCTTCTACTTTATACAAACAAAGTGCATCTATTCTACTTAATACGTCTAGAATTTTGGCGTCGGTATCATCGGCTTTGTATGAACAGCATACCGATCAAATTCACCATATTCATGCAACTTATTGTAGAGAGTTTTGATAGTAATCCCCAAGGCATTCGCAGCCTGAGTTTTGTTTCCATCAAAATAGTTAAGAGCCTTCAAAATATACCGCTTTTCCAATTCATGGAGAGTCATTGTTGGATCATAGTCATCAATGATAATTTTATGGTCTGGATTGCGGACGTTTTCCGGAAGATCGCCCGGCATAATGATATGGCCTTCCGCCAAAATCTGCAATCTCTCGCACACGTTCTGAAGCTCACGAATATTTCCCGGCCAATCGTAGCGCATCAAAATTTTAATGGCATCTTCGCTCATCTGACGGCCACGATTGAGATATCCGTGAGGACTTTTCGCAAGAAAATATTCCACCAAAAATGGAATATCCTCTTTCCTTCGACGCAAAGGTGGAGATTGTAACATGATGGTGTTGATGCGATAGAAGAGGTCCTCGCGAAAATTTCCACGCATGACTTCCTTATCCAATTCCTTGTTGGTGGCACTCACCAAACGAATGTCGACTCGAATTGGTTCCTTGCCGCCCACTCGATAAATCTCACCCTCTTGGAGAAAGCGCAAAAGCTTGGCCTGAATGCCCGGACTCAACTCACCGATTTCATCAAGAAAAAGAGTTCCACCATTAGCCACTTCGGCGAGTCCAATTTTTCGCGTATAGGCTCCGGTAAAAGCGCCTTTTTCGTGGCCAAAAAGCTCACTCTCTAAAAGAGTTTCCCGTAGGGCTCCGCAGTTAATTGCAACAAAGGGTTTGTTTTTACGAAGACTTTTTTCGTGGAGAGCATGGGCGATCAGTTCCTTGCCTGTTCCACTTTCTCCAAGAACAAGAACTGTCGCATTAGATGGAGCCACCCTCTCCACCATGCGAATGAGATGGCGCATGACTTCTGATTTGTAAATGATTCGCTTGTCTTCTATAATTTTATTGGGAGTTTTAACGCCGGGTAAAACCTGGTTATCGCTGGGAGGAAGAAATGACGAACTATCAATTCCTGACATACGTACAGCCCCTTGGTTTACTTATTTGATGGAACTACTTCTACTCGCCTACGCGAAAACTTACTCGCTTATTTCATTGTCACGTAGCGTATAACACAGCGTGTTCTAACAAACGGCGCTTTCTCATGCAAGTTATTTTTGCAATGCATCATGAATTAATTATAACTAAATGAAAGGATTGGGTTTTTTGAAGTGAGTAAAGTGGTCATTTTACCAATTTATACGGCCAATTTCCTAGAAAATCTTCAATTTATAGAAAATTCCTCCCTCCTAACCATCAAATCATACGCACTCGACCTCTTTCAGGCCTACAGTGATCTGGGGGTTCCTCACTACAAGTGGAATGTCGAGAAAAAGCAATTTGATACACGCCAAACTGCCGGGCCAAGCCTGCCATATGTCCGCTACACAGAAGATCAAATACTGCGAGCTTCAATCAATGCGCAAGGCCGATGGTCTCATTTGTCTCCCGCAAGTCGACAGAGAAAAAGTGCCACGCTAAAGAGCTTTCTGAAATTTCTTTTTCGCGAAAACCTGACATCTCGTGACCTTTCCTCACAGATCACTCTTCCAAGAATACCAAGAAAGATTCCCCATTTTATTTCCGTGGACGAGGTTATTGCAGTCATTAAAGCAACCGCCACAGTTGACATAAGTAATTCCGAGCTGAGCCTGACCCCATCTAAAGTTCAATCCCATCAAACAAGGACTCTCGTTCTTCTCCTGTATGGTGGAGGTCTCAGGGTTAGCGAAGCTTGTCATCTCACCTGGTCAAACGTACAGATCGAACAAGGGATTCTGCTGGTCACAGGTAAAGGGGGGCGAGAACGACGAGTGGCCATTCCCCGGATTGTGATGGAGGAGCTGAAATCTCTCCCACGGCTGGGAACATACGTTTTTGGCGCAACTCCACTCAGTGCTCGCAAGGCATACTCTCTTGTGAAAAAGGCCGGGATGAGCGCAGGCCTTATAAAAAATCTGAACCCTCATGCCTTAAGACACAGTTATGCCACTCACCTGCTCAGTGGCGGCATGGATATCCGAATTCTCCAGGACCTTCTGGGTCACCAATCATTGAATTCAACCGAAAAATATCTCCATATTAGTCTGGAACAATTGGCCAGAACCATGGAAGCTCATCATCCTTTCGGGGAAGATCCAGAGACCTGTTGAATGTTGTTCTAAACTCCAAGGGCGCCTAGCTGAACCAAATCTCAGGAGTCCAGGATCTTCAAACATGCGTCCGGCAGCAGCGCTCACATTGTGAGCACTGCACCAAGCCGAACTCGATCCTGAACCCCTGAGATCTGCTTCAGCCAGCTCCCTGTATCTTTTGGACACAACAGAATCACCGAAGGCTTGCGGGCCAACCAAGGATTCCAACTTCGGATGGCAATCATGACATATGATTTTTAAGGCTTCTGGAATCTTTCCTTGTACACCAGGTTTTGCGGATGAGGCGATTGACCTCCCCTTGGCCGGCATTCGACTCATGCCAAAATCAATAGTCTGTCGCCCATGAAAATGACAGTGAAAGCTTCGAGAAGAAAGGTCTATATTTTAATCCAGTGGTTGGCCCGCAAGCCTTCGGTGATTCTGTTGTTCCAAACTCCAAGGGCGCCGGCTAAACCAAATCTCAGGAGTCCAGGATCGAGTTCGGCTTGGTGCAGTGCTCACAACGTGAGCACTGCTGCCGGACGCATGTTTGAAGATCCTGGACTCCTGAGATTTGGTTTAGCCGGCGCCCTTGGAGTTTGGAACAATAATCACGTGGGCCAGTTTATTGAGTTCAAGAAGTAAGTGGGCTCAAAGAACGCAAAAACCTCAATGTGATCTATGTGCGCAATGTGCGAAATGTGCTCAATGTGCAAAGAGCTGACAAAGCACTCAGCTCCGTCTATTATGGGACACACGAGGAACTCAAAATGAAGAAAAGAGCTGTATTTTTTGACCGGGACGGCACTCTTATTGTTGATAAGTTGTACTTGAATGATCCAGCCCAGATTGAATACCTGCCGGATGTTTTCGTTAGCTTGAGAAAGCTAAGAGACGCTGGATATGTTTTTTTAGTTGCAACTAACCAGAGTGGAGTTGCACGAGGCATTGTTCAGATCGAAAAATTAAGAGAAATTCATCGTGTGATGCGGGCTGACTTCTCCCGAGAGGGAATTGATTTTCTCTCCTTTCATGATGCGCCCTACATGACTGACACAAATCACTTCATGAGAAAACCGAATCCGGGGATGCTTCTTGAAGGGGCAAGCTTCTACAATATTGATCTCGCGAGAAGTTGGATGGTTGGAGATCGCATGACTGACGTCGAAGCGGGTCATCGGGCGGGAACTCGATCTATCTTACTTGGGGGCCTGGAGTCTCCCTCTGAGTCAGCCTATTCTCAACCTGATGCTCACGTCTTCTCTCTCTCTTGTGTTGCCGATTCCATCTTGAGGCATTCTGTGACAAAACCTGCCTAGCTTCGGTAGGACATTCCCTTTTTTTCTGAAAATGTAAAAAAAAATTCATGAAATGATTCATTCAGGGAACTCCATTTCAGTCCTCGACCAAAAAATCCGAATATCAGAGGTAGCCGCATTTTAATGTTAAGAATTTCGAGGGAGGCCGCATGGCTAAGATTCCCATTAAGATACTCTGTCTCAGTTTTTTTGTGATTAGCCTGTTGCTTGGTGCCGAATCCAGAGCTGCTCAGGTTCATGGCATTCTCACCGTGGTTAAAGGAAATGTCTCAATAAAATCTGGAAAGACAGGAAAAGAAGAAAAAGCTAAGATTGGGATGAAGGTATTCCCTAAAGATTCCATATTAACTCAGGCCGATTCTCGTGCCAAGATTGTGATGGTAGACAAAAATGAAATCAATGTGTCTCCAAGTTCTAACATTGTTATCGATAACTACGAATTCGATCCGGCCAAAGACAACAAAAAAGTATTGATAGATGTTATATATGGAAAAGTTCGGGCAAAGGTCGAACAAAAATATGACGGCGAGAGCAATAAGTTTCAAGTAAAAACGCCATCTGCAGTGGCGGGAGTCCGAGGAACCGATTTCTTTACGTCCTTTAATCAAGTCACGAACTCCTCAAAGGTTGTTACCTTCAAAGGAGAGGTCGCTTTTGGACTTCCAGGACCAGGAGGAACGATTCTCAATCCTGTTTCTGTCAAAGTTGGCGAGTTTACGGTGAATACAGGAAATAATCCGCCAGCTCCTGCGGTGCAGATGCCTAAGACTGAACTTGCTCAATTTGACAAAGAGACAAAGGCAGATACACCTGACAGAGAAAAACAAGGTGGTCCTGGCGGGGGAAGCAATCAGCCCGAAAAGGATAAGAAGGACGAACAGAAGAAGGACGAAGGTGGAAACAAAGGCCAAGGCAGTGATCAAAAGAAGGACGACGGCGGAAATAAGGGCCAAGACGGTGATCAAAAGAGGGACGAAGGTGGAAACAAAGGCCAAGGTAATAATAAGGAAGGTCGAGGCAATGATGGCCCCAAAACTGAACAAGGCGAAAAGGGATCCGAACAGTCAAAAAATGAGCCTGGCAACAACCCAAAAAATAGCGCCGGTACAGGCGCTAGACCTTCAGACGCTCGACCCGATGGAACATCGGGTCCCTCGGGCTCAGGGCCAGGTCCTGAATTTGCCGGTGGCCCTCCAACTCCAGGTATGGGAGGGGATCCAAAACGCGACCCAGCTGGAATGATGCCAATCCCCATGGAAGGCACTGGTATGATGAGGCCTGAAGACTTTGCTTCAGCACCAAACATGCCTGCTTTTGTTGGAATGATGCCACCTCCGCCGATGATGCCATTCCAACCACCCCCAATGCCTGGAACAAATATAATCTGTGAGTTCTGCCGTGAGGTCATTCAAGATGGGGCCACGCGCCTTTTTATCCGTGTGACCCAAGGTTCACAATGATATGGGCGCAGAAGTGCGCGCAGGCAGGTCTAAGTGCCAAGATTGAATTTTTAGCCCTGCTTTTGACGAGTAAATCGATTCCCCTTCCCTAAAGGAGGGGTTTTCTTTGTTAATTCTCTCAGTCCTTTCTCAGAAGGCCAACCTCAGATAAAATTTGATGGTATATCCCACTCTTTTTTTAACAATTCTAATCTGGAGAGCAGCGGTGAACAGTCAACAATTGATTCGATTGTATTTGGGACTTGGTCTGATGACTGGCTTTTTCTGTTTTGAAAGCCGAGCTGCCGAAAAGAAAAATCCTCCATCCCCAGCCAAATCAGTGCAAGCGCCTTCGTCCCCTCCAATTTCAAAATCTCAAAATTTGAAGATTTTTTACGCCTCCTCCACATGGAACCAAAACAGCACTGTCCCAGACTCCGCCTTCTTATTTTTCCGCGATGCAAAGACCGGAAAAGTGGCAAAAATACTGATCGAAGAGACCGAACCAGATTCAAGCACATTTCGGGGAAATTTTTCTATCAGTTGGACCGCCATTGAATCACTCGATCCAGAAGTCTACATCCCTCCTGAAGGAATGCGAGAAGATTCGAAGGATACCTTGGCTAAGTTTTACCAATTGCTAAACAGCAAAAAAGCTGCCAGCAAGCCCCTGGTCTTTCGCACATCGCCAGAGGGGCAACAAATTCTTGATGTTTATGACACTCCAGAACAAGCCCAACAGGCAAAAGAGGCCTTTGAACGTGAAGCCGAGCTGGCACGTCAGGCTGAGATCACGAAGAATGCTCTATCCAAACCCATCCCCGATGTTGCAGCCGTCGAGGCAAGCAAAATGGCCGAACGACAGACGGCACTCGATTTGCTCGCTCAGGAAGGCGCAAAACAAAAAACAAACATTCGCCTGGAGCAAATTGAAAAGCAAAGGACTGAAGAAAGATTGAGGCAACAACGACTGCTCAGCGAACAAGAAAAGGAGAAGCGCCTTGAAAAGGCAAAACAATTTGCGGAGGCGGCTCTCGATTCCTATCGATTAGGTCAATTCATATCGGCCGAGGAAAATTTTCGCAAATCGGTTGAATTAGATCCCGAAAACAAAACCTACTACTTTAAATATGCGATTACCCTTTACCGAAATGAAAAGTTCAACGAAGCCTTGGTGGTGATGAACCTCGCAAAAGCTTCTACAGATATAGATCTCGAAAAAGACTACTACATGGGTCTGATTCATTTTCGTCTAAAAGAACTTGATTCAGCTCTTAAGAAATTTGCTCTGGTCCAACAAGCAAATCATCCTGAATTGTCGGTAAGCGCTGGATTCTATCGCGGGGTGATCCTATTCAACCAAGAAAAATATGAAGAGGCAAAGCCACCCTTTGAGTGGGTCATAGATAATTCAAATGACTCTTCTTTGGACAATCGATCCGAAGAATATCTTGAAAAAATTGCCCAATTGGTTGTTTATAAAAAAAATCAGGCAAAAAGACTTCTGTTCAATGCCACGATTGGAGCCATGTACGATAGCAATGTATTGCTGGCTCCAGACAATGTGAACTCCCAGGGGTCGTCAACAGAAGAGGCTGACTATCGCTTGATTACCAACGGAGGAGTTGAATACAGAATTCTAAATGGAAAAACTCATGAGTTCTCAAGCAAATTGGCTTCGTCTTACATGCGTTCTTCGAAAAGTGAACTCTCCATCGCCGATCCCTTTCAAAATACCATCACTCTTCCCTATGTTTACAAGGGCACGGTTAAAGGGAAGGGATACCGCCTGACAGTGACGCCTGGTTATGAAGCCCTCAACATGTCAGTCGAAACAGATGGTCCTCAGGACAACATTCTCAATGCCATGGTGATGACTGTCGACAATACGTTCATCATGAGTGAACAATGGTATGCTTCTTACATTTTGGATGTCCGTCAAGATGATTCCCTCTTGGCGAGTTCGACGGGTGATGCCGATGCAGATGCAACTAAGCTCTCACTCAAGACCTCCCAAATGTTTTTTAGAGACAAAACTCTGCGAAAAGCTGTCATCGTCAACCTTGGATTGGTCAACAACGCAGCAGTGGGGAAAGATAAAACATATTTGCGGGTTGAGGGTGGAGCAACCTATATGGCTCCCGCACGAAAGGATGATTCGTGGAATCTCGGCTTGGCCGTCTACAATCTCAACTACCCCGATTCCACAGGTTCGCGAAAAGACACCAATATGTCTCTCACCGCTGGATATGGACACCCCTTCAACGAGTGGGCCCTCGGTAATCTTAGTTTCAACTACACGAACAATCAGTCAAACGTCTCTACCAACCAATATAGTAAATTCTCAGTCATGGCGACAGGGACATTCAATTGGGGATGGTGATCCTAAATCCTGAATTAAGGTAAGCTTACTGAAAATAGGCTTCCAAAAAGTGACGAGTCTCGCGTTTGACAAGGAGAAACTCGTCCTCGTTCAAATTGATCTGTTCATGATCTCGAATCGAGAACGCAATGAGAAAGGCACCTTCACCCTGACGATCAAGAACACCTTGTTGGTGAAGGAGTTTCAGCTCAAAGAGGAGCTTCAAGTACTTCGTCTTTTGTGAAGACTGAAGTGCATGAAGACTATTGCCAAGCAAATCAAACAATTCACAATTATCTGAGATGGCCTCTTTAGAAACTTTCGAGACCAACTGCAAAAGATAAATCCCCATTTCAAGACGATCATAATCTGCGCGGATTCCATTGAAAGACTCAACCAAGTGAGCCTCTTCTAGCCAATGAAGAGCGTCCTGATCATCAGGTGAATATCTCTCGCGATAGCTCATTTGAATGTAATTAAGGGGCTCGAGAACTCCGCCCCCAAATCGTCGACGACTGCGCATGGCACCCTTAGCCATTAAGTTCACTCGACACCCATCACGATTCAGAGCGTGCACGATTAAGTTGGACTCTCCCTGCTTAATCGTACGTAAAATGATCGCCCGCTCATTTTTCAAGCCGAAGTGGCCTCATCTAGAATTTTTGGCTTCTTTCTCTGAGCATAAATAAATGCTCCAATCAGACTCCAAGAGAGGATGCCAATCTGAAAAACGGTAATGACTGTCTGTCCCACCGTGGTCTCACTCCCGGTAAACATACGAAATAAAACCAAGAAAGCCACTTGGCCCACACCAATTCCGGCAGGGCTGATCGGTAAAGCCATGACAATGAATCCCAAGGGAACCGCAAAAAAGTAGGTCGCCAGAGGTACGTTCTCGCCCAGAGCGAATCCAATGTAAGCCATATACCCTATCGCAATCATCTGCCCTATGAGACTGATCGCAATTGTCAGGATCACCGTCCTGAGGTTCTTACCATAGGAATGAAGGGCCTCATAAAATCTGTTCAGAAAATCACCTCCCGGCAATCCCTTACTCCAACGAAGCAGAGGATTTTTGGTTTTCACCGCAGAGGAAAAAATCAATCCCAAAACGATTGTCATCAGCAAGACCAGCAACAGACTCGAAAAAAAGATGTTTCGCAAAGCCATTCGGTGCCACACCGTTTCGAAATTTAACAACATGGTGATAACAGCCAGAAGAATCATCGCGTAAAGTCCCACGATTCTGTCCATCATCACTGTGGTTGCCGCAGCCATCCTTCGTTTTGGGTGATCTTGAGCCACATAGTAGGCCTTGATCACATCTCCCCCGACCGCCCCGGGCACCGCAAAATTAAAAAAAAGTCCCACCAAAGTGAGAGGAAAAGTAACGACAAGGCTGGCCGGCAACTCCTGCGAGGCGAGCAACAAGGACCAGCGATAATTATTTATATAGATATTTAAAAAAAGCAAAGTTAAGGCAACGCAAACATGCACAGGAGTGAGGAGCTGGCCCAAGGAGGAAAGATCAAGGAGACCCTTGTTGACCATCCAAGCGATGAGACCCACCGCAACGCCAAACTTCAAAAGTTTTGTTAATAAAGCCCTGGTCCGCGTCTCCATTGTGCTTCCTTTGAGAAAAGTTGACAGGCCCTCGCATTTGACCCATTACTACTTTGGTTTCAATCGCTTGCCAAGGGGAGAACCATGGAGATTGCGATCATTGGAACCGGTTACGTGGGTCTGGTAGCTGGAGTCTGTTTTGCCGACGCCGGGCATCGAGTGATTTGTGCGGACTCCGATCGAGAGAAGGTCACAACTCTTCTCGAGGGCAAATTGCCATTTTTTGAACCTGGCTTGGCTGACTTATTTCACAGAAATTACAAGCGAATGGAGTTTGTATTTGAGGTGGGAGAGGCCGCAAGCAAAGCCGAGATCCTGTTTGTGGCAGTCGGTACTCCAGCGAATGAGGATGGCAGTGCTGACCTCTCCTTCACTTTTAAGGTACTGAAGGAAATTTGCCAGGCTCCTCAAAAACCAAAAATTGTCGTTCTCAAAAGTACAGTTCCCGTTGGCACGGCTCAACAGGCACAGGCTTTTTGCAACGCACATTCAGCAAGTTTCATTGAGATAGTGAGCAATCCGGAGTTTTCGAAACAAGGATCCGCAGTTGATGATTTTTTGAATCCTGATCGAGTCGTCATCGGTTGCACAAGCGAAGTGGCAAAAGGTGTTTTGACAAGACTGTATGAACCATTTTTGAAGAACGGAAGCCCCGTCCTCTTTATGGATAATTCCTCGGCCGAGATGACCAAATATGCAGCCAATTCTTTTCTTGCCTTAAAAATTAGCTTTATCAATGAGCTGGCCCTCCTCTCCGATAGGGTCGGAGCCGACATCAATCAAGTGAGAAGGGGCTTTTCTTCTGACAGCCGAATTAGTCCGGCCTTTTTCGATCCCGGGAATTGGCTATGGAGGCAGCTGTTTTCCCAAGGATCTCCGTGCCCTCCTCCACACGGGGCATGAACATAAATTGGAAATGAAACTGCTCAAAGCTGCTGATGAAGTGAACGAAAGGCAAAAATCGGTTTTGGTCCAAAGACTTAAGCATCGTCTCGAGGAGCTCAATGGGAGGCGTATTGCCATTTGGGGACTTAGCTTCAAGCCAAATACCGATGATGTCCGACGAGCTCCCTCCCTCAGCATAATTGAAGAACTTGTGCGACTGGGTGCCAGCGTCTCGGCCTTTGATCCCGTCGCATCGAAAAATGCCAAACTTGCATGCCCGGTATTTTTTGAGGCCGCCGAGTCAGCTCAGGATGCCGCCAGAGGCGCTGATGCCTTGCTTCTCCTCACCGAATGGAACGAATTCAAAAGTGCTGATCTAAAGGAATTAAAGTCACTTTTAAAAATCCCCCTCGTTTTTGATGGACGCAATATTTTTGATCCAATAAAAATGAAGAATCTCGGATTTGAATACTATGGAATAGGACGTCAGTCTCTGAATCATTGGGCCTCTGAACCTCTGGGCCCGACTTAGGGCTAAGTTCGCTCCATTTTGTTGAGACCTCTTAACGCAAAAACTAAACTCTCAGTTGAACTTATAAAGGAGATCATCATGAAGAAACAAATAAAGAACATTCTCGCCTTTTCTCTGATTTTTCTATTGTCTCTCATGGCCTACATGCCAAAAGGCCAGGCTCTTGTGCAGATTCGGGCAAACTACGGTTTGCAAACGGTCAGTCCTGATCAAGTCGGCGCATTTCCGACTCTTTCTAAACTGACTGGATTTGGAGGTGATCTCATTATCTCACCTCCCCTCTTCCCCTTGGCGTTTGGAATTCGACATGAAATCATGAAAGCGGAAGAATCAAATAGCTACGGAAAATTCAATCTCGACCTCACACGAACATCTGGATTGGTCTCATTCCGACTGATTGATACCCTGATCTTTTTGGGAGCCATTGGAACAGTGGGTGTTTCCCATAGCGGAGACCAAACCTTTGAAATTATTGGAGTTGGAAGTACCACCACCAAGAACGACATCAGTGGGTCCTATTCTGTTGGGGTCGAAGGGGGCCTTAAACTTGTCGGCTTTCTCGTGGGAGCGGAAGTCGGTTACATGGGACTGAAGCTTGGGGGAAGTGGAGCTGAACAAAAGTTAGATGGAGCTTACACAAAAGTTCATCTTGGTCTTGATTTCTAACAAGACAATTCACAGGACAATTCAAGAGAGCCTCTTGAGAAGGGGGGCTCTCCCCCTTGGTCTTTTCTCATATTCCAAACTTGTGTCGTTCCTCATCATCAACTCGACTGATGATTCCACCCCTCAATTGGGGTCGATAAGCCAATTGCTGGATATCATATATAAACGAAGAACCATTTAATCCCGCCGTTTGCCACTCAGGTCCCATTCTGACAGCATCAACCGGACAGGCCTCCTCACAAAAACCACAGAATACGCACCTCAAAATGTCAATTTCGTACTTCACAGGGTATTTTTCTACTGTGGGGTCCTCATGTTCAGCTGCTTGAATTGAAATACATTGTGCTGGGCAATTGGTTGCACACAACATGCAAGCTGTGCACCGCAAGGAACCGTCCTTTTTGACTGTCAGCACGTGATTGCCCTTAAAGCGCGGACTGTATTCATAAACTTCCTCAGGATAATTGATCGTTGGCATCCCCTTTTTATGAAAGAGATTTCTGATCATATATTTCAGAGTGAGCCAAAGCCCTCCAAATATCCCAGGAATATACCAATGAGACAAAGCCCCCGGTTTTTTTACGATGCTCATAACGGACCTCGTTGGTGGACGAAGAAGTTGGTCTTCTTCCAATTCAACCCATCCTCATCCTGTTTGGTGACTTCATTTTTTCCAGACAAGAGAGTGACAACCTCAACCAAGGACAGTGCTTCAGGAACAATTGATGCTATTTTTTTGACAGACTGTGTTTTGCCTTTCGCATTGACGTAGCTGCCGTCTTTCTCAAAAAAACTTTTCACTGGAATTTGCCAGGTAGGGGTACTTGTCCGATTCAAAGCCTCAAACTTCGCTGGCGAAAGCCACAACAGCCGTTTGACTTGACTGAACATCTCTATTTTCTTATCCAAATCAGAAAAAACTCCAGGATTTTCAGGACCCGCTACGACCAATATATCGATCTCTTTGCTCTTCAATTTCCACTCTAAATCTTGCCATTTTCCCGTGATCTTTTCTCGCGCGAGGAGTTGCTGAAGCCCCTTTGTATTGGGATTACGGTCACCTCGAAACAGAATTCCATCAAATTCTTCCATTTTTTCAGGATTGTTTACCCAATGGTAAATCTCTCGAGAACCTAAATCCGCTAAAAAGTAGTTAAGAAGTGCAGAATATTCTTCCTGACTGTACTGACCCGTCAAAACAAGGGCCACCTTACCTGGAAAATTCGCCTGTATCGCCTGACGAATAATAACTCCAAACTCGCCAAGTACTTTAGCTGTGGAGGTTTCAACTTTCGTATTGGCGCCATCCTTAACAACGACATATTCAAGACGTGAAGGCTTGTTCAAATATTTATAGATGTCGCGTCCCTGATCACACATCCAATAACCATTCACTTCAGAATTGTATTCAGGCTTCACCCTGAACAACCCCTCCTCGTTATAATAAATTTTGACATTGCAGCCAGTGGAACAGCCCGTGCAAATGCTATTTCCGCTCTTTAGATACCAAACCCTTTGCCTGAAACGAAAATCCTTAGCCGTCAGTGCCCCGACTGGGCAGATATCGACTGTATTAAGCGAATAATTATTATTGAGAGGCTTATCCTCAAAAGTTCCAATTTCAGCCCTGTCACCCCGATTAAAGATTCCCAGTTCATTTGTCTTCGTGACTTCAGAGGTAAATCGCACACAACGCGAGCAAAGAATACACCTTTCGGAATCAAGAACGACCTTCTCTCCTAAGCTGACCACTTTGTGCTTTTTTACTTTCCGCTCGGCCATTTCAGGAGTGTACTTGCCAAATTCCATGTATTGATCTTGCAATCCACACTCCCCTGCTTGATCACAGATCGGACAGTCAAGTGGATGGTTAATCAAATGAAAATCAAGCCCCCAACGGACCGCTTCTTTCACTTTTTCCGATCGATTTGTCGCAACCATCCCTTCGGTCACGGCCGTATTGCAGGCTATCTGTAAGCGCGGATTACCTTCTATTTCTACCATACACAAGCGGCAAACACCCGCGACACTGAGAGCCGGATGCCAGCAATAATGAGCAATGCTCGCATCTGCTTGCTTGAAGGCCTCAATCAACTTAGAACCTTCTTTTACTTCAATTTCAATTCCATTAATTTTACATTTGGGCATGGAGTGAACCTCTTACTTTCGAACGCCCTTCCCGGACATAAAATTCAAATTCGTCCCGAAATTTATTAACAAAGCTGATCGCGGGCATTGCCGCCGCGTCACTCAAAGCGCAAATTGTTCGTCCCATCATCTGTTGTGACACTCTCAATACAAGATCAATGTCTTGCAAGCGCCCCTCACCATTGACAATGCTACTCACAATCTTATGAAGCCAGCCTGTTCCCTCGCGGCAGGGAGTGCACTGACCACAGGATTCGTGATGATAAAAGTGCATAATGACTTTGAGCAGATCAACCATGCAGTTTGAATCATCGATTACGATGACGGCACCTGAACCTAACATTGATCCCATGCCTTGCAGACATTCGTAGTCCATGGTTGCCCGCCGCACTTCTTCAGCTGTTAGCACCGGAGCAGAGGACCCACCTGGAATGACGGCCTTCAATTCTCGACCAGAAATCAAGCCACCACATTCATTATTGATTAAATCGATCAAGGGATATCCTAAAGCAACCTCGTAAACGCCCGGTTTTTTCACATTTCCGCTGACAGAAAATAACTTCGTTCCCGGAGACTTTTCAGTTCCAAATTTCCGATAAGCCTGAGCCCCATCTCTCATGATCGGAACCACCGCCGCCAGAGTCTCAACATTGTTGACTATCGTTGGCTTAGCTAAATAACCCTGAACCGCTGGGAATGGGGGTTTCAATTTTGGTTGGCCCTTCTTACCTTCAAGAGAAGAAATCATTCCTGTTTCTTCTCCGCAAATATAAGCACCAGCTCCGGAATACACATCTAAGTCATGATCAAAACCAGAGCCCAAAATATTTTTACCCAAAAATCCCGCTTTATAGGCTTCTGCTATTGCCTTTTCAACAGTTCGAATACACATTCGGTATTCGCCGCGGATATACACATAGGATTTCTTTGAGCCAATGGCGAATGCGGAAATGATCATGCCCTCAATCAACTGGTGGGGAGCTCTTGACAACATTTCCCGATCTTTAAAAGTACCAGGTTCCCCTTCGTCTGCATTACAAAGCAAATACCTCTCTTCTCCATTTGCAGGAAGAAAGCCCCATTTCATTCCCGTGGGAAAACCAGCCCCTCCTCGACCTCTGAGACCCGACGCCTTTACCTCGTCAATGATAGCCTTGGGATTCAACTTCAAAACTTTTGATAGAACCTCATAGCCACCGTATTTTTGATAGCCCTGGATCCCAATAAATTCATCTTTGTCGTAATGTTGCGTGAGAAGCTTGATTTCCATCAGTTCATTCCAATTCTCGCAGAATCTTAACTGCTTTGTCTGGGGTGAGATTTTCGTGGTAGTCGTCATTGACTTGCATCATGGGCGCTGTCCCGCAAGACCCGAGGCATTCAACTCGTGTGACTGTATATCGCCCTTCTGGGCTCATCCCCTCCTCACCGATATTCAGGGACTTTACCAAGTGGTCAGCCAACTCACGTCCACCATTCATCGCACATGAGATATTGCAGCAGACCTGCACATGAAATCTACCGACGGGCTCCTGATTGAACATTGTATAAAAACTCGATACTTCGTGAACCCAAGACTCAGGAACATCCATTATTTTTGCCAGATAGAGTATGCTCTCCGGACTTACCCAGCCACCATTTTCTTCTTGGATTTTGAAAAGACAAGGAATGATAGCCGATCGCTTTGTCTCATATCGCTTCATTTCCTTATTAACAAATTCAAGGCCATCCTTCGAAAGCTCAAACATATTGCAGACTCCTTAGCGATCCAATTCACACGCGATTAGATTTTGACTGCCCAATATGGCGATGACATCAGCCACCTGACCACCGGTCACCTGCTCAACAAACGATTGGTAAATAGCAAAACAAGGGGGACGAACCTTCAGCCGATAGGGATTGGCACTTCCATCGCTGATGAGCCAAAATCCCAACTCTCCGTTCGCGGCTTCAGTTGCATCGTAGATCTCACCAACGGGAGGACGCAGTCCCTTGATAACAAGCATAAAATGATTCATGAGACCTTCGATGTTCCCATAAACATCTTTTTTCTCAGGGAGAGTGATCCCCCTGTCCCTGACCGCGTAATCGCCTCCCGGAACATTTTTTGCCACCTGCTCGATAATCTTCAGAGATTCCCGCATTTCGGCAACCCGCACCAAGTATCGATCAAAGACATCACCATTTGTCCCAATCGGAATTTGAAAATCAAGAGTCTCGTAGCCATAATAAGGAGTCGCTTTGCGCAAATCCAGACTGACACCTGCAGCACGCAAACAAGGCCCTGTATAGCCCCATTCGATCGCATTCTCGGCCGTTATCGCCCCCACATCACGGGTTCTTTTGATCCAGATTTTATTCCCAGTGAGGAGGATATCAAGATCATCCACTCCTTTGCGCATCTCCCTGCAAAATTGCCAAACCTCATCGAACCACCCCTCTGGGGCATCCTGGGCCATGCCACCTATCCGAGTCAGTGCAACCGTCAAACGAGCGCCACAAAGTTTTTCAAAAAGTGTATAGACCTTTTCCCGATAGGTAAAGAGATGAAAAAAACCAGTCAAAGCCCCCAAATCAACCGCATTTGCCCCAATGCAAACAAGGTGATCAATGATGCGAGACAATTCAGCCAAAATAATTCGCATCGCCTGAGCGCGAGGTGGAATTTCCACGTTCATCATTTTTTCAACAGCTTTACAATAGCCGATATTGTTCATCGGAGCCGAGCAGTAATTGAGACGATCTGTGAAGGGTATCACTTGATTATAGGGATGAGTTTCGGCCATCTTCTCAAAACATCGGTGAAGGTAACCTAACTCAACGCCGGCTCTGTGAACTTTTTCTCCGTCCAAGGCCGCCATCACCCGAAGTGTCCCATGTGTCGCGGGATGGGAAGGTCCAATATTCAGAGGCACCAAATCTCGACCATCATCTTTGTAGCGATCATCATTATCGAAATGAATGGGCATTGCCTCTGTGCAATGTTGCTGTCTATCTGCTGGGTAGTCCTTGCGCAAAGGGTGTCCAACAAACTGGTGATGAACAAGAATACGACGAAGGTTAGGGTGGCCCGCAAAACGCACACCATACATATCGTAAATTTCACGTTCAAACCAATCGGCGCACTTCCAAATCGAGATCACTGAATCAATCGACTCATCCTCGCCAACCTGAGTTTTCAGTCGACAACGACTGAAGTCTTTGGAAGAAAACAATTCGTAAACAATTTCGAATCGGCGTTTGCGCTCAGGAAAGTCAGCGCCAGCCACTTGCATCAAAAAATCAAAACGCCCTGAACTCTTTAGATGCTCCAAGACAGACAAAATTTGACCCTTAGGGAGGCTCAGCACATTGTTGCCGAACACATAGGAATATTCAAAAGTGTTATCGATAAATTTTTTACTTAGATCCGCACGTAAAATTTCGATTATATTCATACCAATTACCTATAACTCCCAGGAACCCAATTATCTCTCCAGGGCCGAGCAGCCCCATCTGAAATCATTTTTTGTATCACCATCACTCCGTCAAGAACTGCTTCAGGCGTCGGGGGGCAACCCGGAACGTAGACATCGACAGGAACCACTTTATCTACTCCTTGCAAAACATGATAGGCGCGATAAAAACCGCCTGACGAGGCACAAGCTCCCATCGCAATGACATATTTAGGCTCCAACATTTGCTCATAAACCCGAGAAATAATGGGAGCCATTTTTTCGGTAATTGTGCCCGCCACCAATAAAAGATCTGCCTGGCGAGGAGAAAAGCGCACAACTTCAGCTCCAAACCGAGCCAAGTCGTAACGTGGGCCCATAACTGACATCAACTCAATTCCACAGCAGGCGGTTCCGTAGGGCATGGGCCAAAGTGAATTCCGACGTCCCCAGGCAATGATCTTGTCTATCTGAGTTGTAAAGGCAAAGGAACGTGTCGCTTCAACAAGCTCCCGATCTATCTGCCGCGTGGCAACCGCTGATTGAGCCATACTCACTCCTCTCTCTCCTCCTTAAAAAACGGCGAGAATTTGCCGAATTATACTTGATCAAAAATAATCAAGAAGGAGGAACCAAATTATCTGCAACAGAAGTTGATTGAAGAAGATCAGCAATGATAAACGCGTTCATTAAGACTGAATTGCTAATCTTCCTAAGCCTTTAAGGTAGTAACACCCTTCACATGGGGAGTCACTATCATTGGGAGTCACTATCCTTAGAATATCTGAATCCTTCAGCCTCACTTTGTCCTTCACTTGCCCTCATGAGACACCTCCCTCAATTCATAATATTCCGCGTTAATCCTTTGGCGAAAGCAGGCCCTCATGTCCCGCTAAATATTTTGCTCCGCTTCAAGATCGGACCAGTTTTTATCTTCCATCTGGTTTCAATTTGAAACCAGGCAAAGGTTATAGATAGAATCTCCCATAACGAAACTGGCGGTCTCGCCTGAGTTTGGATTCCACGGCAGAAAGCTCTCAAAAGGACTGAGAGCCAAAGCCCTGAGAGATCGTCAAAACACCTATGGAGGGGGAAATATGAAAGCAGCTCTTTTTTCCACAATACTGTGGAGCTTCACGGCATGGGCCTCTGGCCCAACAGGTGATTACCTTGTCCAAATATCGCCCGAACTCAGATCTCAACCCTTAAAAATATTTAGCTTCATTCCAGCGGGAACAAAGATAGAAGATCTGGGATTGAACAATTGGATTCGGATCCAACCGCCTGCAAACAATCTGGCTGGTTTCAATGTAGCAGGCTTGCGACAAAATCCAGACATAGTTAATGTACAGCCCAATTATCGAATCAGCTTGCTTGAGACCTTTCAGATCAAACCTTCAAGCCAACTCCAGCAGATAAGGCTAACCGCAGCAAAATTCTTCGGCGATGCCCTTCTTTCATTTCCCTCTCGTGAAACAGACCAGGACCGCAATGAAGCAGGAGCTACAGGTCGCATTCCTGACAATCCTCCTATTCCCATCACAGGAAGCGGAGGAGCCGGAAACGACAGTCTCTACGGTCGGCAATGGGGCATGAACGGCATGGGAGTGGCCGAGGTGTGGAAAATTAAACCAGCTACCCAGTCTATCACGGTCGCTGTCATTGACACAGGAGTTGACTACACACACGAGGACCTTGTCGATAATATCTGGAAAAATCCAGGCGAAACTGGAACAGATGCGCAGGGAAAAGACAAGTCCAACAACGGCCTTGATGATGACAACAACGGATTTATCGATGATGTCGTTGGATGGGATTTTGCTTCCAATGACAATAAGCCATTTGATCTCACTGTTCCTCCCACCGATCTTCTTTTTGGTGGTGGAAACCCCGGACATGGGACACACGTTGCGGGTTGTGTAGCTGCAAGATCTCACAACGGCAAAGGTATTGTTGGAGTTGCCGACAACAACATCAAAATCATGGCCTTGCGTTTCTTAACTGAAAAGGGACAGGGGACGACGGCCGATGCGATAAAGGCGATCCGCTACGCGGTCGACAACGGGGCAATTGTCTCAAACAACTCTTGGGGATCCGAAGGCGAAGATCCGGCTGAATCAACCGAAAACAAAGCCTTGCGAGATGCAATCGCGTATTCCGAATCAAAGGGAAGCTTGTTCATTGCAGCCGCCGGAAATGGACACAATGGTGTTGGCTACAATAACGATACAGACTCTCGGCCAGGCTACCCCGCCAGCTATCCAGACGACATTATCATCAGTGTTGCTGCTATTGATAAAAATGATAGCCTCGGCAGTTTTTCAAACTGGGGAGTCAACTCCGTCGATATTGCCGCTCCTGGGGTTGCCGTATTTTCAACCATGGTTGGCAACAAGTACAATGATCTCGTCATCGATCTTTTTGGAATCAAAGCCACCTGGGATGGAACGTCGATGGCAGCTCCTCACGTTGCTGGCGCAGCAGCCCTCTATTGGTCGAGAAACCCAACTAAGACTTGGAAGGAAGTCAAAAACGCCATCCTTCAAAATACGCAGAGCATACCTGCTCTTGGCGGCAAAGTGGCTTCCGGCGGAAAGTTGGACGTTCGCAATTTGATAAATCACTGAATGAATCACTAAAGGAAATTGTCCAAGAGTCCCGTCGTCAAACGGGACTCTTGATTCGCAAAATGCTCTCCCGCCAATAATCATGTTGACCTCTGATCTCGGTCAAATTAGCCATTATAGAGTGGCCTTTGAAAATTTATAAAATTGAAACAAAAGCTGAATTCTCAGCTGGTTGTCGCTATGCGTGGAGATCACTTGCAGACCTCTGAACAGACCCAGCGCCCTTTATCGCCATCAGAGAGAGAGGCAGATGAGCGCCTGCTTTTGAATCGCCCTTTCTTCTATTATTTCTCCAAAAATTGGCGGGTTTTCTCTTTAGGATTAGTCACCTTGTTTTTTACAAACCTCTTTGATGCTTTACCCCCATACATCATCGGTCTCGCCATCGATCAGATTTCACAGAAGGCCGGCTGGCAGACACTTGCTCGAACCGTTGCCTTCTTAGTTGCAACAGCCCTTTTCTTGGCCCTTTTTCGATACCTTTGGCGAGTGTTCTGGGGAAAATTCCACCACGGAGTTGCAGAAGATCTACGCAATCGTGCCTTCGATAAATTTTTGGACCTTGGTCCCAGCTTTTACCAAAGACGTTCTGTCGGCGAGTTGATGAGCTTGATCACCAACGATGTCAACTCCTTCCGCATGGCGATCGGTCCTGGGACTCTCGTCATTGCTGATGCGCTTTTTATTCTCCTTATTGTGCCACCTCTCATGATGTCGCTATCTGTTTCGTGGACCTGGAAAACTTTAATTCTCATGCCGATCGTGCCTCCCGTGGTGGCTCGCATCCTCAAACTCATCTACGAAAACTTTAGTCAGCAACAAGAAAAATTTGCAGCGATGTCAGGAGCGGCACAGGAAATTGTTTCTGGAATCCGTGTGATTAAGAGTTATGCCCAAGAGATCAATCAGACTAGGCTGTTTAACCAATTTAACAAAAACTACCAATTGGCTTGCAACCAAGTTGCAAAAATCGATGCCTGCTTTCCCCCCGTCATGGAAATGAGCGTGGCAATTGGTTCAGTTATCCTTTTGGCCATCGGCGCTCCGGAAGTCATGAAGGGCACTGTTTCTCTCGGCGCATTTTTTTCCTTTTATCAGTATATTCAACGCATGATTTGGCCCATGTCGGCCCTCGGCATCGGATTTAATCACGTTCAGCAGGGCAAGGCTTCCTTTGCTCGAATTGCTGACCTTCTTAAAATAGCAAGCGATGTTCCTGATTCCGGACAACATCAGTTGGATAAATTTTCAAACCTAGAAATCAGGGATCTTTGCTTTACCTATCCTGGAACAAATCATCCTGCTCTTCGAAATATCTCATTCAAAATTGAAGCCGGCGAGACCATTGGCATAGTTGGAGAAACAGGGGCCGGAAAGTCAACTCTCGTGGATCTGCTCTGTCGACTCTACCCTGTCTCGCCGAACTCCATACTTTATAACGGTATTTCAATCGAACAACTGAGAAAGATTTCTCTCCGCCGAACAGTCAGCATTGTCCCCCAGGACCCATTTTTATTTTCTAAGCCCATCCAGGAAAACATGGCGTTAGCTCGCCAGGAATGGTCCATGGATGAAATTCATGCTCTCAGCCAGCTCGTTAATATCGCCGAAGAGATCAACGAGATCCCTGAAAAATATGACGCCTACCTCGGAGAACGAGGCGTCAATTTATCGGGAGGTCAAAAACAACGGCTCACAATTGCGCGCGCCCTGATGACTGACTCCCCCCTCTTGATATTTGATGATTCACTGAGCGCTGTCGATGCGAAAACCGAGAAAAATATTCTCGAAAATCTTCGGCAAAGAGTCACAAATCACAATTTATCTATCACTCTCCTTATTGTGTCCCACCGAGTTTCCAGTTTGCAATGGGCTGATCGCATTGTCGTTCTCAATGGTGGCGAAATGGAAGCAATAGGCACACATCAAGAATTACTCCTCAGAAGTCCCACCTATTTGCGTTTCGTGGCATTGCAGTCCGAAAATGGGAGTTCTAATGAGCGCTAAGAAACGCAATTTAGACCGATCTTTCCTTGACGAAGAGCATATCCAACACCAGTTAGGATTCCTGTCCTTTATGAAAAGAATATGGCCGTTGCTGTGGAACCACAGCTATGGATTTATTATTCTGATTTTGGTTATTCTCAGTTATGTCGTCACAGGACGACTTATGCCAGTTGTTTTTGGTCACGCCATAGACGAGGGGATCAGAAAAGACGACCTTTCCCTTGTCTATCAGGCCGCCTGTGTTTACCTCGTTTTAGAAATACTGAGGTCAACTCTGCACTTTGCTCAAACCTACGGTATTCAGCGACTGGGCAACCGAGTGCTCTATGATTTGCGTGAAAAATTAATTTCTCACGTTCAAAGTCTACCCCTCACCTATTTTGATAAAAACCCTGTGGGAAGAACGGTCACAAGAGTGACAAACGACATTGCTGCACTCGGAGAGCTCTTCAGTCTGGGAATTACGGCTGTCATCGTGAGCAGTATCGAAATGCTCGCTATTTTTATCGCTATGTCATTCATATCATTGAAGCTCGCTTTGATTACAACGGCGGTTGCTCCGGTCTTAACACTCCTTTGCGTTCACCTGAGCCGGAAAATTAGATTTGTGTTTAGAGATGCTAAGCGCAAATTGGCTACAATCAATGCCTTTACGGCCGAGAGTCTCAACGGACTTAAGGTTCTCCAGCTTTTCCACAAAACTGATGATCGACAAAGCGAATTCAATCGCTACTCAGAAGAATTCAAAAAACTCAATCTAAAGACCGTTCGCTTATTTGCCCTGCTTTGGCCGATCATCGAATTGTTTAACGTTATTGCCATGACGACGGCCTTATTTTTTGGCGGACTCTATCGTGAAGAGCTTGGCCTCTCTTTGGGTGCACTCACAACTTTTCTACTTATGGTTCAGAGTTTTTTCCAGCCTCTCAAGACGATTCTCGAACGATACACTCAATTTCAAAATGGCTTGGCAAGTGCCGATCGAATATTTTCCCTCATGGATGAACCTCCGGAACCCCTCGATGGAGACTCATTGCCCAGTGAACGCTTGTCTGGAAAAATTCAAATTCGGGAACTCTCTCACCGCTATTCCCCGAACGGCCCATGGGCCCTAAAGGACATTAATTTGGACATCCGCCAGGGCGAATCATTGGCCCTCGTGGGACGCACAGGAAGTGGTAAGACCACCTTAATTTCTCTTTTGCAGCGCCTCTATGATCACACGAGTGGAAGTATCATCATTGAGGGACGCGATTTGCGGTCTGTTTCACCCCGCGAGTGGCGCCGAAGAGTCGGAGTCGTACTTCAGGAGAATTTTATATTCAAAGGCACTATTGCGGGAAATATTTGCCTCAATGACCCTCGAATCTCTCGCAAACAGGTCGAAAATGCTGCAAATGAGGCCGGATGTCTGAAACTACTCCAAACGCACAAGGGTGGACTTGATGCAGATGTTGAAGAAAGGGGGATTAATTTGAGCGTTGGAGAGAGACAGCTCATTGCTTTCGCTCGAGTGCTCGCATTCAACCCTGATATTCTGATTCTCGATGAGGCCACAGCAAACATTGACTCCATCAGTGAAAAGCTGATTCAAGACGCGACCCAAAGAGTTATCAGTGGCCGCACGAGTGTCATTATTGCTCACCGCTTATCGACAATTTTAAACTGCGATCGCATCGCCGTCCTTGATCATGGCCAGCTTCATGAGATAGGCTCTCACACAGAGTTAATGAACTTAGAGGCAAAGTATTTTGATCTTTACACATCGCAATTCAAGAAAAAAAGGGAACCTTCCTGCTTGAGTCAAATCTGAAATCAAATTTCGACGTTCACTTAAACTCAAAATTGAATTCTCAATTGAATTTAATTCCTGATCTTGTACCTCGGCCCTTTATTGTCGCAGACGATTTTGGTCTTTCGTCTTCTGTGAATTCAGCAATTATTAATTTGGCTTCCCGTAAAATTCTCAGTGCCGTTTCCTGCATGACCGTCTATTCAGATTTTAGCAGAGACGCTCACCAACTGGAAATTGAGAATCTAAAAATAGGAATTCATTTTACCCTTACGGGAAAAGCGGGAAGACCCTTAACGACACCGTCTCCTCGCAGTGGACTCATCGATCGTCAGGGTCACTTTCGGAGCTCGATAGATTTGGCCCTTCGAGCCTTTCGAGGATCCTTAGACACGAGGGCAATACAGGATGAACTCCAAGCACAACTCAATAGATTTCGACAAACATTTCACCGAAATCCTGATCACCTCGATAGTCATGAACACGTCCATCAGCTGCCAATGGTGAACCAGGCCCTCATCGATTTAGTTATCGCCGAAAAGCTAACCGCCATTCCCGTAAGAACAACAGCTCAAATGCAATCCCCCGGACACTCTTTGATTGATATCTCAAAAAAATCGTATCTGCAATATCAGGGGCTCTCTTTGAAAAGGTGTTTACACAGAAACGGACTAAAAACTCTCCCTCCTGTTATCTGTAATCTCGACTACCGAAATCTATGCCTAAAATCCACCGAAATGTGCTTTCAGCTGGCAAAAAATCATCCTTATATCTGGATTGTTCACCCGGGAGAAATTGACGCCTGCCTAATATCCAGAGATAGCCTCACCCACGGCCGTCGGCATGAGTATTTGTTTCTATTGTCACTGCTGGAAAACTGATGGTAATTAGCAACTCATGAGATCGGTCAATTTTAAGTCTGAATTCTGGAACGCCAAAATTCTTAATTGGGAGGCTTCACGCTATTACTGCAATCGAGGCCTGTCGAAAACTCGTTTGAACTCAGTCAAAAAGCGACTTGATCTAACATCTCAAATTTTGAGCCAACACGCAAAAGGGAAAAGTCTTCTCGAATTGGGATGTGGCAGCGGAATTCTTCTTTCCAGTCTCGACCGCCAGGATTTCACGTCTTGGGTTGGAATAGACGTTTCACCGACCGCAATCTCAAAAGCCCAACAACGCCTGAAGGGCCTTGCCAGCTTCATTCAGGGAGATGTAACAACCTGCCCATTGCCTCAGGCCGACTGCGTTATTGCTTTGGGTCTATTGGATTGGCTTTCTCTCAGCGAAATTCAAGACTTGGCGTCTCGGCTAAATAGCACATATTTCTTGTTTTCCTTTTCGGAGCGGAAATTTTCCATTATCCGCATGCTACATCAGGTTTACACATTTTTTTCCTACGGTATTTGGAATTCGTTTTATGTTCCAAAATATTGGACAGAACGAGAGATTAGCGATGCACTGTCACCCCTCAATAGAAGAGAATTGCCGATAAAGTTTGTCCGCGATCCAAATTTATCTTTCGGATGCTTAGTCACAAATTTAACATGAAAGAATTACATGAGATTGGTGCTCAGATCGAACTCTTAGATATTCATTTCGACAAAGTTGCGTCTGCATATGTTGGATCATTCTCGGCGAAAGTCATTAAGAAGATTGAACTAAGGTCTTTGCTTTCCTTGCTACCAAAGAAATTAGAAGGGAAATATCTTTTGGATATCGGCTGTGGTTCGGGATACTACATTCGTGAACTACTCAAACTAAATCCTCAAGGGATCACAGGCGTCGACCGAAGTCGTTCTATGATAAATCAGATCCCTTCGGATGATCGGGTCAAAACAATATGCGGAGATTTTGCCTCAACTGAGCGCGATGGATTCTATGATCTTATTCTGATTTTGGGTGTTCTTGAATTTTGTCAAGATCCACAAATTTTCTTGAAGAACATTTCGCTTTGGAGTGATCGACTCGCGCAAGTTGTTTTACTCTATCCTCCGGATACTCTAGCAAGTCGGATTTATCAAACCTATCATCGCTCTCATGGAATTCATGTGAACACCTCTTTGTCGCGCCAAATTGATGACTGGAGCCGTTCTGAGAATTGGATTTTAGCTAAGAAACATCGAATTCATCCCTTTGCCCAGATTGAATCTTATGTCCGTAATAAATAAGAGTTCAGTCCTATTTGTTGTTTCTGGAGTTGGCCTTGGAAATTCCACCCGATGCCTCTCCATCATCGAGGTTTTGTCCTCTAAAGGAATACAATGTGACGTTGCAACTTTTGGAATCGGGATGGAATTCTTCAAGGACCGAAAGCTCATAAGGGAACTGATTCCCCTGGAGCCTATCAGGTACCAAAAGCTCGGTATTTTTTCTCTCCTTACTTTGGGATTCCAATTTGCCAAAATATCATTTTTTAATGAATTGAAGATATTTAATTTGGTCAGAAAAAAGCGACCAACAATCCTTGTCTATGACTCGATATACGGGATCCTTCCAAGAATTTTTCTCGACTCAACAATCTTAACTTTGAATAATTCGAATCATATTCTCAGAGAAGTCTTAAAGAGAAAAAATCTCCCTCGCTCTAAATGGGCGCACTTTTGTCTGGTTGAAAGCCTTGACTCGATATTTCAAGGAATTGTTCCCAATTGGGTATTGAGTCCATGGCCCTTGCCGAGCAAACAGAATTCAAGGAGTTCTAAATTCAAAAGTATCAGTCCCATTGTCAGAAATCAAATAAAGGAATCAATCAAAATTCAGAAGCCTCTGCGAATAGCAACCGTCACAACAGGATCTGGACTCAACAAGGATCTGACGCGCTTTTCTGAAGATATTGCGGTTCTCCTCAATGGGGTCATCCTCCAAAAACCTCCTCCGCGAGAGGAATTGAGAAATAATACTGACTTTCTCAACCAGGCCGACCTCATTATATCGAATGGCGGGTTTAGCTCGATAAGCGAAGGATTGAAAAGAAAAATTCCCTTGATTGTTGTCCCCCTTTCTGGACACTCCGAGCAATGGATCAATGCAAAATTGATTGAAGAACTTGATGTCGGCATACATCTCGAAGAGGATGATCTGCCCCGTTTGGATTTAGGCAACTTAAAACTAAGAATTGAGAACTTGTATTCACGATTTCGCGGGTACAGTCTGCCGTGCGATGGGGCGAGGGAGGCGGCGGAGTTCATTGAAACGCTGATAAACTGGCCTTCTTGATTCTTGTTCCCAACATCAAGAGGGCCAGTTTATTCATAGCAGATAGGCGCTTTGGGTTTACTGATTTTCAGTCGGGAGTATTTTTGGAATCCACTTAGGCTGATAATAATGAAAGGTATCAAAGGTGAGGCGGCGAGTATTTTTTCCATCTACGTCAATTACGTAAATTTGATTGTACCCGGTGCGATCACTCGTAAAGACAATGTGCTTTCCATCAGGAGAAAAATCGGGAGACTCATTGTTTGCTGGTAGTCCCGCCGGATTTCTTGATCGAGAGATTTTCAAAAGATTTTTCCCGCTGGCTTCAATGACAAAAATATCGAAATGACCTTTGAGATAACCCTGAAAGACCAAACGCCGTCCATCTCGAGACCACCGCGGCCGAGTGTTGTACACGCCAGCAAACAGAATTCTCACGTCATTCCCAGTTTTAAGATCACGAATGTAAAGCGTCGGCCTCCCGTCTCGATCTGATACAAAAGCCATTCTGTCACCTTCAGGAGAAATCGCAGGCTCGGAACTCTGAGTGAGACGACTTGAATTCCGAGAAGCGCGACGTCCCCGTGTGACTCGCTTAAATCCACGTCCATCGATTCCAATTCTGAAAACATCAAGTAAACGCCCCTGACGAATCGTGTAATAGATTTCCCTTCCGTCCGGAGCAAAACTCCCCGAAAGGTTCAGGCCTTTCTTATAGGACAAAATCTTTCGTTCGCGGGTGAGTAAATTATAAACAAATAAATCTGCATTTTTAATTTTCTCTTTGGCATGAAAAACAAAGGACGTATAAGCGAGCCATGGACTCTGAGGCAAAATTTCAGGACGAAGCGTCACCGTTCCGTGATCCGTCAGTTGCCGATTCCGACCTGTCTTCATATCCAGAATGAATACTTCTTTTACCAACTCTCTTGGCGAAAGATCGACGAAATCCTTCATTGTCCTTGAATAGACAATCTGGCCTTCAAAATCGCCGATTCCTCTCTTGCTTGCTTCCCAAAGCGGGACTCCAAGAAAATAAAGAAGCCCGGATGATATCACCAAGACCAAAAGTATCCCGACCGTGATTCGAGCCCAGTTATCCTTTAGCCACTCCTTCACTGAACGGGACTCCTTCTACCAAGACCAAACTGATCCACAAAAAGCTGCCTTCAAATATTTTTACCCTTACTCTTCTTAATGGCAACCTCCCTGCCAGCAACTCCGGTAGGTTTATTGGTCGAGTGAGCGACAATGGTCTGGAATTCCTCTTGAGATACCGGCTGAATAGATAGGCGAGATCCCTTCCTTAGAACCATCATTTCGCTCAGTTCAGGAATTTGGCGCAGAAAATCGAGACTCATGAGATTTGGAAATTTGCATTTAAAAGCAATCTCGACGCAATACCAAATGGGATTATCAAGAGTGGCCCTTGGCTCAAAATAATCTGATCCGATTTGAAGAGCCGTGGGATCAGGCTGATGAGGAGCAGAAACCTCGGCGACTCCCACAATTCCCGAAGGATTTGCGTTGGAGTGATAAAACAGAACCTGATCACCAAGGTTCATTTCTCTCATCATAAAATTACGGGCCTGATAGTTACGAACCCCCTCCCAACGCGTCCTCTTCGATCGCTTCAAATCATCGATTGAAAAAACATTTGCCTCAGACTTTATCAGCCAATATCTTGGTTCTCTCTTTGCTTTTTTCACTTTCTGTTCTCTTTCTCCAAAAAATTTTGAGATCAACACCCTAACTAAACCATATTTGCCAGAAAACGAGACGCCTCCTTATCCGTGAGGTCCGAATGCTCGACAAACATGTGCAAAAAGCGTTCCGATATTTCGGGTGTGCTTGATTCAGAAATTCACAGTCATCGCGAACAGAATCTCATTCATTTTACTGTGATAAAGGGGGAGCCTTGAAACGGCAGCCTGAGAGATGTAGGTCCACATCCGCATGCGCGTCGTCGTGACTATTTTATAAATAGGGCATAAAATTTCTAATCGCTAAACTCATTCAGCCATTTTACGAAATTCAGTTCGGGATTTGACAGCCAGTTTATGCTCATTTTCCCACCGAGCCGATTCTTTTTCGTAGGATTTACGTTTTGTTCCCCATTTTTCATGGGCCTCTTTGGCTTTGATTTCCTTCTTGTCAATTTCAGTGAGTAACTCTCCCATGATTTTTCTTTGACTGTCCCAATCCGCTTTCTCCTGATCAATCTCTGCGGCTTTCAAGTCGTAGGACTTCAAATTGGCTTCTCTTTGCGCTTTATTTTTTTCCATTTTTGCTAGAAGTTCCTTGAGCTTTTCAAGTTCCTTTTCCTCTTCGGCCAGCTTCTTCTTCTCCAAATTTTTCATCTCGAATATTTTGATTTTCACTTAATCCAGTGCGATTTTATTCTTTTCAAAGTCCTTGTCATTTTTCTGAAGTTGCCTCTTTTTATCCGCCAAGTCTTTCTCTGCCTTGATGGCCTCTTGTTCATTTTGACGAACTATTTCGAGATTTTTTTTGTATTGCTCAAAATTTTCCTTACTGTTTTCTTCGTTCTTTTTTAACAACTCAAGATTTGACTCAATGTCAGTTTTAGCTTCGACTGAAAATGAAATCCAAAGAGCCATAACTGCCAACGTAACGTACTTCATGATTCCCCCTACTTAGATTCTGCATTAAATGTTTGAACTCCTGAAGAACCACCTGCTCCGATCTTTCCTTTTTGAGGACAATTATCTTGAGCCTGGCTCCGATAGTTTCCGATTTCATCTTCCCAATACTCTCCATCGAATTCCCAATTCAATATTTTCGTCGGCTTAACGTTGGCTGGCACTCGATTAGCTGGAGCTGTTTCTCCACCTGCAACCTGATAGCGAATGTTCTCGCCAGCTCCCGCAAAGATTTCATAGCGCAAAAGCTCATTGTTCTCTAAATACCTTTTCACTTCGCTTTTCATCTCAACAATACGCTTTCCAATCGCGACTCCGGCCGCCTCGCGCAATTGGCCTTTTTCATCGTTGAGTTGAGAAATTGATTTCATTTGAAAAGTTGATAATTTTCTTTTACTTTCGTCGAGCATATTGAGTTGAAACTTATAACCAACCATCAAATCATAGTCGTTGTGTTTTTGGGCGGTCCACTCGTTCACATTCTTCGCCAAAGCAGGATCTTTTTTCGCCTTTTCCAAGTTAAGCATCGTTGCTGCATAGCGAGTCTTCGCTCGGTTCATTCGAGTCTGAATGTCTTTTACTCCCAAAGCCAATTGGGCAGGAACTCCAGGATAACGGTCCCCTTCGTCTACCTTTTCATTGATGCCTGTCTGATAATTGAGAAAATCTCGGCTTCGCCCCATTTCCCGAACAATTTGAGACGGCAGCCCATCTATATTTGAGGAGCTTGCGGCACGGAGATAGTTTTTGATGGTGTCGTAGTACTCCCCGGGAGTCTTCTTTCTCGCCAAATAGTCTTCCATGGCTTTTGCCCAGGGAAGATGCTCCTGCTCCATTCGATGGAGAGATTTATATGCATCTCCATATTGGCAAATATTCAGATATCCAATAGAGCGAACCACATAGGACTCTGGTTTGTAGACGGCCTTAAAATACGGACTATGCAGGGAATGCATATTACCGATAGCTCCCGAGTTATCTCCGACAAGGACCTGCGCCCATCCCTGTTCGATCAAACCTTGAAGCCATACTGGATGATCCTTGCCTATTTTCTTGTACTCTTCGAGTGAGTTTTTATAATCACCAAGATTGAAATAGATTCGGGCCATATTGATGGCCATGAGCGAACTCACATTCTTATCAGATTTGGCCTTTTTTGCCATCCACTCTCGCAAGGAGAGGAGGGTCTTCATTCCAGCCTGCCCTTTGTCTGCGGCATATTCCGAAATTCCCAACAAGTAACGAGCTTGAATGTATCTCTTGTTCTTCTCACTTACTTTCTGAGCGCTCGAAATGGCCAATTCATATTTTTTTTGCTTAAAAGAGCCCTTTCCGATCACGTAGTTGACATCATCTCGGCTCGATTCCGGAATAAGTGCCTTGTTTTTTAGACCATCTAGAACTTTCGTCATCTTGACTTCATACTCAGCTGGCAAATCAGCAGCTAAAGTCGAAATGGCTTGTGGAGCCATGACGGGGTCCTCCGCTTCAATGACTTTAATCAAGCGGGAGAAGGCTTGAGAATAAAGCTTTAATTTTTGAGCGCAAATCCCCAACTCAAAGGAAGCCTCATCAATAAAGGGCTTTTTCTTTGAGAGGTCATCTAAGAGGCCAATTACCAAATGACATTTGTCTCCTTTTCGATTCATAATGAGAGCCGTCAACATGGCCTTTTCATCTTTGTTCAAAGGCCGAACAGAAAGTTCGACAATTTTTGTATCCTCAAGCTCTTTAAGAACAATTTTATCCACCATTTCGCGAGTGACTGGATACCCGTCAACCAAGCCCTTTCTAATACTTTTGTAATCAAATGGGCCAAGCATCATGGGTTTCTTCTTCATCCAACTGCGGGCCTCTGAGCGACTGTAACCATCAGGTTGCTGTAGCGGCTTTGGCTGCGAGTACTTTGGATTGAACACAGAAAACGCGAGGTCTATCATACTCTGTGCAGAGATAGATGGTTCTTCTCCAATATCCAATAGAGGAATCGCTTTCTTTTTAATTTTTAGGTCCTTAACGGAGACCTTTTTCCCTGCCGATTTTTTTGATTCATAGAAATCATATTGAGGTGCTCCTCCGGCCTTTGTTGGCAATTGACTCGTTCCTAGCCGGCCGGGAGAGGTCATCTTTATCGAATTGTTTTCTTGAATTTTTTGCTTAACCGATTGGATCTCCGCACGAGAGATTCCCTTATCTTGAATTTGATATTTTGGAAGGTCGTTGGGGGCTTCCGTAACAGGGGTGATATTATTTGCAGGCGGAGTTGGGGAGACATTCGGAGCCTGAGTGCTTGGGACGGCGCTTGAGCGTTCGGAACCTGAGCGCTCGAGGCTTGTGAACTCGAATCTGCAATCGGGCGTTTCAAATTTGAGTCTTCAGCTTTCGATGGTTTTTTTACGGTCTCTCGATCGGTCTTTTCTTGATCACCAAAATAGCTTGTCCACAAATTCTGTGCTTTCGATTTGAGCTCCTTCCAAGTTCGCTCCGTTGAGACTTGAGATACCACCTGGGCCTTTCTCGCCTCTTCGAGGGATCCATCGGCGGCAATTTCCCGAGCAAAACTGGGCCCACTAGCCCCTAAAACGAGACAACTCGTGATACCACTCAAATACCATTTTCTCATGGATTGCTCCTTAGTGGTAATAAGTCACTCCAATAAAAAATACCGTCGAATTCGTCGTCTGATTCTTTTGATGTGTGCCGTAGTTCCAGTCCAAAACCTCTTCCGTCCACCAGCGATTTTGTAGATCAGCGCGAATTGCAATGTGCTTGTTCAGAAAGTAATATTGAGAGATATCAAATCCATAGGCGACTGAACTGCCACTCTTGTCTCCACCCTTGGTGGTTTTTTCATAGTTCATCATCCCTATCGTTGGTGTTATGGCCATATCAAAGTAGATAATTCTCTCTCCCAATAGACTCATCTTTGCGTAGATGGGAACCCAGTTGTAGCCAACTCCCCACATCGAAGTGACTCGACCAATATTGGGTCTCACCCCTCCGTATTGATTGCTAAAGCCTCTCACCGTCGAATTATCAGAAATATTGAAGGACACATATTCGACTTGTGCGCCAGTTCGTTCATTCCAAAAATAGTTGGCCTTCAGCCCAAGATTGTAGCCCTCATTAAAGGCATCATTGATAATCGGTCCATACTGCAAAGAACCTGAAAACCGTTTCTCTTTGGTATAAGCGCGATTTTGAACGACGCTAAAACTCGTATCTTTAGGAGCCCAATATTTTTGTTCCAAATCTTGAATATTCAATCTCTCAGAATCCTGGCCGGCACCCTTCGGTGGAGTTGATCCTTGATTCTGCTTCTTTGCTTGATCTTCAGTTTGAACCAAAGCCTTAGTGTCTTTTTTGCCCTGGGCTTCTGCAACCCCATCTGAAGACTGAACTCCAAGACATCCAAAATTTAACAGTACAAGCCATAATCTGAACACATACATTGAGCGCATAAGCCCTCCTTCAGGCTTTGCCATTCCATCTTATCAGCATGAACCCACTCGTTCTCTCGGCGAGAGAGAAGTTTAATTCGTTGCCTTAAATAGGAATGGATACGTCACGACGACAGCTGTCCCACCCTTTGGCTTGGGAAACCGCCATCCTGATACACGCCTCAAAATACATCCCTCAACCATGGCGTTACCAAGCGTTGTCGATCCAATTGACTGCGAAACAACCGATCCCGTTTCACCAATCGTAAATTTAATTAACACCTTTCCATAAAGATCAGGACTCGCACTTAACTGACGTTCATAGCAGTATCGAATCTGTCCAATCTGGGTTTTGATTACACCCGATATAACGTCCTTATCCAAGCCCCCGTCCACTTCCGTCTCCTCTTCAATCACACCCACTGTGGCGTTCCCTACATTTCCTATACTCAAACCGCCGCTTCCCTTATACTCAGCAGAGCCTCCACCCTTACCCGATGTTGCAACCCCATCTACTCGGTAGGCCTGAGTTCCAACCTTAGCACCAGGTTTGATTGCGGCCGTTCCAGCTACACCTAGGGCCGGTCCACTGGGAACAGAATCCGGTGCCCGACCAACAGATTCGATATAGTTGGCCGTAGTCGCGGCGCGCTTCGATATCTTTCCTATAAGTTGAGAGAGTCCGGCAGCGCGAATCTTGGTCACAACTTTTGCGGCAACTTGAGAAATCTCTGGGCGTTTGCCCTGCTGAGAAGATGTTGGCTTTAGCCCCTCAGAGCCCATCGATTTAGATTCCCCGACAATGGTCTTTGTGGCCTTGGTTGCTTGCTCTCTTTTGCTTTTGAGTGTCTTTGCATCGAAAATCATACGCGTGAAATTATTCGCATCCGGTTTAACAGCCATCGAATCTGATGGCTTTCTCATTTCGAGAATGAGAATAATCGAGATAATAAACCCCAGGGCTGCTGCGACCATAAGAGAAAACTTGAGATTGGAATCAAAAAACGGCTCCTCTGAGTTATCTTTATCATAACCAATATCAACCCGTGTACCCACTCTCCTCTGCTGAATAACAATGTTACCAAAGTTTTGACTGGTCCACTTGTGATCCTCTGGGCAGTTAAAACTCATTTCCTTATCAGCCAACATCATTCGGTATGGAGTATCCAAATCCAATAACAATGTCTCTTGTACGAAGCCATCCTTCTTTACAATCACCTGGTGAAAAATCTTTGATCCAGGTGCTATCTCCGAATTGGTTTGTTCAGATGAGAACAGAGTCAAATTTATCTCTCGGGGAATAATGTTAATCGTGTGCCCGCCTATACTAACCAGAGTTGGGGAGCTAATTGTCTGCTCCACAATGGGCCGCTTTTCAATCCAAGTGCCCTTATCGCTGCCCATGTCTGAAATCTTCCAACCCTTATCATTTTTTTCAAGAATGGCATGAACCCCGCTAACATCCTCTCCCAAAAGATGAATATCCGCATCTCGAGATGAGCCCAATGTAACGGTTGAACGACCCTTCAACCGGTGCCGACCGACAAAGCGATTCCTATAATTGTGAACTAACTCCAATTCAAATCTTCGCATTGGCCTCACCTTAAGTAATCTACGGAACTTTTTATTTCCTCATCAAAATGCTTTTGAACCTTATAAAGGGGCATAAACTTGACGCCCTTTTTCTGTAGCAAATAGGCACCATCTGGATTTCTCACTTGGCCATCAATGTCAGACCCTTCAAAGTTAACTTCTTGAGTCTTTTTATGACTCTTGCCTTTTTCTCCGTGCGCCACATCGGAAATAAAAAAAAGCGGTATTAGCGCCATTATGAATTTCATTTTCTTACCTCTCCGCCAGCATCTTCTTTCCCTCGAAGACTGACCTTTTCCTGAGTGGCTGGCTTTCGTTGGCTTAATAAGTTCTCAAGAGTCTTAATTTTACTGTCAATATTAAATGAAGGAGTACCAGCAAGCTTCCCCTTCAAGATGAGGGATTTGAGCTTGCGGTACAATTCCAGCGCTCCCTCCTCATCCTTCATCTGCTCTTCAAATATCTGAGCTTGACGAAGTCTCAGATCCACGCGATCGGGCGAATCACCAATCGCCAAGTCTAGTAACTCGAGACTTTCTTTAGACTTCTTCAACTTAAAATAGCAATAAGCCAATTGATCCACGACGATGGGATCTCTGCTTTTTTCCTTAATCACAAGACTCAAATGATCTGCGGCTTTGGAAAAGTCCAAATCCCTCAAATGGATTTGGCCTAAGAGGTAATGTGCGGCGATATTTCCCGAATCAAAGCGCAAGGACTCTTCAACAGAGGCTAAGGCCGCCATATTTTCCTTCATGAACCACAACACTCTGCCCTTCTGGTAATAAAATATTCCAGTTGCCGGAGCTTTCGTGAGTGCGACATCAATCATCCATAGAGCGCGCCGATAATCCTGTCTCTCCAGAGCTCCAAGGCTCAGGTAATAAACACCCCAAGGGCTCTGAGGTTCAATTTGTGCAAGTCTATGGCCAATGGCTTCCACCTCTTTCCAGCGATTTTCTCTGAGACAACCGTTGGCCATTTTTACCCATTCAATCCAAGTGGTCTGCTTTTCTAAGTCTACGGCCTTCGGACAGGTCATATAGTGATTCGTCGCAAGAACAGATTGGCCTTTGACTGACTTTGTATATTTGCTCACATCTACTTTTGGTTTTGACCCTACCGTTGCGCACCCACTCAAGAGGATCAGGGTAACAAGTCGCAATTGAAACAGGGAAAGGATTCTCATGTGCCGACCTCCTGGCTAAACGCGGGCAGAACAGGGGCTGGCGCCAAAATATCGACTCGAGGCATTTCATCACTGATCATATTGGCCTGGTTGAGCTTTTGTTGTAGCCTTGCTACTGATCCATCTCTGATCTTTAGCTTCCGCGATAGTTCCAGAGACTGAGCCAATGCCTCCACACTTTTCTCTTCAAGTGGAATTGCCAATTTTTCCATTTCTTCCCGAAATACAGGTTCGTCTCGCGATTCAAGACCCTCAGGGAGTTCCATGCCGCGAAGACTGTTCACAAAATGCCGATAAAGATCACTTAGCTTTTCCAGTGAACTTACAGTTGTGTCGGGATTTCCATACTTAATCGAATCCTGATAGGCTTGTTGGGCTTTTTCTAACTTCTCAGTCTTTAGAGCTAAAACGACAGTTATCCGCTCGGCTTTTCCTTTTACGCTTTGATTGTAAAATTCCTTTTCAAGGATTTGGGCCTGGATAAATCTGGCCCTTGCTAAGGCCCTTTTCGATGCGCTTTTCCCTAGTGACACTATTTTCTTCGCTTCATTAAATGCTTCGGAAAGATCACCAGAACTGTATATTTCCTCTAGTATTTCAAGACGCGCCAAACTTGCCTGTGGTTCGCGTCCAGAATGAGCCACCGCTTTAAGAAGGGCCTTTCGGGATGGTCCCACCGCCTTATCGCGAGATAATATTTCGAGTTGTTCGAGAGAATGAAACGAGATAGCCGCATCTTTAGAGGATCTCAACTCCTCGTATAAGGAGATCGCCTGATCGCGACGGCCAGAAATGGATTGATAATCAGCTGCTAAACTCTTCCATTTTGCCGACGAGGAAACATCTGCCTTACTCAAAAGAAGGAGAACGCGCGAAGCCCTTTCAAGCTGAACAATTTCCTCATATGTCTGAGCGGCTCTCAAAAGAGCTTCAACAGACTTTTTGGAATTTGGATATTTTTGGTAAAATTGCTCGCATGCGTCAGCTCCTCCCAATAGATCTGACAGTTTAAAGTGCACCTGTATCGAATTCCACCATGCTTTTTCAGTCAAAGGCGAGCTTGGGTTCGCTGAAATAAAGCCCTTATATCCCACCAGGGCTTGGTTGAGATCGCCTTTTTCCTCAATCGTTTGAACCTCCATAAAATAGGCCTGCTCGTATATCTTCGTGAGCTTGTCTTTTCGATCGCCCGTCCCCTTTTCTGACTGCCTCAACTGCGCGGCATAATTTTTGAGAGAGGCGTAGTCCTTTTTAATATTGAGAATGTCCAAATAAAGATCCTGAGATTTACGACCTTTTTCATCTTTCGCAAACTCATTTCCCAATCGATGAAATACAGGGGCTGCATCTCCATATCGACCTTTATCATAGGCAATGAGGCCCACTTTAAACTCAAGGTCTAATCGAAATTTTCCGTCCTTGTGGCGGTTAACATATTCTCTCACAAGAGAGCCAAACTGCTTTTCGTCTTGATCACTCCACTTTTCGCCAACTGCCTTCTCAAGTGCGAGTGAGGCTGCATACAGACCCTCGTGACTCTTCTCCACTCGAGTTGATCCCTTTCCGACAATAGAATAACTATCGCTCGCTTCACGAAATTTATTTCTTTGAAAAAGAAGTTCTGCATATGAAAATCTAACATCAAGGGTTTCTTCAGAAACTATGGCCCGACGCAAGTAGATTTCAAATGCCTTCTCCGCACTCTCAGCCAAGTTTCCATTTTCCTTCTTTGTTCGCCATAGCTTGTGCCATCTCGTAGCCAAGCGCAATGAAGTGTCCTCTAATTTTTCATTGCACAGATCATGTGGCTGAGGCCCTGCGTCTGCGACTGAGGTTTTTGTCCCATTAGATTTTTTTGCTGGTGCGTTTGCCGAAAGTTTTCCCAACTGAACCATTTCCCAGCGCCCTTTGGGCTCACAGATTTTGAAGAGAGATTCCAATTGAGCGACAGCCGATGGGTAATCTTTCAGATTGTCATAAGCTATCGCCAACTCATTATCCACATCAGGTCGTAAATCAGACTCCGGCTGATTCTTCGAGAAATCCCTGAGAACCGCGACAATATCTCCAAATCGACTGTGCCGCTTATATAGATTTGCCATCTTAATTAAGTAAGGACCCACCTCAAGCCCCTGAGCTTGTTCGCTAAAATAAGTCCAAGCTTTACTTGCAGGATATACTTCTTCAAAGAAAATCGTCATATCTGAAAGAGCTTCACGTCGCAAATCGAGTCGAGCATCGATATTGTTCTTGACGACAAAACGACCGTATTCGACGGTCTTTTCAAGCTCCTTTAATCCAGCCAGTGCATTTCGCATGTTGTAATAAGTCCATCCAGCTTTATACAAGCCGTAGGGATAGACTCTCGAATCTGGATATTTTTTTATTGCATTAAAGTGATCAAGAGCATTCTTGAAATCTTGACGATCAAAAGATAACTCGCCAATCGCCAAATGACAATCTGGGACCAACGAAGAATCACCAAACGTCTTGATCAACAGCCAATAGCGCTGCTCAGCTTCTCTATTTTGGCCCAACTGTTGTCGTGCAAAAGCATTGTTAAAAAAGACGACATCCATTTGTCCATAATCACGAAACTTACTCTGGATAGTTTCGTAAATGTCAATGGCCGACTGAATTGCCTTACGCGACGAAACTTTAGTTATCTCTTCGGGAGCCAATGTCACAACTGTATCGGAGAGACGATTCAGTTCAAAGAACGTCTCTGATTTTGCTCTCCGCATATACATCTCTGCCAAGCGAAACATGAGATCCGGTTCCAAAGGCGTTCCCCTGTATTTCTTTAACAAGGCCTGGATTTGCTTGACGGCTCGCTCTTCACTCGCAGTCACCAGCATTTCCGTTTTTATGGCGCGAACCTCATTTCCTCTATCATCCCCCTCCACGAATTTAAGATCCGTCAAACCACCTGTTTCATTGGGAGATTTTTCCTTGCCCTTGGCCGTGGCCACTTCGCTACAAATGAGAGCGAACATGACTCCAAAGGTCGGAATGCCGATTCGAAATACGAAATGAATTTTTGGATTCCAATGATCCCTGTTCACTTAAATCACCAATTTTAAGCTGTATGAAATTCCGTCCCTAACTGTCAAAATAACAGAAGGACTTAATCTGAATACAGCATGTACCCATTCTATTTTGATCATCCTTGACGTCTAATAACGTCCGTATTTGCTCTCAAGGTACATGCAAGACTTCGAGCTTTCCAATTTCAACTGACCAACTATCAATTCCAAATCCAACAAAATCATACAAAGTCACAAAAAATCAGTTCCTATGCCACTTCTGTGCGATTTGTAAATTCCTGCAAAAGGCTCTGAGCTGAGGGACTAATATGAGTGAATCTTAGCCCATATCGAATAGGCGTATTGCGATCTTTCACTCCCTCAACAAACTGTTTGCTAACAACTTCACAAGTGGCATTAAACGGCGGGACCTCATCTCCGGGCTTGAAATGAAGATAGAGAATCTGTCCCGGAACTATCATGGCATTTTCCATGATAACGCCTGCTCCACCGGCACTTATTTCAACCCCCGTCCCCTTCCAAACACTTTTATTATCATGAATAAGCACGGTACCACCAAATTTCACACGGCGATGACGACGACGAAAAAATACTTCGGAAATATCCGGCATATCCGTGGTTTGAATCTGACTGATATACGCAGGTTTGAATGCATCAAGGTCCGCTATCCTCACCCAGGTCGAAAGACCAGGATGCCAAGCAAAATCAAACTCAAAGGCAACCTTTTCCTGAAGCATTTTTAGCACTTCGCGATAGGAGAATGGGCCAAATTTATTATCACCTTTGAGAACATACCATTCGACAGCCTGGTGGGTCGTCTTGGATTTTAACCCTAACATGGCTTCATCAAATATTGGATCTGTTTTATATTCGTCGCTTTGATGGCTATTCACAGGCGCATGAACTTTTGGTTTTGGAGGGCTGGCGGGCTTGTGATCTTTTAGTAGCAATGTAAGATCTGGATGTTCCATAAGTAACACCCAATCGCTCTTGGCCGGGTCATAAAGGTAATCGAGAATTGTTAACTCCGATTTTTTCACCATCTCAAAAATGGCTTGGACCGAATAAGGGCCAATCTGATTTCCGTTATGAGAAACATAGAAGCCTTCCGAACTCATAGTAAAATCCTTCTTTTATTTAACAAAAAATCCGCAACCTAGTCTAAATATCGGATTTTGCTGACTCTGACTTAAGCGTGCTCCGTCAATTTTCAACAATCTGAATCACTAAAGAATTTATCCCGTGCCATTTTGAGGCAAATGGGATCAAATTCTTAGCCAGCTAAAATTCAAATATCTTGGTTGACAAGATATTGCATTCAAGGAAAGAAGTGCCGAGGCCCCTCGAAGAAAGAAACGCATTTAAATGAGAGTGCGTATTTAGAAAGGAAATTCGATTGAAAAACGCATTTGAAATTAAGCACGTTTTATGTGATTTGGCTCGTCAGCGCAAGGAGCTGAAAGACTCACCATTGCTTGCTGTTTTTGATTTGGATTCTACCCTTTTCGAGGTGAGTCCACGAACCCAAGTGATTTTGAGAGAATTCGCAACTCATAATGAAACAAAGAAGCGCTATCCAAAAGAAGCTATTGAGTTGGAGCAAATCATCATACATCCCATTGACTGGGGCATAAGGCCTCCTTTGGAGAGAAGTCAGATTCGATCGACTCTCGATTTCTTTGAAACTCTTAGAGCATTTTGGGTCGAAAGGTTTTTTAGCAACGATTATCTCCAACACGATGTTCTTTATGAGGGAGCTTTAGAATTCGTACAGGAACTCCACGAAGCAGGCGCCACAATAAAGTATCTGACGGGCCGAGACCATGAAAGAATGGGACGAGGAACATTGGAAGTTCTCGGTCAATGGAACTTCCCCGTTCAAAATCCACATTCTCACGTGATTCTTAAGCCACATCAAAGTCTGGAGGATGCAGCATATAAGGTCGAGAGACTCATCAATCTTTCCAGCCGATATGAAGAAATTTGGTTTTTTGAGAATGAACCTGTGATCATCCATGAAGTGATTTCCAAAGTTCCCAAAGTCAAAGTGGTCTTTGTTGATACAATTCATAGCGGAAAAGCCAAGACTCCAGTTGATTTACCCAGTATCAAGGGTAGTTTTAAATAGCATAAACTGGCCCGCTTAATTGTTGTTCCAAACTCCAAAGGTCCTGGCTGAAGCAATCTCAGGAGTCCAGGATCTTCAAACATGCGTCCGGCAGCAGCGCTCACGTCGTGAGCACTGCACCAAGCCGAACTCGATCCTGAACTCCTGAGATTGCTTCAGCCAGGACCTTTGGAGTTTGGAACAACAATCAAGCGGAAATGTATACTCTTTCTTACTTTGAAGGTAAGAGAATCAGAACAAATTCGGCCTTATCGACTTTGAGTTGGCTCAAGACTTTTTTCGCAGTTCCCTCAAGAAATTCTTCCTCGGCCTGACTGAGGTTAAGTCCCAATAAGATGAGGTTTTCTGGATGACTGACTGCTAACTCCGCCAAAATTTTTTTTAATCGGTAAGGAGTATCCATCAAGACCACTGGAATTTTCACATTTTTTAATTCGGCAAGCTGAGAAATTCTTTCTTCCGTTTTTGCAGAAATAAATCCACGAAAGAAGAACTGGTCCAATCGACGCCCGCATATACTCAATAAGGACATAAGGCTTGAAGGCCCCGGCACGGATTGGACTCTGATTCCTGCTTTCCTGCAGCGTGAAACCAACTCAGCTCCAGGATCACAAAAACCCGGAGTTCCGGCATCAGAAATCAAAGCAGTCGATTTCGTTCGACAAATTTCGACGAGCCGATCAATGTCCTCACGATCTGTATGTTCATTGAGAACCTCAAGCGGAATTCCGGATATTCCGTGATGACGCAAAAGCTTGGATCCTTCCTTTCGCTCCTCGGTAATAATGACCTCGACCTCACGAAGAATACTGAGAGCTCGAAGTCCCATGTCATCATTATTTCCGATAGGAGTCGCTATCACATAGAGAGACATTTCGGCCTACGATCTTAATCGATTTAGCTGCTTGCGGAATACTTCAAGATACAGGTAACGATCGAATTGTTGATTGTAACGAGTCCAGCCTTCACCCTGATCCAATTCAGACTTCAAAGCTCCAACCATGGTATTTATCTTTGAGTCCAGTTCATCAACCATTGCCACTACCATTGCCTCCAGAAACTTAGGCCGCTTGGGAGATCCATACTCCAGCTTTCCATGATGACTCAATACAATGTGTTTGAGTTCGTCCTTCAAAGCCATAGGGAAACCTAATATTCTCCCGGCCTTCTCATCAATGATTTGGCAGGCTATTGCCATGTGACCAACTAAGCGACCGGCATCGGTGTACTGAATTCCAGATGAAATTTCTAGTTCCCAAATTTTGCCTATATCATGAAAGATAGCCCCAAAAATCAGATAGTTTCGATTTAAAACTGGATAATGTTTTGCAAGAAATTCCATAATCCCGCAAATACTCAATATGTGCTCAAGCAGACCGCCGATGTTGGCATGGTGAATTGTTTTGGCGGCAGGGCAAACCAAGGCTCTTTCCCTTATTGATTCATCGCTAAAAACTGATCGAATAAGTTCTCGAATGTGAGGATCATCCAGGGAATCGATAATCAGGCAGAGCTCGTCATACATTTCTGCCGGACTTCTCAGAGCGTCAGCAACAAAATCTGCTCGATTGATTTTGTCGACCGGCACCCTCTTTAAGTCATGCACTACAAGCTGACGGCGATTTTGGTACAAATGGACGTGTCCCTTCACAAAAACAAAATCGCCCTGCTGAAACAATTGGCCAACGGCCTCTGCCTTCTCCCAAACCTTTGCGTCAATTGCTCCGCTGACATCAGAGAGACTGAGACTTAAATAAGAACGGCCATTTTTATCCGTCAATGCAATTTTTTCTTGAACAAGAAAAATGGCCTCTACCGCATCTTTGTCCTTGAGCTCACGAACATATTGCTTGACTTGATTTTCAGCAAGAACGTCAGACATTGAGGGCCCCAATTCCAAGTGATAATATCAAGAAAATAGAGTTCATCTTTAAGATCTCCTTTCATTGCACTATCTAGTGTAGACAGAGTTGGCTCTTGTAGCGTGAATCTGTGATCGAGAGACTCGTCACTAATAACTCTTCAGGGCTCGTGTAGACAAACAAATAGGTCCCAGAAACAGCATAAATATATCTTTGCTGAGTAGAATTAAGTCTCCATCCCAATTGGCTCAAGGTTTGATGATAAAAAGAGGTAATTTCAGAATATTTATCGCAGCCCATTCCCCATTTCTCAGCCTCTATATTTTTGGTCGGAGCGCGGCTGACGAAATAGACCTTCAAATGCTTGGGCTGCATAGACTCAGTTAACTTCACTTTTGCGGACCAGTAGAAATCACCGCGCACACCAGTAACCCAATCAGCTAAATCGAGGACACCACCTCCTCTTGCCAGATGAAATTCAGCATTACTTCTCAGGATCCCAGCCCCATCAGCAACTAGCTTTACTGTAAGCTCAACTGACCGACGAGGAATTTGAGCAATTATTTCACCATCGGTCTGAGAGTTTTCTGGTTTTGCCTTCCTAAAAACCTTCAGGTATTCGGATTCAACCTCCTTGATGAGCTCAACCGGGACCTTCACATATTTGTCGGTCCCATTCATTTGCCCACTTGAAAGATTCTGGGACAAAACAATCGGTGAAGATTTCGAACAGCCTGCGCTGAAAAAGCACAATATTGTCCAAATAACAAAATAGTTCGACCGCTTCACAACTAAAAGCTTCCCTTAGGCATAAGGCCCTCACGTTCAGCCCTCTTCTTGACGCGATAAAGCGGACGGTAATCCTTAGACAAACGAAAACCTTCCACCAAATAACCTTGCGCCTCAGAATAATTTTTCAATGAGAAATGAGCCTCAGCCAGACCAGCCAAACCAACCAGAGATTTTTCGTCTGCGCGATACAGAGCCTGCCAAAGCTCTAAGGCCATCTTATGTTTACCCGCTCGAGCGTAAAACCGACCCTGCAAAATCATCGGCAATGCAAGTCGAATGCTTGCATTTAGCTCTGTCGCCTTGCCCAAAGCCACAGAAGCTCTCGTCTCCTGCCCAATTCCATCGAGAATAAAGGCATAGAGAGACTGGACCAAAGCATCCTTGACCCCTTGAGCTACTGCATCATCAACAGATTTCAGGGCTTCCACTTCCTGCCCTCCTCGAAAATAACAATACCCACGCAAAGCCTTTACTCTTGGTGAAAGCGTCATGCCTCCGACCATTTGCAAACACATTTGATGGAGCGACTTCCAAGAAACTCGACCACGATACACAAACAAATCGTGACGGTGATCTTCCGTTTGCATAGGATCTATGTCGAGAATAAGACCTAACTTCTGTTCTAATTGCTCATTTCGACCCGAAATGAAATCGATGTAGCCGAGCATTAATGCTGCTTCCTGAAAGTAATCAAATGATTTCTGCATATGTCGCGTCAGTTGTTTCTGCGCGTGCTCTAGGTATCTGGGATCCTTTTCTTCGCGGAAAAGATTTATATCGGTCTCGGCCAACATCAGATAGGCTGCTCCCTCGTCAGTGCCCTGATCAACGACAGAAGAAAGCCACTCCCTTGCAATTTTAAATTCCCGACGCTGTAAGGCCGAAGCTCCCAAATTTATCTTTGCCGGCGCATAGTAGGGATCCAAAGCCAGAGCCTTTTTGAATTTATCATCTGCTGAAATCGAATCTCCGTCTATCAGGTCTGCAATACCGATGGCGGTCATCGCCAATTTAGGAAAAACGCCACGACCGCTCGAGAGGACTTCCTGAAGTTTTCTGCGGCCCTCGACCGTTTGACCCGCAACTTGAATTTGCAGAGTTCCTAAATAGGCGTAAATATCGCCGTCTCGCGGGTCCAGACGATAAGCCTTTTGAAAGTATTCCATCGCCTCGGCATAGTCCCCGACGACAAGAGATTCCATTGCCATACGTTTAACATCCGTCGCCGTTTCTTTATTCTGAAAAGGAACAGCCACAAAGCGATTATAAAAAACGAAAGTGACGATGCCAAAAAGAATCGCTCCAGTTACCAACCAAGCCAACCGAGCAGTTGCTCGAGCTTGGTTGGCAATCACCAGATCATTTTGATAACCAAATGATTTGTAAGGCTGGGACCCACCCGCCTGCGATGAAGGCTGGGACCCACCCGCCTGCGATGAAGGCTTGGACCCGTCATCAATGTCCTCATAAACTATTTCGGCCTTGGATCTCTGAAATTTACTTATTTCATCTGTGCGATCATCTGAAAATCCATCAACCGGTTCAGTTACAGTAATTGTACCTGTGCCCTCGATCGCAGTGGTAACTGTATCCTCGCCAAACCTATAGTTTTGAACTCGGATTTCTTCGATGACATTCGCAAAAAAAGGAACATCTTTGGCGCAATTCCAACGTCTACATGGCTGGGAGACTTCGTCCATCACCGAAATTTCCCGAGATCTTAGCAACTGTTCAATTTGCTGTTTAGAATAGGGGCCCACCACTCTCCCCCCGCTCTTGACCAACCATGGCTTATCTTGAGCTGTCAATCCCCCCCCTATAAGCTCCCTTAGCTCTAATGCTGAAAATGCCTTGTTCCTGTAAGCACCATAGTCACACCAAGGTCTTTGGCCCTAGTGAAGACTTCCTCATCCTTTACTGAACCACCTGGCTGAACCATCCACTTGACCCCAGCTGCCGCAGCGATTTCAACAGAATCTGGAAAAGGAAAAAATGCATCGCTCGCCAAAACAACTGACTTGGCCTTTGAATGAAACTTCCGCATTCGGACAATCGCCTGTTCCACCGCATCGACTCGGTTCACCTGACCCATCCCCAGCCCGACAGTAACGCCTCCTGCAACCAAAGCTATTGCATTGCTTTTGAGATGCGCACACACTTTCCAAGCCAAACTGAGGTCACTCCTCACCTCTGCGCTCGGAGATTCTCCAATAATCTTCCAAGCGCTGGACCAACCAACCACCTCGTCCTGGGTTTGAACCAAAAAACCGCCCCGAATCGATTTTAATTTCAACTCTGGTGACCGATCCACAATCTGTGGCCATTTCAGTACTCGCAAATTCTTCTTTTTAGAAAAAATCTCCAATGCACTAGGAGAATAATCTGGAGCAAGGATGCACTCCAAAAAAATCTCGCTAAGCTTTATCGCCATATCACCATCCACTTTTCCGTTAATGGCCACGACACCACCAAAAACGCTCACCGGATCTGCCTTCAAGCTCCCCACCACAGCCTCAAATGCTGTTTTACCTATCGCAACCCCACAAGGATTGTTATGTTTGACAGCAACACAGGCAGGTTCGCTAAATTCATGAAGAGTCTCAGAAGCCGCATCCAAATCTAATATATTATTAAACGAAAGGGGCTTTCCTTGCAGAACTTGGGATTGATGAAGGCCTGATTTTGCGGATGGCAATTGGTACCACCCAGCAAGTTGCTGAGGATTTTCTCCATATCTCAGGGGAAGGACAAAATCACCACCAAACGCAAAGGATGGATATGTTTGATCGGCCCCAAGATAGCGGGAAATCATTGCATCATAGCTCCCAGTTAAAGCGTAGACCTTTGCAGCCAAAAACTGACGGTCCTTCAGAGTCAGTTCACTTTTTTTGCTGATCCAATCATAATCTCCTGGACTACATACAACTGAAATCCGCGAAAAATTTTTCGCGGCCGAGCGAAGCATCGAAGGACCACCAATATCGATAAATTCAATTTGTTCCTCTTGAGACTTCTCCTGTTTCAAGGCCTCGGAAAAAGGGTAAAGATTGACGACAATTAAATCAAAAGGCTCGAGGCCTTCATCCTCAAGCAGTTCCATGTCTGAACTCACCAAGGCACGTGCCAAAATTGGCATATGGACTCTCGGATGAAGAGTTTTAACTCGACCATCCATAACCTCGGGAGAACCCGTTTGTTCTGAAATATCAACAACTGTAAACCCAGCTTCATTTAAATAACGAGCCGTTCCGCCCGTTGAAACAATGCGAAGACCCTTCGCAGCAAATGGCCTTAGAAATTCAATCAACCCGGACTTATCAGATACACTGACCAAAGCATTTTTAAACATTAGAATGAAACCTTCGAAGCTAAAGCTTTCAAGTCATCGTTAGTAATAAAGATCCCTGCTCCAATAAAGGAACTGAATTCACCAGCACGCCCCAAGATGTTATCGCCGCCACCTATCGCATAAATACCCGTCATGAGATTATATCGAGCATAAGCTCGAACATATATATCATTAAAATTAAAAGCCTCAAGACTTAGTCGCAAACGCCGATTCAAAAGGTGATAATCAAAACCGACCCCTCCTGAGTTCTCAATTATTCCACCTTTTATCGTAAAATCGTGAAAATTCTTTGCAAAAAGGGCATTGAACTTCACTTGATTACGATAGGTCTTCGTCTCATCAGTAATGGTTGGCGCCCCCCCATTCACTTCTGTGGATGTGGAAGTTGACTTCACGAGACCCTTCGGGTCATCCACAACACCTAACTCATAGTAACGATCAAGCCCTGGCTGGATTCGCAAAGAAAGAAAGGATTTCGCATCAGACATCTGAGTCAAATATTCTGAGTGAAAATCAACACTTGTTTCCATCTGGGCGGCTCCGCCAATGAAATCATTCACATTGCGTATGGCGGAATTCAGTTCATCAACGGTTTCCTCATCGTTGACTAGCCTACCAATTGTACCTTCCCCACGATTGACCTTGTCGGTGATTTCTTCGATATTTTTTAAGGTGGCATCGATTCGATGAAGCCCATCGACGGCTTTCTGCCAACCTGTTTTAAACCCTTTGGGACTGTCATCATTGATAAATTCATCCAAAGTTGCGGTGATTCCATGAACCTGGTCCACGATGTCATGAATCTTGCTCTTATTGTTACCAGTCAATTCGCTCAAATCTTTAGAGACCGTCTCAATATTTCTAAGAATGCGACCAATGGTCGTGGACTGATCGCCCTCGCTCGCCGCATTATTTAAGGTATCAGACAACTTCCCCAGGGATTCGGTGATCCTTCCGACTTCGTTCATGATTTTATCCATCGAACCTTTTTCTGAGGCATTGAAAATCTCTGAACCATCAGGAAGAAGTGGGTCGGCTGGATTTCCCGGAACCAATTCAACGTGTTTGTCGCCAAGAATGCCATCAGCCCGAATTTCCACCTTTCCCGACATCGTGAGCGGAACACCCTTGTCTATGATAATCCTCACTCGAGCCTTACCGGCCTCCAATACAATCTCATCGATAACGCCGACTTTGATCCCTGCCATCTTTACTGAGCTGTTGCGCACGAGCCCGCTTGCATCTTGGAGGACAAAACTATGTTTGCTGTTGCTCCCCAATATGCCGGGGCCCTCTGCCACTTTCATAGACATCACGGCGATGAGGCCCGCGACTGTCACCACGAGAACTCCCACTTTAAATTCGGGTGCATTAAAAAACATCATTTTTTGTAAAAACCCTTTTGAACAAATCTCTTAACCAGATCCACCTCTGAATGCAAAAAATCATCGACCGTTCCCGAGAGGAGCACCTTTCCCTTGTCTAACATCACTATGTACTCACCAATTCGAAAAGCAGCAAAAAGATCGTGGGACACAATCACCGAAGTGCATCCTTTTTGACGACGATGGGTTTCCAATATCAAATTATCCACCATTTCAGTGAGAATGGGATCTAATCCCGTCGTTGGTTCATCGTATAAAATGATTTCTGGATCAAGGGCCAACGCACGAGCCAATCCCACGCGCTTTCGCATCCCTCCGCTCAATTCGCCGGGCAATTTTGCAAAATGTTTGGCTTCCATTCCTGATATTTGCAATTTATTTACAGCAATATCGATCACTGCCCCAGGGCTCAAATCACGACGATGCTCCTTCAATGGAAAGCAAACATTTTCCAATACGGTCATGTCGTCAAAAAGAGCAGCGTACTGAAACAGCACTCCCAGTCGACACCTGTACTCGACTAGATCTTTATCTGACATTTCCCAGAGATTTCGATTAAGTACTTCGATAGTCCCAGATGTGGGCTTGAGAAGACCCAATATGTGTCTTAGCAATACACTTTTACCAGTACCTGAGTAACCAATCAGCACCGTAATGACACCCTTTGGAATACTAAGATTGAGGCCATTGAGAACAAAGTCCTTCCCCCCATCAAAAGACTTGTAAAGATCCTTTATTTCAATAGCTGAGCCCAATGAAGCGGTCTTCATCGTCATTCAATTCCCATGATGGCATAATAGAAACGAATCAGGTTGGTCATAAAAAAGTTGGAGCAGATAATTATAACCATACTGTAAACGACACCCTTATTGGTCGCTTCCCCAACTCCCTTTGCTCCACCCGTTGTGTTAAAGCCCATATAGGTGCAAACTGCCGCGAAGACCATGCCGAAAACACCGGCCTTTAACAGTCCTTCGTTGATATCGCCTGGATCTAGCCACAAGCGAATCTTGTCCCAAAACACGGCTTCATCTAAGCTCAAAACATGGATACACAAAAACTGAGCTCCGGCCATCGCAACGAAATCAAAAACACCGCACAACAAAGGCATTGTCAAAACAGCCGCCAAGATTCTTGGACTGACCAAATATTGCCGAGGGTCAATGCCCATCACTTCAAGAGCATCAATTTGCTCCGATACTCTCATTGTCCCGAGCCTTGCCGCCATCGCGCCGCCAGCTCTCGCCGACACAATCAATCCTGTCAGCACAGGCCCTAATTCACGTGTGATCCCCAGAGCCACAGTTGGGCCCACAAGATTCGTTGCATTCACCAAATTAAAACCAAGATAGATTTGGTAAGAAAGTGCCAAGCCAGTAAAGACGCCGGTAAGAGCAATAATTAAAATCGATTTGTTCCCAACAAACTCCATGTGCCTGACCATTTCGTCAAATCGAAAGGGCCTTGTAAACGCCAACCGCACAGACCCAATAAAAAATATTGTGGCTTTTCCGCACACGAAAAATATTTCATAGGTGTAGCGCCACAAGACCAGAAAAACTTGATCAATTTTGTGGTTTAAGGTCCGGCGATAGGAAATCCATGAATCCAAAAAACTTCGTGAAGCCATATTTCACCTTCATTGTCTTGCCGGTTCACTCTACCTCTCGCCGCGGTACCCGAGCTGTAATTCCCGTCATGATTTCATAGGAAATCGTGTCTAAATCCTGAGCCAAATCGACAGCCCTCAGAAGCTTAGTTGAATCCCCAAAAATTACCAGCTGATCTCCTACCTTCGGCTGTTCTGGCTCCGCAAGGGAAGACAAATCTATCATTGTGTAATCCATACACACACGACCTATCACCGGAACGGTGTGCCGACCGACTAAAAATTTCCCCCTATTTGAAAATGCTCGACGATAGCCGTCCCCATAGCCTACAGACACGACTCCAATTCGTGCTGGACCGCCAGCTTCCCAAGTTCCTCCGTAAGAAACGGATTCACCTTTTTTAAGGTCACGAATCATAATCAATTCGGCAGCAAGGGTCATTACAGGTTGCAGCTGTGAATCAACCCAAGTCTTGCCCGCTTCAGACACACAGTCACGACTATCAAAGCCGCCGTACAAGGCGATTCCCGGTCGGGAGCCAAGGCCTTTATATTGGCGCAGTGACGAATCATCTTCACTGGAGAAGCTTCGATTAATCAATCCGGCGCTATTGAGAGCATGCTTAACCAATGTCTGAGTTCCAAGAAGCCGCTCAATAGCAAATAGCTCCTCTAGCTGAAGCGCCGACCGCGAAACTTGACAACCCACATCATCCCCGCTCACCAGATGAGTACAGAGTCCGCTTAACCTCAAACCCGAAGCTTTTTCGAAATGCCTTCTCACGTCTAAAATCTGACTTGGTTGAAAACCGAGACGCCTCATACCTGTATCGATTTTAATATGAACCTTGAGGGTCTCACCCTGCCGTAACGCCTGACGAAGATATTCAATTTCTTCGAAGGTCGAAATGACGGGTACCAAGTTCTGATCAATAATGACTCGCGCGGCATCTCGGTGAAATATTCCAAACACAAAGATATCAACCTGGGTCAGACCCGCCTGACGCAGCTCTAAGGCTTCTTCAATAAGGGCCACCCCCAGACACGAGACACCTTCTGTGAAGAGCCAACGACCCACCCGAACAGCTCCATGACCATAGGCATTACATTTGATCATAGGACAGAAAAATTCATCCCGCCCTGAGAGAGATTTTAAGGCTCGGTAATTCGCGATGAGAGCCTGTCGATTTATTTCTACCGAGGTATTTCTAGACGGCTTCATGGTCACGTCGGACCTACCTCAAAATCAGCCACAAATCCATCGGGTACCGAAGCTAAACAGACCCTGTTCGCGCCGGCCTCTTTAACTTGAAAAAGAGCGTTGTCAGCCGACTGATAAAGCTCGTCGGCATCGTGACAAAACGAGGGATATTCGCTCACTCCCACGCTGACAGTCACGGCCTTTTTCCCTCCCAAAACCTTTGAGAAGTCTGCTGACTCGACCATTCTTCTCAATCTCTCCGCCTTGATGGCCGCCCCCCTGCTGCCAGTGTGCGGTAGTACCAGCCCCAGCTCGTCTTCACTCAATCGTCCAACGATATCGTTGATTCTACTGGTCTTCCTTACTATTCCCGCAACTGCTCTCAACAAAAGTCCTATGGACTCACTGTCTGCTGTCTTTTTAATCTCTCCAAATCGATCAATCCCAATTCTGATCAAGGACACTGGCAATTTTGTTCGACGAGAGCGAGAGAGCTCTTCTCTCAATCTGGAATCAAAACTCCTTTGATTCCAGACCTGAGTCGTTGGGTCAGAAGTTTCCAAGCTGTGAATCCGGCCCCTCAGTGCCAACTGGAGACAATGGCTCCACACATAATTCAACATCAAACGAAAAGGAACTTCGTCAATTCCAAGATCCTGTTTAGCGACGACAATGATTCCCTTCACTCCCCCATCCTCGATCAAAGGATAGGACAAAAATTCTTTGATGTTCAAAGCAGACGCCAACATCTCTCGAAAAGCTGGAATATCTGCAGGGGTTTTAAGTTGTGCCGAGGTAAAGTCCATCTGGCCAAGAGAAAAATCAATCCCCACGCCACGATACTTTTCTGCCACCAACCCCGAAGCCAAATTTAAGAAAAGTGAACGTCTCGCAGGCAGATACTTAAAAAAAATCACTGGCTGACCAAACCAGGCGTAGGCATTTTCCAATAATAATTCTATGCCTTCCTGCATTGTCCCCGCGGCACTCATTTTCTTCATCAATTCACCAAGACTTTGCAACTGAACAGATACCCGCGTTTCGAGAGGTTGGGTGCCTTGAATATTTTGGGTAGCCAATTGCTCAGCCCTCGGCTGCTCCTTGGCATTTGGGTCTCGATTTTCATCGGCCAATTGACCCTTCAAAACCTGTAATTTGGCTATCAATTGTTCGTTCTTATACTGAAAATAATCGCGCTCAGCCCCTCGATCGATGGCCCCGACTAACTGTGCGCTATCGATAAGTGGCCAGCTCAATACATCATAGAGACCCTTTGTTAGCATCGAAAAAAATTCTTGTTCTTCTCCGCGATGACAAATTGCGATCACATGGGTTTCTGGACAGAAATCAAGAAATTCACGCAAGCGATCGTATGAAAGAAGGCCACCGTCAATAATGATGAAATGGGGTGGACTGTTTGGCAAGGCAGCCAAGGCCCCTTGAAGCGATTCATGTTTGTCCACTCGATAATCCAGAGAGGAGAGTACGTCAGAAATAAACCTCCGCCTTGATTCGTTAGAATCAATCGTATAGACGAGAAAGGAACTTCGGTACTTGCGTATATTCAACTCACACCCTTACCTTGGGCGGACGAATCGTCACCTCAAAATCATCTCCAGTGTCCAAAAGATCAGAATCAACGGGTGATTTTGGGTCCACCCGATTTTCCGGTTCTGTTTCTTTCACCAAAATCTCCGAAGTTTGATTGACCAGATTGATGGTCATAAATCCGCCTTCATCTTCTCCTTCATCAAAAGTCATGGCCACATCAGCATCCTCCGAAACATCAGGTCTCTTCAAGGTGTTAAGAATTGGAAGAGAGTGAGCAAACTCGGATTCGATATTCTGAAAAAGTAATTCGCTCTCCTGCGGAGGAGAATCTCCAAAGTCACTCGACGATCCAATCACTTGCCCGACAAGCGTAATTTCATCATCACTCGGGACCGAGGGTAGCATTGCCGCGTGACTTCCGGTCAATGGCTTCATCTTGTTTAGATCAACTTTGCCTGGAGAATCGGCAGGCTCCTGACCGGATGGCCCATTTCGCAATGTCGATGATGAGGACGGCGCTGTTGTTGGCGCTGGGGTTGGGGTTGGAACTAGTTCTGGGACTGGAGTCGTCCCATCCCCCTTGTTAAATTCAATATTCTCGTCAATACGAAACGAAGTCATCGTCAATTCTTCAAGTTCTCTCTGCGGAGACAGAATCTTCATTGTTTTCTCGTCGTCAAATACGCGTTGCTCCGTGCCAATCAACGGCAATTCTATGATGACTCGGGTTCCCTTGTTCACCTCAGATTCGATTGCAATGGTTCCGTTCATCATCACCACCACTCTTTTTGCCATGGTTAAACCCAAGCCAGGTCTCTCTTCATGCCCCTGGGACGTAAAAAAAGGATCAAACACCCTTCCAAGCACCTCTTTCTGGATGCCTTTTCCGGTATCCGCAAAAATCAAAGCGATTTTATCACCTCGAAGTTGAGTGGTTACCTCCAGCTCTCTCTTAGATGCCTCTGCCATTGCAAAGATGGCGTTCCGAATGATTTCCTCAACGACGAACCGCATTCCTTTCATAGACAACATCACTGTCCCATTTTCGTGGAGAGATCTCTTTAATTGCACTCCCTTGTTAAGAAATTCAATTCGTTGAGTAGAGAGAATGGACAATACCACCTCTTGAAGATCGGCCTTCGTCAGCTCAGATTTTTCTTCTTTTGAAAGTCCTTCGAGATTCTCCAATATGTCCCTCAGACGCCGAGATTCTCTTTCAATAATCGTAAAATGCTGCTTTAACTGATTGTCATTCCCACTTTTTGATCGAGCTAATTGCGCATGTCCCAATATTGCAGACAAAGCAGGCCGCAAGGACTCCACAAGACCAATACCCACCTCACGAAGGAATTCAATTTTATCAACCGGAGCCGCAACCAACTCGGAGGGCTGCCTCACTTTTGACGGTAATGTGGATGGAACCAATGGAACTTCGGATTTCTTTTTCTCAACTGGCTGCTGGGGCTTCCCCGGACCAGCGCTCAATTTTATCAGATCCTCACGAAGATCTGATATATCTGGAATTCGATCACCTGGTAATAAAAAAGCCTGCCCATTGGCGAGCTGTTTCACCAATCCCTTCAACCAATCAAACCCGAGAGATTGGCGTCGAATCAAAAAAGTAAGAAAGAGTCCCGAAAAAAGTGCCAAGACAACTGCCATTCCCGCTAAACTGATAAGGTAACCTGGAAAAAAAGAGCTCAGTGTATCGATGGGATTGGTCATCATCACATAAAGATTTGAATCACCCAACTTCTCCGAGGCAAAAACAGCTCTCTTTCCTTCAAGATTGGTCGACTCACCAGATGAAGACACAGAGCCAAGGTCAAACATGCGCCCGACGGCAGGATGATTGAGAATCTGAGATCCTACGTATTGTGGACTCGTGTAGGCAAATGCAAAACCCTTCTCATCGACTAAAAGCAGCTCGGCACTTTGTGCCTTATAAAACCCACCTATTTCAGAAAATATTTGCGCTGGTAAAATTCCTACAGCAATTCCGCTTCCTCCTGATGTTTTTGCTTCCAGCAGCATCACAAAAAGTGGCTGACCATTGTCCTCAGTTAGGCGAGCCCAAATCACCGAAGAGCCTTTGGCAGCCAAAACTGGCAATACAGATTTGCGTTTCTCAAAAAAATCAAAACTAATCCTGTTCGCCATCTCGGGACGCGTGGCTAACCACGACGTTGTTGTGCCTTCCACAACCCACGCGACCGCAAGAAACTCTCCAAGCCCTTCCCGTTGGCGAAAAACCTCTTGTGAAGCAGAAATGCCGCCGGAACCCTCTCGCTCAAGGTTTTGCAATAATTGCCTCGATAGATCACCTATCTGTATTTGAAAGGAATGGCGGGCAAACGAAACCTGGTTCTCCGTCAGAACCTTCAGTTGCTCCCTCTGATCATTGGCAAAGGTACTGGCAAATTGAATTCCCGCCAATACCGCCATGAGCAGTATCGCCCCAACTGCAATCGCCACAACCTGCACTTTACGATTCAATATTTTGCTTAATCCCATCTTATGCCCACCACCGCCAGATCTCTCAACCACGCAATAAGATCCCGAAGTTATTCTACTTTTGTGGGAAGGGATGATCAAGACATCGCCCTTGGTTGAGCTTTTTTTAAAAAATATAATGCAAAGCATTAATCAATTCCATCTATCGAGGATGGCCATTCTTAGGTTCCCTGGTATAAGCGTGCGCAATGAATACTCGCACAGATATCTTAGTTATTGGTTCTGGTCTCGCCGGACTTGCCTTCTCTCTTAAAGCGGCAGAATTCGCAAAGGTCACCCTGATAACAAAGACGCAGATTGAGAATACAAATACTCGTCTTGCCCAGGGAGGAGTGGCTGCCGTCACCACTACTTCGCATTTAGACAGCGTGGAAAGTCATATCCAAGACACGTTGACAGCTGGGGCTGGTCTCTGTCGTGAAGAAGTTGTTTCTGAAGTGGTCAAGAGCGCGGCCAATCGCATTGAGGATTTGATCCGGTGGGGCGTGAAATTTGATTTTGAAGCAGGAAGTTTAGCCCTCACTCGCGAAGGTGGACACTCACATCGTCGCATTTTGCATATTGCCGATCAAACCGGCGAGGGAATCCTTTTGCCACTTGTCGAACAGGTCAGAAATTCTTCGCAAATTCAGGTCTTGGAAAACCATTTTGCCATTGATCTCATTTTAAATAAACAATTGAGTCCCTTTGATTTTAGTCCCGATCGTTGTCTCGGTGCCTACGTGTTAAATAAAGGCACCGGTGAAGTCGATACAATCATGGCTCGAGTTGTTGTGCTTGCGACGGGAGGGGCTGGAAAAGTCTATCTCTACACATCAAATTGGAGCGGTGCCACGGGTGACGGAATAGCTATTGCCTATCGCGCAGGAGCCAGGATTGCCAATCTTGAATTTATGCAGTTTCATCCCACCTGCCTTTTTCACCCTCACGCGCGTAATTTTTTGATTTCGGAAGCTTTGCGCGGAGAAGGTGGAGAATTGGTCACCTCGACTGGTCAGGCGTTTATGAATAAATACCATGCCCTTGGCAGTCTTGCTCCTCGCGACGTTGTGGCACGCTCCATCGATGCTGAAATGAAAAAGACGGGTGCTGATTGCGTTTATTTGGATATGAGCCATCTCTCTGGCGGTTTTCTCATCCAAAGATTTCCATCCATTCACAATCGTTGTTTGGAACTGGGAATCGACATGACAAAGCATCCGATCCCTGTTGTTCCTGCTGCCCACTATCTTTGTGGAGGGATCCTGACTGATGTAAATGGCCAGACCGATCTTCGTGGCCTTTATGCATTAGGGGAGTGCGCCGCGACGGGTTTGCATGGAGCCAATCGACTCGCCTCCAACTCTCTGCTTGAGTGCTTGGTTGTCTCGCACAAAGCCAGTCAGCATGTTCGAGACCAGCTTCATGAATTGGAACATTCTGCCAATGAACCACCCGAATGGTTTCTTCACGACAAAGAAGATCCCGACGAAATGATTGTCGTGACTCACATGTGGGAAGAAATTCGTCGTCTGATGTGGAATTACATGGGTATTGTTCGCTCCACCCGGCGCTTAGAAAGAGCTCAGCACCGTTTGAATAATATTATTCATGAAATACGAGAATATTATTCTCATTTTAAAACCCATTCAGAAATTTTGGAATTGCGAAACATTGCTCTTGTCGCAGACCTTTCTGTGAAGTGTGCATTGAATCGACGTGAATCCCGAGGTATCCACTACAATATCGACTACCCGTTCTCAGATGAACCTGGCAAAGGCCGAGACACAATCTTAGATCCTCTTAATTCTGAGTTTAATTTCAGAATCTAGCTGCTAATCTAGCTGCTCTTCTCATCTAAGTAGAGCTCCCGCTGTTTCCTCCCTTGAAGCGAAACTCAAAGCCAAATCCGATATAAAGAGAAGTCCCCGGATTGACGTTGAGTTTCATATCCGCCCGAAACCAAACCGTGGGAGAAATGTTGGTCATGACTCCGCCGCCAAGGTGTCCACCACCAAACATCTTGGATTCTTTGTCAACCCCCTTAAACTGTGTGCCATCGACTCCGATGTAGACCGTCCCTACAAGACCTTCGATAGGGAAGTCTCCACGTAAACTCACATGGAGATTCGCCCACTCAGCTCCCCGAGCATTTCCTGCAATGCCGCCAAACTCTATGAAAGCTTCCCTAAAGCGATAGCCTCCGTGCACGCCCCAAAGGGGCATGATTTCAGTGACTCCGTCTATTTGCGCGGGCAGTAGATTACCCAGGTGAAATCCAAACTCAGAGGTTACGTCCTTAGAAAAGTCATCCCCACTTTGGGCGTGGCAAACTGACGAAATCAAAAGGAAAACGATCAAAGCGATGGCTCGTTTAATTAGCGAAGTGTCCATAGATACGATGTTAAGAGTTTCTCAATCCAAAAAGCAAGCAACAATGGCACTTGACCCAAAAACAGGCTACACTCAATATACGAAACTATGAAAAGATTTGAAGGTACTTTCTTTGGTTCCAAGGGGGCCGAAATTTTCTACCAAACCTGGCAGGTCGCAAATCCTGTTGGGTCTATTCTCGTGACTCACGGCCTCTCCGAGCACAGTGAGTGTTATCATTCCTTTGCCCAGGCGATGAATAAATCGAATTGGGATTTCATCGGGTGGGATTTACGGGGCCATGGTCGATCGGAAGGCAAACGAGGATACGTCGAAAATTTTGACGATTATTGTAAGGACCTTAAACTTCTTACCGAACATTGCGTCGAAACTGGTCTCTTTCACTCCAAAAACCCGCGCATTCTCTTTGCCCACTCGATGGGAGGATTGGCCGCATTAAAGGCCCTTGTTCTTTATGGCGACATGGGATATCGAGCTCTTTGTCTCAGCGCTCCCCTGCTCGGACTTTCCGTTGAGGTCCCAAAATTCAAAGAAAAAGTGGCTCAAATCGCTGGAAAGTGGCTCCCGAAAATGACTCTTTACAATGAAATTCATTACGAGGACCTCTCCCGCGACGAAGAAATTATTAAATCCTATGAAAAAGATCCCCTGAGACACGATAAGATATCTCCTCATGTCTTTCTCGGAATGGTCGAAAATATGCAATTGGTTACAAAAGAGGCGGGAAAAATTCAGATCCCAACTCTGATGCAGCTCAGCGGTCAAGATCGAATCGTCAGTTCTCAGGATGTCGAGAAATTTTTTAAGAGCCTTTCAACGCCCAGAAAAAAACTCCATATCTACCCGGACAGCTATCATGAAATTTTTAATGATCTTGATAAAAGCTTAGCCTACCAGCATCTCAAGGAGTTCCTCAGTGGGCTGGTCTAATATTCGTTACTTTCCAAGCTTGCTTTTTTTCACTGTTGGCCTTTTAGGACTGGCAAGTTGTGGGCATTCACCCGTTCAAAATGGCAGAATCATTGATCCCGTCGATGAATCTGAATACAAAGCCACAATCAACAAATACACCCGTAGCGATCGGCAATATTCCGGATTTTATCAATCCTATGAATTGGCGGGAACTCTGATTACGAACGAGACGTCTCAAGCAATCCTAAAAAAGCGAGGGACTTACCTTCAGTGGGATTCCAAGACGCTGTCAAGTGAAAGAGAAAAAGCCCTGCAAACCCTTGCCACTCAAACAACATTTTTGTTTAGCCTCTATACGCCTGAGAGGACGCACAACGATCTAAATAAAGGAACTTCGATTTGGAAAATCTACCTTGATGCCGATGGCACTCGTTACGAAGGAAAAGTAAAAAAGAGAAATGAAAAACTGGTCGATATCATTCATTTGTTTCCTTACCACAGCCGCTGGAGCATAGCCTACAGAGTTGATTTTGATGTTCCCGCCTCCGTCGTCGAAAGATCTTCAAAGCTCAGGATCGTATTCACAAGCAGCCTCGGCGCTAGTACTTTTGAGTTTAGTCCAAAGTAGTCGGTCGTCTGCCGGCATCTTTATGAGCTGAAGACGCTTGTTGTTCGTGGCCCTCAAGAATCGGCCAAATTCGTCACTACCGGTTGGCCAACAACGACAGTCCTCGGCACACCAAAAACCGTCAAATCAAAATTAAAACGGTTTGCACATCGGAATTGACGGCATCAATCTTGCCTAAGAAACCTTATGGGTAAAAAAATAATCATAATATTCTTTGTTGGTATTTCTTTAGGCTTCAATACTTCTGGATATGCGTCCTCTCAAGAAATTGTACCATTAACTCGTTGTTCTTCAGTAGTTATTGATTCTAATTCTCATAATAATGAAGATAACTCGCGAAGTGATAACTGGAACAAGCATATCGGGCAAATTTGGGAAGACTTATTTTTATCAGTATCACTACCATTGAATGGAGTGGTAATTGAAGTTGCGCCTGGAGATGTTCCCAAAGTTGGTATTGGGTTAACAAATATTAATTTTCACGGAACTTTAATAATCATTGAACCTGAGAAAGAATCGGCTAAAAAAATATCTGCTTTATATAAGAAACTGCTCCCAAAAGCTCAATTAATTGTTATGGATTCAAAACTGGATGACGTGATAAATAAACTTCCAAAAAATGTAGATCTGATTGCATCCAATCATCCTCTTGATGATATGCTCGTAGGAGAGTACCTAGGAAGTTCAGCGTTTCAAGATTTTTTTAATGACCATTATAATTCTCCTGCTGAGGAAACTCGAAGGATCTGGCAAGAGCTGGAATTAAGGTCAAATATCAATGTTCTTCAGGCAAGGGTTGCAGGTTCATGGAATCGAGTTTTAGCTGATCTGCATCCAAAATTTCTGATTATATCTCAGTACGAAAGTTTCTTTTTTAAATCTAATGGAATTGCCTCTCCTGATATCCACGCCTTAAATGTGCTAAAATTAATTAAGAAAAACACCGACCCTGCTTATTATCAAGAAATTCCTGTTCTCAATGCTAGAATTAACCAACCAAACAGGTGGGTCATTTTAAAGAAAAATTCATTGAAAGAAATTCGTTGAAACTCTATTTGTGACTGATGAGGCAAAGATGGTTTATTTTTCCGCAAGAATAATAATTTTTTTTATGCTGGTCCTGTCGGAAGTGGCCCTCAGTCAGAATCCTCAATATCCTGTTTTTCATAGTTCATTTAGCTCTTCAAGATTTCATAATTTTTCAAAAACCCTTTTTGCGGAAAGTACCCTCGTCGCTAAATCCATTTGCAACGGGGATAACTTACCACTTTCTTATGTTGAGGTTTCTCGTTATCAAGAAGATGAAAAAAGTGGGCTCGTAGAGACTGCATATTATAATGCTGAAAAGGGAATTTTGCTTGACGTTAAAGTGCTCGCTTCAGGATTTGACCCTTCTATCGAAATGCAAGATCTTAAGAGTCATGATCTCAAATATTCAAAATTCTTTCTAAAGAAAGAATCCTGCGAACTTTATAAATTAGAAACTCAGATCGGGGGTGAAAGAACTGAGGATTTAGACAACTCATTTCGAATTGCACCTTACCCGTCTTCTCCAACCCATGCTTCACAGGTCGTCATTGCCGTAGTCGACGGCGGATCCTTCTACCTTGACCATCCCATTTTCAAAGGAAAATGGCAGAGGACCGCCGATGGAAATCTAGCAAGTCCAAGCACCCCTTTTAGTTATTCAAAAAAGGAGTTTTTTCTTTCCGCACACGCGAGCTGGGTCACCGATATCATCTTGAAACAGGCAACCGAGGTATCGATACTTCCCATTAAAACATTTAGTCCAGATATTATTGGATTTTTTCTGCCCAAGGAGTCCTTATATGCAAGCGAGGGGGGTAAACAATTTTTAAAGCTCTTAGCCGAAAAACAGTACAGCGACATTGACTACGCTCGAAAACACGGCGCATCAATAATCAACATGAGTTTCGGAATTTTCGAAGCCTTCCAAGGCTTTCGTGCCTCGAACGGAAAACCTATCCATCGGACAAAAGTTTCGCCCCCCGGATCTCTCGATGGATACAAGCAGGCCATGATAGAAATGAAGGAATTGGTTTTTGTGGTAATCGCCCATAACCAAGGAGTCAATTTGGATGAGGAGAAGACGTTTTGGCTCAAGCAACCTCGAGATAATGTCATTGTCGTTGGCGCAGTAGACGAGAATGGGCAGCTTTGGGAAAATTCTAACACCGGTCAACTTGTTGATTTTGCGGCATTGGGAGCTGGGGTCGAGTCCATCGCACTAGGAATTCAGGATGAATTGGGCGCTTACAAATATGTTGAAGGAGCAAAAGCTCTCATAGATGGGACGTCCTTCGCCACACCCTATGTTTCCAGAGTTATTGCTAAAATTTTACAGATACGCCCAGATTTCGCTGATAAACCGAAACAAATCAAAGAGTTTCTTTGCGCCAACGTCGTCAAACACCCCTCTCTCACTCAGACCACTCGGTGCGGAGGATACATTTCAGAAGATAAAATCCTCACTTTGCTAAGTCAGCAGAATCGTTGATTGGCGTTCGAGAAGAGACCTATTTAGGTTAGCTGGTAGCGCTCCTAACCGACCAAAACTTCAGTTCGGAGAACACAAATTCAGCGAATGGCACAATATCACCGTCGGAAGACGCTGCTTCAAGAACCTGCATGTACCGAGGACGGTTTTCAGTTCTAATAATTGTCCAGGGATAGCCGCCAGAAACAAGCATGAGGTTAAGAATAAAACGTCCAATTCGGCCATTTCCATCCATGTAGGGATGAATATAAACAAATACAAAATGTCCTAGAATAGCTCTTACTGCGGGATGTTCTTCGTTTTTAAGTAATTCGAATAAAGTTTCCATTGAGTCTATGACTCCTTCTTTACTTCCTGGTGGTACGTGCCTTGCGCCTGTAATATAGACAGGCCCATTTCGATATCCAGCCAAATCGGCGGCATTTAGAATCCCCGCCTGCACAGACGAAGAGAAGAGTGCGCGATACCAGTTCTGTAGATCTTCCTCAAAAACACCACCCGGGGAATTTCCACTGAAAGTCTTTCTAACTGATTCAATAACCTCACTAAAAGCTTCAAAATATCCTTTGGCTGCCATGGCGCTAATTTGATCTTGGTCTTTCAAATCTTTATCGGGACTCCAATATCCATCCGCAATTTTCTGAATTAGGTCCTCAGTCACTTGATAGCCTTCGATTGATAATGAATGATAGGCATCACGCTTATATCGATCCGAGATACTCTTCATTACGTGCTCTGCTTTACTAGGTGCGATCTTGGGGGGAGGGGGAAAAATATCAATAATAGGCGATCGCATTTGTTTCCACATCGCTTCAATTCTACCCGCGTACGGTGATTGAATCCTGGATTTACCCAGGACTGGTGCATGTCCCAGAAAAGGATTCACTTCCGTAACAGTAAGACCGGCGGCCTCCATATCTTTAATGATTTGATTGGATCTTGGCCCATCTCCGATGGCTCTAAATGCTCCAGCTAAGCGGCCCGCATCTGTCACCAATCCATTCTCCAGTAATATCCGGGAAACCTCGGTCACGGAGGAAAGCATCTTGAGGGCAATCTCAACATTTAAAGACTTAGTTCTGAAATATGCAGGGGACAACCGACAAAGGGCCAGCGGCAAGGGCATCACATAAAGACCATTCAGCTTTACTGACTCAGGAAAGTTCTTAGAGTCGCGATACAAAAGCAATGAGGTTTCTCCGGGCAATTCAATTGTTTGATTAGAGGCCTTTTTAGTAATGACTGTTATTTGTTTTGCAATATGGTTTTCGCATGTATGCAAATCTAAAGAGGACTCGGCCGATAAGCAATATCCCCGGTTAGCGAAACGTTTGAGCAAGTAGCTACGAATAAATGGCCAAAAACCAACATACCAACTTGTCGAGATCCCAGCGGCGCCCGGTTTATTAAGCAAATACCAGCCCCGAATGACTGGTGTGAGACACCCAGCTTTCTTTAACACTTTGAGGTGCTTTGGGTCTAAGGTGGAATGTTCAATCACTCCCTGATCAGAAAGATGCTTGGCGGATTTCAATGCATCGGCTAGAATTTTATTCGGCAAATACTTCACGAATGACCCCAATTGGGTCTAATTTTACTAGAAGTTATTGATAAAATCTACTAGAATTTACCGAAACAGGGTCAAAACTGGGTTCCAAGCGCCAAAGGAAATGAGCAAATAAATCAAAGGGTCTGTTAAAGTCTGCTTGCTGACGGAGTCCGTGATGGCTATGTTGAATGCACTGAATTTTCATTCTACTCACTCAAATAATTCTGGAAAGAGAACTTTCAGTTCTTCCACGCTCGGAGCCAATTTGATATGGCACTTGCAATCAAGAGGATAAACGACAGCTAAAGAAATATCGCCCACTATCCCCATGTGGCGAAGTGCAAAGGAATAAAGACTGAGCTGATGAAAGGCTTTGTTTAAGAAACGGTCTGATCCTGACTTGTAATCAACAAGCCAATAGGTTCCGTGCTCATCTCTTCCCCACAGATCAATCTGCCCCTCTAAAATCCCCTTTCGAGTGGGAACCTGAAATCCCCATTCAACATTGCCTTTAGGTATAAGAATATCAAAGGGAGGAGCCTTGCAGGTGCGAACATAGTCTAAGGCATTTTTTACTCTCCCGCTGTCCGATCCAAACCAGTCTGCCAGCACGGGGGTAAAATCAAAATTCCAGCTGTAATGCAAAACTTCCATCAACCGGTGAATAAGAATTCCTGCCGCACTGGCCCGAACTCGCGTCAGCACCTGATCTGACCCTGGCTGCACAAATTCCAATTGAGGAAGTTCGAGCTTTTCTTCTAAGTAATTACTCACTGAAAATTTGGGGCCTACTCCCTGTATGGACTCAGCCTCTGGTAGAGTCAGCGGAGCCCGCACTTCATTGGATTTTTCCTCTTTCCTTCGATTTTGGACGAGGGGCCACGGGCCAGAGTCCACAAAATAATCATATTCGTCACGATGATGAAGACCGGAAGACTGCACCCAACCACTCAACATCTCTGCCCAACTTCCCGAAGAAGGACGCGAGTCGCTCCAACTGAGCAGGACAGATTCCTTGGCTCTCGTGAGCGCAACATAAAGAAGCCTTTCGTGTTCCAAAATCTCGCGACCTTTGCGTTCCTCGCGGCTCAGCAATTCGGGAAGACTCACAATGTTCTCATCGCGCTCCTCGTCTTTATACGAAACTCCCCATGATTCAGTTATTTCATCGACTCCAAAATGACCTTCCCCACGGCCTTGGCGATAGGAATCACAGCGCGGAAGAATCACATGAGCAAATTGCAATCCCTTTGAAGCATGAACCGTCATCAAATTAATTCGACTTGGTTCTAAAGAAGTGATGGCGTCACTCTCTTCAGATCCATTGTCAGTGCTTCCCTCCTGGCCCTGACCAGAACCTATGTTGAGAAACCGAGCGCCCGGCTTTCTCATCACTTCTTCTGTCTGACAAAGAAGCTTCCATAAATTTGCTTCCCTCCTTCCTGTTCCATCATAAAGTAAAGAAAAATCCAAAAGCCCATCCCGGCTCATCATTTTGCGCAAGGTTTCACTCACCCCAAAATTTCGAGCCTCTTTCAGGTAGGCACGCAAACGATCTAAACTCGGATGCGAGATTTCTCCCTGTTCTATTTTTTCCCACAAAGACAGGGGCTTTTCTGCCATCCAAAGTCCAAGCTGCTGATCACTGACTCTAAAAAATGGGCTCCTCAATATTTCGATTAGGTTCAAATTATCCCTCGGGTTTAGCAAAAATCGAATAAGCCCGATTCCATCGCGTACCTCACGTCGCTCATAAAATCCGCTGGCGGCGTGAAGGTGAACAGGATAGCCATATTTTACCAGACTGCGCGCAATCTGATTCAACTGTAAATTTGTTCTTCCCAAAATACAGATGTCTTGAAATCCCACTCCCCTGTCGCAAAGAGCCTGGACGTGATGAAGGATGGCACCAATCTCTGAACGAGAGCTATCTTCCTCATCGATAAAACAATGAGAAACGGCAAAAGTCGCCACACATCGAAGCGGGTCGTCGTCTGTTTTTCTTGCAATCATGGGTTTGAACTGAGGACCCACTTTTGAAAAGACATCATTAAAAAAATGCAACAAGGGAGAAGTCGAACGAAAATTCATTAACTTTTCTGATTGCAATCCACCCCGCGCTCCGACTTCCTCCCACTTCTGTTGAAAGACTTCGCTTCGGGCGCCTCGAAAGAGATAGATTGACTGTTGTGGATCCCCCACAAGAAAAACTTTTCGATCTCCAATTAAATACTCTAGAAGCTCCACTTGCAGAGGGCTGGTATCTTGAAATTCATCGATCAGCCAATAATCCCAGTCCTGAGCAAAGGCCGCACCTACCTCTGGATTTTTCCTCAGTTTCTCTAAGGTAAAAATCTCCAGATCACTCATCTCCAACTGACCTGACTGCTCCTTCTTCAATTGAAAACCTTCATGAAAGCTCTGAGCTATTTTATAAAACTGCAAACTTCGACGGTTGAGTCCGGTCCAACTATTAAAATCAAGTCCTGGCTTTTTCAATTTCTCAAATAGCTCTTTGCATCCGTTGTCAATAAGGCTTCGCAATTCAACTGAAAATGCCTCCGGAACTGATTTAGTTGAGAACGGAGGCTTTCGCCCCAGTCTCGATACGAGCCCTTGAACACCCTCCAAATCGCTAGGAGAATGAAGACGACCGATCATTTGCACTATTTCGGAAAGTCTCGTGAGGTACTCCATCCAAGATTTTGATTTTACCTCTCTCTGAGCTTCCTTAATTGCATTCAATAAATCACCGCAGCCGGATCCGAGGTATCGAGTCAGAAGCGAAAAATACAATTCTTCATCAGGAACTTTCAAATTGGGACGAGTCAATATAGCCGAGTGATAAGATCTTAGCATTTCAGTCAAATCATTGATTGTCCAAATTTCGAGAATCTCAGCCTGCTGAGGTTCTTCTAAAAGAATTTGTCTCAGAACACTTTTGGCAAGATGACTGGAATCGGCCTCCGAAAGAATTCGAAAACCAGAATCCAAATTAAACAGATGTCCGTAGCGCCGCAAGAACAAACTCAAAACGCCATGAATAGTCGAAATTTGAATTTTTGACTTTGAAGAAATATAATCCAAAAATTCAGATTGATCGCTCTTAATTCCCTCAACGATCAGTCTCTCACGCAGTTCCTGAGTTGCCTTGCGTGAAAAAGTTGTTACCACCATTCGTGGAAATTCCCGATACACATGAAAATAATCAAAAGCGGTCTTAAATACCTTTTTGGTCAGAGTGGTCGTTTTTCCCGCTCCTGCTCCCGCGCGCACGATTTCATCATCTAATTGAAATGAGGGGCTCGACATATTTTTTTCCAATTGCACCTACCACAAGTTTGATTGATATCGCGGGGCCGAGGTCCGAGATCACCCGCCACAATCGACTTCACAACGTTTCCGGTTATTTCACAGGCCTGTTTATATAAATTCAATTTCTGATCTGTTTCAATGCGTGAATAGCGTGACGTATCGTCGATAAATCCATCCACTCCTCCTGCCTTGATAAATCCCTTATTTCTTTCCATGCTCTGTGCGACAAAGTAGTTGGCCGCAACGACTTCAGCTTTTCCAATCGCTGAGAGTCCCAATTCTAACCAATGAGAGTAGAGAGCCAATTGCAACTGACTGTTTCCAATCCAGGAGCCATGGTGCCTGAGTTCACCGCCGCTAGATTTATAATCAATGACCACCAGACTCCCCCGATCGTCTGTATCCACACGATCAATTTTTCCGCGAAACAGCAATCCTTCTTTTTCGCCTTCCGCTTTTTCGTCGAAAATAGGAGAGAAAATATTTTTTTCAAAATCAAATCTCCCTCTTATTTCCAACTCACGCCCCAAGGTTCGAGTGAGTGGATATTGACGCCTCCATTCATTTTCAAAAGCTAAAAATCTCCTGGCCAAATCTACCAGCTTTCCTTGCAATGGAGGCCAAAGTCTCTCGTCAGCCATTTGCAGATCACTCGCCACTCGCGCCCGATTGACAATTTGAACGATTGCCTCGTCATCAAGGGATGTCACCAGAGGATGGTGCTCAGTTAGAATCTCGAAGATTTTATGAAGGAGGCTTCCGCGACCCATACGATCAACATCTAAATCCAAATCAGGTCGATCTGATAGTCTGAGAAGCCGACTCGCTGCGACCTTAAAAGGACACTCAAGATAAGCCTCTATCTGCGTCACCGAAAGCGAAAGATTTGCAGGAGGAGTCCACTTCACAAAAGGCTCTAAACCCCATTCAATTTTCAAATCTCGACACAAATGATCCCTCTGGTCTGGGCTCCAATCCGTTTGATGAACCAAAGACTCGAGCGGCAATTCCTGAATTTGATCCCAACGAGTCGGTGCTGGTGAAACACAATGCTCCCAGTCCTGACCCGCCTCAACGACCCTTTTTAACCACATCAAAGCGGGGGTCTGCACATCCCCCGAGAAATTAGCGATCGATGTCGACAAAAATACCTGCACCCAGGGACGATCTAACATCCACTCCACCTCAAACTCGGCTTGAATCCGATCAGGATAAACGAGATGAACTCCCAGATCTCTTTCTAAAGACAAAACATCACTCAGTAAAATGCCTGCCGATTCCGTCTTTCGCATCTTTTCATCAGATAGTCCCATCACCCAAAGATGAGTGGAATCTATCCACTCTCCAGACATCAAATTCAACAACAGCAGGCCATTTGCATGGGATTCGGCCACCTTAACCTCAATACGAGAACAGAGCTTCTCGGCATACTTGAGCCAGTTGAGAATACTGAGTCGAGTGGAGGGCAGAGAATCTTGAAAAATCTGTTGTCCCAAAATCTCCAAATGTCCAATTCCCGAAGTTGATCTCCATCTCTTTGAAGCCCAAGCAACAAATTCTTCGCAATTTAATTGGCTCTTCGAGTTCATCTCGACTTCATAAAGGCGACCAATTTTATCTTCGCGATGAAGATCTTCTATATCGTAAAAATTTGTGAAGAGCCGTTTAAACTCATCATATTGAAGGGGTGCGGCCAAGTGCTCGCCATAAGCGCTGAGTTCAATATCAACACTTGATCCCACTCCCATCTCAACACGAAGCTGAGCCAGCCAAGCCAATATGTCGGGAAATGATTGTAAAGTGGCAAGCCTATCTTTGGCCGTTGGTATCCCCTCCTTTTCAAGAAAGGCAGATAAAACGGGCCAGTATTCTTCTATGTCTGGAGCCATCACGACTATCTTGTCGACTGTCACTCCAGACTCAATCCACCCTCTCACTTGATTCACAACTTCTTTGACTTCGGCCAACATCGAGGAATATTTTCTAAAATTGAAACTTGGGCCAGAAGCGTAAGAGAGTCTTCCCTCCTTTGGTGGACCGGGTAATCCCAGCTTTTCCTCAAGAAGACGATACCCGCGAAGTGAGTTTCCGAAAGTCTCACACCACTGAGAGCCGGGCCTGAGCACAACAACCTCTATGGTTTGAGACATTCTCCAGACCACCTCAGACTCGACCGCACTCAGTTCACTTCCCAGATCGACAAAAATTTTTCGTGGCCAGTGGTGTGTCCCCAGCTCATTTGAATTCAACCAAGAACTCACCCAAGGGGATGGAACTAACTTTGACTCATCCAACTTCGCCCAAGCCCATTTTGATAAATGATACCAATGGCCCCATCGCAAGAGGCTCTCCGAATGATTCTCCCACCACTCATTCATCACTTCCTCCCCGTCCTGTTGAACAAGAAGGGGCAGGAGCTGGGCGCAATAAGAAAACAGATTTTGTGCTGCTCCGGGCGAACGCGCCCAAATAAATTCAGATTCCTGCAACCACTGCGCAAACAAAGCACGAGTGAGGTCAGCCGAAATGACCCGATGACCAGGAAAACCCATGGACAAGAATTTCAACCAAAGCTCACTGGCTCGCAAAACCGAATCTTCGGCGAGCAAGTGACCCTGACGTAAAAAGCGCTTCTGGATTTCAAGTTTAGATTTCAGATCAGAAACTAACCATGTTCCCGAACGGGGATCATACTGATCGAATATTTCCAATTTGTGATGGGGATGATGAATGACCTTAATCTCAAGCATCGCAGAATATCCTCGCTCTGATTCGGATATCTTCTAGCGTCGCTGTTTCAGATTCCTTCGACCGCCACCGCCACCACCACGTCCACCACCTGCTCCAGATCCAGATGAACCCAAAAATCCAAGGCCCATATCGAGGCCTAGCTCGAGAGTCAACTGCAGTGCATAACGACGATCTTCAAGCTGCCCTGGATATTCTCCCATTTCAACACCATAGGTAGCTAAATCCAATTTCAAAAGTCCCAAATTAAGCCCAGCGCCCAGAGTATAATACCCCTGATAAAATCCCCCTCGAATATCTACCAAAGGTAATCCCAATTCAACTCCCAAGTGAATTTTCTTCCCCAGCTGAACATCATTGCGATTGAGATGCTTGACCTCAAGGGCAGGCGTTATCGAGATAATTCCAGCATCAATCCCAAGAGAGGCTCCAATGGTCATATCGTCTTCTTCGCTGGGAGGTGCTCCGAGTGCACCATCAGAAGTAAATTTTGTTTTCCCCAAGTTTCTCCACAAAGCCGACAATGTGGGCGAAACGGGGCCTGGCACTCGAATATTAATACCAAGATCAGCGGCATATCCTGTTCCGGACTTCTCGATATTACTGATGATCGCATCAGGATCAAGGCTCGCAATAAAGCTCGGTCCAAAGGGCGCCCTGGCTCCCTGTCTTGTTATTCTTTTGAGCACCCCGCCAACATGGACCATCGGCAAAATTGGGAACCCAAATCCCAGCACATATCCCAAGTCATTGATAACAGAAATATCCATTGTTGGATAAACAGGATTACTTACCTCTAGGCTTGCATCGATATCGTCATAGATAGCAAAGCCCATGAAGGGCAAAGTGATCGCTGTTTTTCCGCCGGCAGCCAACCAAACTCTTTCTCCATATAGGTTTGAAACTGTGTCTGCAAAGGTTCCGCTCCCCTGGAGATCCTGCATTTTGGAAACAACTTCGGCTCCACTTGCACCCAGACCCAAATCAAAAATCGTCCAATTGATTCCACCCACTTGGGCCAATCCGGCAGGGTTATAAAACATAGAGTCCGCATCATCCACCACCGCCACGTAGGCATTTCCCATTCCAAGAGCTCTCACCGATCGATTCACATTAAAAATGGGATCAGCAATAGCGGGAATGGAAGTGGAAGTCGTCGCTAAAATAGCTACTAAAAGAAATTGATGGACTAGGGACATATGCAATTCCCCAACGTATCATTGCACGACCCAATTCCAACAAATTCGTTGGCACTCACCAACGAGCGAATCGCCTGCACATGCAGAGCTGTGAAGCTGCTTGCATCAGTAGTGGAACAAAAGTTAAAGGCAGGATTGAGGGTTTCCAAATCGGCGCAGACATCGGTAAAACTCGTCAATTTACTTCCCCCAACAGCCCCGCCTATCGCCGTCAGACTCAGAAGGGCGTTGGCAAGTCCCGTACCCACTTCTCGAACGCTTGTTTCAGGAAAATTGGAAGCATCATTTGTGCAGGCATTCCATCCCGCATCGGGCTCGCCATCAATGGTGGTCTTGTCGGCGTGCGCAGAGAGAGTCACTCCAATCTTTGCAAAACTGAGAAAGACCATTAAAAAATTTTCGTCGGCTGTCCGGCTGGTTGCGTCGGGATCAATCCCACTAATGAGTGCTTCTGCCGTCTTGCAGTCGTCCCGATTTGTGGTCAGAGCACCGGGATATTGCTGCATCAAAAATTTAAATAGCAGACTCGACAAGGTTCCACTGATCCCCTCAGCAAGGGCCAAAAGGTTTAGTCCACAGCGCCCTGCGTAGGCAGAAGCCAGTACAACCGTGACCTCTCGATTTGCCAAATAATCTGCCGACATACTGCCAAATTCGGCAATGGCCTCCGTCCATTCGCTGTGATCGATATGAATTTTTGCGGCCTTCAAGAGAGCTTCGTTGGTGTCTTTCTTGGCGAACTCCGATAAAACGTTTGCTTTGGTGCAATTGAGGCTTAAGCAAGTGAGCAGCAACAAGAAGGAGGACAGCATCGGCGAAATTGAAAATGGACAAAATAGAATTCCTTTCTTTCTGACCCTTTGCAATCCCAGCCTCCTCTCAACTGACGCCTCTTTGTTTGCCCTATTTTATCTCTATATAAACAGGGGAGCCTAGATGAAATTTTCAAAATGGGCTTAGAGCATTCATTCTTTGTCTTAAGACCAGAGAGACTATTTACCAAATGGCAATTCTGAGGTCGCCCGGACCTAAGTCTAAAAAATAGGGAGGACGAGGGGAGAAAAAACCAAGGTATCTCCCTGAAATAAAATATCTGGATCACTGTAAATTACCGGCCAGCACGCGCACAATGTTGCGCTACTCTCTCCAAGCCTCGAGCAAATCATGAGCCGCCACCGGCTCTCCAACCCTTATCGTTGAGACCCTATGGTCTTCGGATTTGATCGGGTTCTTCGCCAACACTGCATCTTCATCTAAGTATCGTTTGATCTGCTTTCTTAACTGCAGGAATGCCGGAAATGGACCTTCTGGGGCCGTGTAACCCTGATCTGTTGAAAACCGAAACTTCCCATATTTCCTCCAAAATGTGGGCCACGCCCCACCTCGACCTGGAACTACAGGACTATCAAAGGTTTCAAGTGGTGGGAGAAGCGGCGCAAGTAACTTCTTCCAACTGACAATCATCCATTCTAAATAGCATGGTCTAAAAGCAACCATGAAGATTGGATTTTCCCGCTTTGTCAGTTTGAGATAGTATGCCAATCTCAAACTACCGTCTAGCAAGGAAGCGCCGCTGATAGTATAATCAATCACAACTAAAGTTCTCTCAGTAGCGAGAATTTCCTTAGGGATAAATCTGTCGAAATGCTCAATGATCTGAGGCTCCGAATCGGCTAAGTCTGAATACTTGGGTGGTCCCAGTGGGCTGGAGAGAGGAATATTCACAGCTATGATTTCTGGATGCGTTTCTCGATACTCCTCAATAAACGCATATTCGGGCGTCAATGAACTACCAATAAATATGTACACATGATTCTTAGGAGGAAATCTTTGAAAAAGATAATTAGGAAAAATTTGAATTAATTCATATTCTCTTCGCGAGAACGCTGGAGTAAGCGGCTCGTGACGGTTTCGGACATTCCCCAACACATGACTGCATTTGGTTTCATTTGATGGGATCTCAGATTTGGCAGCGTGACTTCGAGGCATAAACGAGATCACAAAGCAGACTGCTAAACCTGAAGCCTTTACCTTCGTCACAAAATGCCCTCTATCCTAATGAATACTGACCAGATATCTTTTTCCAATCACTGACCGTGAATGAATCTGATTATTCCAAAGGTTGTAATATGTGAATCCAGATTTTTTGCAAGAGAAAAGGAGATCTTGAGTCCTGGGTATCCAGGATAAGATCCCCTCAAGGTCCCCCCTGAGAAACAGTTGAAGTAAAAAATTAGGAGTATGGTGGGCGGTCGTGGACGTGGGGCCTTCATAGAGTTATTCAGGACTTTGGTCGATGGCGATCGTCGTCGGTTAAATTAATATAGCGAGAACCCATGCAGCGACGTATTCTTCTTTTATGAAAAAACTCATCTTGTCTCTCTGCTTGAAGATGGCTCCAGTCCTAATTTTAACTGCTTGTGCAACTTATCGACCTATCCTGGATGAAAACGAAAAGTTCATTCAAGTCGGTGAGACTCAGGCTGAACGGGATATTGACGAATGCATGACTCGCGCCGATGCCTATCTTGAAAAACACAAATCAGAGCGAATGAAAAAGGAGGCCGGCCGTGGCGCTGCCTCTGGGGCGATCATGGGTGGAATCTTGGGTGCCGTCACTGGTGGTGGACTCCGGTCAGCTGCGGTGGGAGCAGGCGTCGGTGCCGCCGTGGGAGCAGGAGGAGGCGCTGCTGGTGTAGCAGCCCAAGACAATCTCAGTCCTGACAGAATTAAACAAAACTACGTGACAAAGTGCTTGAACAAACAACAGTACGATGTCATCGGTTGGAAATAAAATCAGAATAATTGGAGTGAGGAGCTCAACAAATGAAACAAAAATTGCCAATAATCGCCAGATATTTACTCGGACTGTTATTTACTATTTTTGGTGCAGCCGGACTTCTTAATCTTATTCCTCCACCTCCTGACATGCCAGAAAAGCTCATGGCTTTTATGAATGGCATCATGGCGGCCCAATACTTCTTCCCTCTTCTCAAAAGCACGGAAATCGTTTGTGGAATTCTGCTGCTCTCGGGTTTTGCACCAGCTCTGGCCCTAGTTGTTCTTGCTCCCATTTCGATCAATATTCTTTTCGTGCACCTCTTTCTGACACCAGGCTTAGAGAACTTGATCATGCCCCTTGCAATCATCGTCTTGCATGCAATGGCTGCCACAAAATATTGGAATATCTATCGTCCACTTTTTGCCCGAAATAAATAACTCAATAGGCTGGTAAATTCGGCTCTTGGCGCGAATCGGCACAACTGAAATCATGCCGGTCTTCAAGCTGAGGACCTTCTCATTAGGAAAGTTCACGCCTTGATCGACTCGAACGTGAAATCGAATGACTCAAGAAGAAAATTTCAGCTTAAAACTTCGGGAAACTGCAAAGCCCGCTGGCAAACTTAGAATTTAAACCACAACCCAATCATTGGCCCAATTGCTGGTAAAACTGCCTCGCAACTTCTTCAGGCGAGCCATTGGCGGCAGTTATAGCAGTATTGACCTTGCTGCATACGTCCGATGTGGAATTGGCGTCTGTGCAATACGAATCTGCGATCGACATGACCGCCGTACCAATGGCTGTGTTATTGCAAGTTCCTTGATCAGACCCAGAACCCGCTCCAGTGATGCATGTGCTGAGAAAAGCGCTTGGGTCTCCGGAACTGGCCAGAACTGTCATATAAGTCCCGATCACAGAAAGATTTGCAAGATAAATCAATCCCGGAATTCCTGAAAGCTTACAATAAGCTGCTGCATTGTCGGCCGTACTTGTCTCTCCCAGACTAAGAAAAGATATCAATGTGGCCTCTTTTTTAGATCCAGCATTTTTTTGCTCAGTAAAAGCTTGAGCAATTTTGGAAGTGATCAGCCCTCCCGCGACAAATTCGATGGAACAGCGAACGATATAAGCTTGCTGTGATGATTTCCCCTCAATGAGACCCCGACAGGCCACTGCATCAGCTGCCACTCGAGCTTTGTCCAAACATTCCTGAGCCTTGGCAACAGCGTTTGTGTCATTGTCTTCGCAACCCAGCAAGCCAAGAAAAAGAAAACACGTGAGTGTCGAAAGCATTAAAGATCTGGCAATATGAGAAACACTGTTTTGCATGCGAAACTCTCCCTTTAAAACTTTACTCATTGTGTTTTGATTATATCATCGTGTCCATGACTGAGTGTTATTTTTGCCCAGAGTCCAGTTTTCTCAGTCCTAAGTCTAAATAAGAAAAATACGTATCAACTTGAATCGAGGTTCACCGATGAGAACAGAAGAGGAATGAGACATGTCTGATTTCAAGATCATTCAAACCTATCGAAAGATCAAATCCAAAACTCACTTCTATTGGGCAGTCTCCGTTTTGGCCACCTTTCTTCTGGCCAATTCAGCAGAGGCTGGACAAAACTTTGAATACTACCGAGGAATTCGCCAAATGGGTATGGGTGGGGCTTCGATAGCCGTTGTGAACGATGAGACCTCTCTTCTCCTGAATCCCGCTGGGCTCGGAAAATTACGTGACTACATAATTACGGTCGCCGACCCTGAAGTTGATATCGGGGCCAAAACTCAGGCGATCATCGGTACGGGAGTCACCACGGTTCTCGATCCGCAGGCCACGCTAGACGCCCTCAATCAGGGCCATCAGAACAAACCCCTTTACCTTCGGACCCAGGTGTTTCCCTCAATCGTTGTCCCAAATTTTGGAATAGGGATCTTCAAAAAATATGAAGTTAGCGCAGAAGTTGATACAACGACCAATCTTTATCGGTACCAGTATTTTAACGAAACAGCCCTTGTTCTCGGATACGATTTTAGATTTTGGGATGGTCGGATTAAGATCGGCTTTAGTGGGCGTTTCACTAATCGCGCCATCGCAAGTGACACCGCTCTGGATCCCGCAGCCACAAATCTTACACTGGAACCGATGATCAAAGAAGGTCTCGGAGCTGCGGCTGATGGTGGCATCATTCTCTCTGCTCCCTGGGCTCTGCTTCCAACTTTAGCAGCTGTTTACCGTGACATTGGCAATACCCACTATAACGTAAATGATGGCATCTTATTTAACGCAACAGAACGGCCCGACGTCACGAATGGAACCCTGGATGTCGCTCTGGCCATATTTCCAATCATTGGCAAGCGTTCTCGGTCCTCATTTACTATTGAATACAGAGACATTCTCACCACAAGTGAGGAGACCGATCCGAGTCGTCGCTACCATGCCGGCATTGAATTCAATTTCTCAGACGCGCTCTTTCTTCGAGGTGGATACAATCAGCGATATTTTACCTACGGACTTGAATTTTCGATGGCTAACTATCAATTTCAAGCCGCGAGTTACGGTGAGGAAATCGGGGTGGCCGGCTCCCTCCGCGAAGAACGCCATTATGTTCTAAAATTCGCCTATCGATTCTAGATATCGATGGACATCTCGAGCATATACCGTCGGTTTTCTTTGGGGCTGTCAATTGTGCCCACTTCTTCTCCTGTCGTGGCGAGATCAAGTTGAAACCAAGCGAATCGAGCTCCGAATCCTGCAGTGGGGTATCCTTGATTGATCCCGACGCTCCATGAGCCCTTCCACCAGGTGGTCATCTTCCAATACAATTCAGCTCCCGCATGAATGCCCTTCTTCCAATTCCAGTTATCGTGCCCAACATCACGAATATCTACCGCTAAACGAGGGTCGAAAACCCAAAAATCGGGAAGGTCCCACTTCGATCCAAAATCAAATCGACGCCCGAGTTTTGGCGGCTCACCAGATTCCTTACTGATGACATGAAGATTTGTCGTGAAACCATAATCAAAAATATTACGAACCGCGAACGCAAAGGTTGGCTTGGCGACGCTCAACAGACTAAAAAACCCGCTCTCAGGCATGGGTGGGTCCCATAAAAAACCGATGTCCATATCGACCGTTAGGCCTTCATCACCTTGGTTTTTATCAAATACTTCAGAACCCGACGCCAATTCTCCAGCAGAGACAGCTGTCCCCACATAAATGCGATGAATCGCTTTGAGAGTGGCTCCAGCATCCAAACGATGACCGCTCGGCAGCCACTTCACATCGCGACCGTAGCTGTATGCCAAAGTCGAATCCAGGTATCCATTTACATTGATCATGGGTCCGACTTGCTGATGTAAACTCAGGTCCAAACTCAAATCAGCTGGAATAAAAGTCAACCCCCAGCGAGGTCTGACCCATGAGGCACCAAGAGTTGGAATGCGCGAGTAGAAATGATCTCCATAATGACTTTGAAGCAGGTTCATCATGTTGTCCACTTGCTGTGCCTCGGTTCCTTGCTTGTCTGTTTTGGAAATATCATCGGCCAATTTCAAAAAACCAGGATCAATTGCCCCTCTCAAAAAGAAATGCAAATTTCCGTCTTCCCGTCTGGCTAGACCAGCTGGATTATAAAACATAGCGCTGTGATCATCTGCCACGGCGGTAAAAGCATTTCCCATACCCATTGCCCGGGTACTGATGTGTGGTTGATGAATTGAAAAATCGAGGGCTGGTGCCGCATCAGCCTTGTTTGTAAAAAATGAAAGCAACACCAATCCAATTACCGCGACGCCCATCTTCATATTAGTCATTTCTCCCACCCTCCCAGGTCCAAGAAAAAATTCTATATCCTCTGTATCAGGTTTGGGTATAATCTTATCTATGTATTCCCGATACCTTTCGCTTTTATTGACTTTAGTCCTGGTAAAATTGGCTCATGCAGCCCCGTCAGTTTCTGATTCTTGGATAGTCAACCAAGATCTGCCAACCAAATCAGACACCAACAATGAAAGACCTGATAAAATTTCAAGCATTGAAGAAATGGGCCTTATTATTTCACCCGTAAGCATGTCGACCAAGGAAAAAAATGAGGCTAGCTATTTTTACCCTTACAAGCAGACCATATCGCCTCGATTTTTTCTTATTGGCGATATTGATCTCATGAGGAAGGGTCAATTTCCCTATGGATTGGGCATGATGTACCTCATCCCAAGCAAAACTCAACCTCAGTGGGAGATTGGAGCGGACTTACTCTCCATTGCAAGCGGACAGATCTCAGTTGGTTCTCGCCATATCTATTTTTCAGATAATTATTTTCGCCCGTTCTATAAAATCAGCCTTTCTCACATCTGGAAGGCCACTGAAAAACTCGTCAGTTTTGCTAATTGGAAAAACTATTTACTTCGAGCTGGCCTTGGATTCGAGGATGTCATAAAAATACCTATGAGTGCCAGACTTGAGGTCGAAGCAGCCGTGGGGTCGGAAGATTTCATGCTCATGTTTAGTTTCGGCTATAGCTGGGGCTGGTGATTTAAGATCCTATCTCTCCGAGAATTTTTTTGATTTCCATTTTCAAATCCTCAATCTTCCCCGTATTCATCACAACATGAGGCGATCGCAGAAGTTTCTGCTCAATCGGAATCTGAGCCTGCATCCGCTCACGAGCTTCGCTTTCAGAATAGCCGTTGCGAATCATCATTCGTTCAATTTGAATCGACTCAGGAGCATAAATGAGCAGAACAGCATCAAATTCAGCTTCTAGATTTTTCTCATACAGCAGCGGCACATCATAAAACGCAATGTTCTTTCCCTCCGTCTCAAGTCGAGACTTTTCAAGGAGAGCCAAAGATTTCACTTTGGGATGAACAATCTGTTCCAATTGAACACGCTTTTTTTTATCTGCAAAAACTATCTGACCCAATTTTTTGCGATCCAAATCACCATTGCCATCAACAAAATCAGGTCCAAATACGGAAAGAACTTCCCTATAGGCTGGGCCATTCTTCGCTACCACAAGTCGGGCAAGAGCATCCGCATCAACAACAGAGTGCCCCATCTCGCGAAGAATTCGAGCAGCGGTCGATTTTCCGGAGGCGATGCCCCCTGTTAATCCAATCCATTTCATCAGTAATACCTTAGTATGGCTGCCACTTTATCATCAAGCATGCCTCCGAGCCAACCGATAATATAATGACGGGGTGAACTCACGCAACGAGCTTCGCCATCGAAGGGAAAATGGATAGTGGAGAATAAGTCCTACGAAGTTTTCGGAAAGTATATCCTCCTCGAAAAGCTTGCTGCGGGCGGCATGGCTGAGGTGTTTCTTTCACGGGCTCCCGGAACGAGTGGCATTGGCAAGTTTGTCGCCATAAAGCGAATTCTCCCCCAGTTTTACGATACTCAAGAATTTATTGATATGTTTAAGGATGAGGCAAAAATCGCCATTAACCTCTCTCATAGCAACGTCGTCAGCATTTATGAATTTGGAGTTGAAAAGGATCAATTTTACCTTGTTATGGACTATGTCGAAGGACGAAATCTTCGCCAAATCCTCAATAAGATGAAAAAATCCAACAGCACCTTTTCGATCGATCAGATTATTTATATCTGCAAAGAAGTTGCGGGTGGCTTGGATCATGCCCACCGTTGCCATGATGGGACGACTGGAAAACCCCTCAACATCACTCACCGAGACATGAGTCCCCAAAACATCATGATCAGCTATGAGGGCGAGGTAAAGATCGTTGATTTCGGTATTGCTAAAGCCGAAAGCCAACTAGAAACAACTCGAGCAGGTACACTCAAGGGAAAATTCGGCTACATGAGCCCAGAGCAAGCGGAAGGACAACCAGTTGATTTGCGGACTGATATTTTTTCTTTGGGAACCGTGCTCTGGGAACTCTTGGCCAATGATCGACTATTCATCGCCAATAACGAAATCAACACCCTCCGAAAAATTCGCGAATGTCAGATCCCTAGCTTGCGCAAGATCAATCCAAATATTCATGCAGAATTAGAGAGAGTCGTTCAGAAGGCTCTGGCACGGGACCGCAATCTCCGGTATCAAACGGCTGCGGCCATGCACAGAGATCTTAGTCGCTATCTCAATCGCCAGTTTCCTGATTTTTCTCCCCACGATTTTTCAGTCTTTGTTAAAACTCTCTTTTCAGATGAAATCATTGAAGCGCGCAAACATCTTATTGATTACTCGAAAGTGAGCTTTGATTCACTTGGCGTTCAAAACCAAGAGCGTGATAACTCTGGTCAAAGAACAGTCACAGGACCTAGCCCAACCTCACAAGCATCCACCAGCGGCCCCAGACTACAGAGCCTTCCGGCACCTGAAGGTGCTGTGCCAATTATAAAAGGAGAATCCACCTCCACAAATACGCAATCACATGGTGGTAATTCTACCCCAGATGACCGAAACACCTTGTCTGATTCAAATTTATCCATGAATGCAATTGATCAGGATGCGGTTACCGGTTCTATTCGAATGAAAGAAACTACATCCGTTGCGACTGTTCAGCCAGCCTCCGCCAATAAGGAAATCTTAGCAAAACAAAAATTGAGTCAAAACCTAAGGGCCATCGTCGACAAGGCCACAGAATCAGACGTGATAGAACCGAAATCTCGACAAGGCACTAAAACACACCCAGCCCATCAATCAATCAAGTTGAAGGGAGGGCTAAATGCTCAAGAACCCATTTACCAGCAACGTCCTGTCTTATCTAACGATCGGAATCCATCCAAGTCAGTAGAGCGATACAACGAAGGTGAAAACAACTCCAATCCAGATGATGAGGCAATTGCAAGCGCCGTGAGGCTTCACCAACAGATGAATCAAACCAATCAAGATACCGGTTCATCCGACAATTTTATCCAAAATCCGAATGCGATGGAACCCACTATTGATGAAAATCAACTTGTCTTGCAGAATCGATCAAACCCCAATTCACGGTACACTGCAAACGCGGATCTTGAAGAATCTGGATCTGGTCGCAAGCTTCTCAATATCGCTACAGGCGGGTTGTTGGCGCTCTTCATTTACGCGTTTGCGGCCAAGTTTTACACTGCCCAAATGACCCCTCTCATCAGAATTCTCGATCCTCATTTAAGCGTTCTCCATTCTGCCATAGGAATCGATACTCGACAGACAACCTATTCGAGCAAGGAGCCTCTGAAAGAACCAAAGGTGAAGGCTCCAACTCAAGAAGGCGGAATTGTCAACCAGACGGTAGCTCCCCCTATCGCTCCGGACCTCTCAACAGACCCGTCTGGCATTAATCCTGATTCAGGCTTGGAAAGCCAACCTTCTGTGCCGAGTGATCTCTTAATTACGAGCACGCCATCGGGTGCCGAGATTTATATCAATGGAGCAAGCTTGGGAAGAGTTACTCCAAGCAAAGTCAAAGTCCCGAGCAATGAAAAATTCATGATTACTCTTAAACGAGGTGGATACATTGACTACGAGAGACAGGATCTCCTCAAATCCGAGGTTGGCATTAAGTTCGCTGCCACTCTACAAAAGGCTTTGGTCGGATACCTAAATATCGATGTGATACCTCCACGTGCGGCAAAAATTTACATTAATGGACAAAAGCTTTCGGGAGAAATGCTTCCCATTTTTAACTATGCAGTCCCAGCAGAAACGTGGATTGTCGTTCGCGCTGAAGAACCAGTTGGCTCGCTCGTGGCAGAAGAAAAAATCTATCTCTCACGAGACCAAAAACGCAGCTTGACCCTCTATTTAAAGAAGAAATCGCGAACCAAGCGGCAGGGAAATACGGAGTGAACCTTACCGTCCACAGAAGATCCACTCATGATGGCAACCAATTGCCTTTTTAGCCTTTGCCAATTGAAACAAGCAGCGGTAATTCTAGGCCATGAGTCAAACGATAATCCACTTTCTCTTGGATGCGCGCAAGCGGCCACCTGAGCATGCGGCGGTCACTTTTAAAACAGGACATTCTTGGATCCGTTGGAGCTGGCGAGACCTTTACCGAGAGGTGGAATCCCTGGCGTGTTTTCTGAGTCTTCGCGGTCTTGGTCGAGGCGATCACATAGCCATTCTTTCATCGACAAGAATTGAATGGTACATCGCAGATTTGGCCATTCTGGGATTAGGAGCCGTTACGGTCCCTTTATATACGTCTACTCACGAAAATGAAATCCATCAGCTCCTGAATCACGCAGAGGTCAAATACCTGCTCTGCGAAAACCAAGAGGCTCTTTCAAAATGGGAAAAAATCAAAAATAAGTGCTCTGAAGTCAAGGGAGTGATGGTTTTCAGTGAAGGCTCAATCGAAGACACGACTTGGACAGGGTGGCGGGAAGCCATCACCACAGGTCGTCGCTTTTGTCAAAAAGAGCCAGATTTTTTCGAAAAATCAATTCGAAATGTCAAAAGTGAAGACCTTGCCACGATCATTTATACTTCAGGAACAACTGATCATCCAAAGGGCGTCGCACTTACGCATTCCCAAATCATGAGCGAAGTGACTGAACTTTTTTCCCTTATATCGGTCGATCATCGGGATATTTCGCTCAGTTTTCTTCCATTTGCCCATATTTTAGGTCGAGTGGAGAGCTGGGGATCACTTTACTCAGGCTTCACGATGAGTTTTGCTGAGAATTTTGAAACAATTGGAAAGAATATTCAGGAAATTCGACCCACCATTCTCATTGGAGTTCCGCGAGTATATGAAAAGATCTATTACGGAATTCAAACTCAAATCGAATCAAATCCTTTCCGACATCAGGTTTTTAAATGGGCGATTAAAGCAGGCCAAAAATTCAGTTTGTATCGACTGAGCAAGTCGAGTCCTCCCATTTTTGATCTGGGCCCGTATCTGATTGCAAAAAAATTCATTTTTGATCCGTTAAAAAAGAAACTTGGTGGAAGATTGCGTTTTGCCATATCAGATGGCGCTCCTCTTAATGAGAACATATCTCGCTTTTTTCACCTGGCGGGAATATTGATTCTTGAGGGTTACGGTCTCACCGAAACAACAGCAGCGGTCACAATCAACACTCCTCTCGAATATGAACTCGGGACTGTCGGCAAGCCCTTTGGAGACGTAAAGATAAAGCTGGCAGAGGATGGAGAAATTCTCATCAAATCTACAAAGATATTGAAGGAATACTACAAGAATCCCGCTGGAACAACTGAAGCAAAAACTCATGAAGGCTATCTTAAAACGGGCGATATCGGTGAATGGACTCATTCAGGATTCTTACGTATAACTGACCGAAAAAAGAATTTGATTAAAACCTCAGGAGGGAAATATATCAACCCTGATCGTCTTGAAGCGATTCTCAAAACGAATAGATATATTTCTCATGCACTTATTCACGGCGATCGTCGAAAATACATTGTTTGCTTAATTACTCTTGATTCAAATGCTATTTCCGAATTCATTATCAAAAAAATGATCCAGATAAAGGATGGAGAGCATCCTTCACAGAATCCACAGGTCATTGAAATTATCCGCGAGGCAGTTGCTGAGGCTAATTTGGAGCTGGCTAGCTTTGAGTCAATCAAGAATTTTGCAGTATTGCCCAACGACTTCTCTGTCGCAACGGGAGAGCTCACTCCAAGCATGAAGATCCGACGTCGATTTTGTGATGAGAAATACAAAGACGTATTAGATGGACTTTACGGAATCGACAAAGAAATCGTGTGATTTTTTGTATATGGAAATCTCATTATTTCACAAAATCAATGTAAAATCGAAAACCAATGCTGGCAAATAAACCAGTCATGTCGATCTGTCGATTGGATCCATCACTGTTCAAAAGAGTATCATTTTTACTCGTAGCACCTTGGGCTATGGTTGTGGCATTGTTTGACATTTTGAATTTAGGGACTGGCAAATAACGGTATCCCAACTCGGCCGCAACTGTCACCGTATCTGTCACCAATCTTTCGTAGCCAAATCCCGCATGCCCGCTGATTTGATTTGCAACGGCCTTCTCGGTAAAATCAGTTATCCCTCCCAATTCAGATGTCCCCGTCGCGGTCATGACAAATTCATTTTCGATTGTAACGGCAGAGAGGCCTGCACCTGCAAAGAAAAAAGCTCTTGATTCATTCAAAGAAAAAACGTCTACTTCGACTGTTGCGGTTGGCTGCAAGATAAGAACATCACTTTGAAGAGAAAAAAGGTCAACACCAGATGCATTTTTCCCAGGTATAGAAACAAGCGGCTTCGTTTGAAGTAATTCTGCACCCACTCGAAATGTTACAAGCCCCTTGAATCTCAACAAAAATCCAATCTCCCCGGAAAAATTGTATGACACTTTATCTTCGTAGCTAGTCCCGGGCCCTCCAGCCAAACGAAATGCTTCGTCTCCCGCCCGCGAGGTACCAGCCGTTCCTCTCAAATAAGAAGCTAGGTATTCGCTCTGAAGATTAAATACTCTGGCTTGAGCCGAAAATTCAAAGAAAGCCAACAATACCGTAAATACCGTAAAAAATGATTTTAGAAAAAAATCAAAATTTCGATCACTCACTGCACGATCCTATTTAAAGAAATTTTTGGATTGGCCTTTTTATCAGGCAGAGCCCGCCCCTCAGTCTGGACATTCTCTGGCTTCAAATCCAAAATAATTCGCCCTGGCTCGCTTTTGTTCTGAGGGCTAAAAACCTCTACTTTCAAGTCTTGCTTCATTTTCAGAATAAAAGATGTGGCCTTGTCTTCCGGATCATAAATAACTCGCGCCAATTGAACATAGGGTGATCCAGACAGTTTCTTACGCAGGTCCTCTTCACTCACCAAAGAACGTTGAGCTTGCGCCAAATCCACAATGATTTGCTTGTTCTTTTTACTAATCTCAATATGAAAATACCCTGGGCTATCACTGACCGGAGCACCCAACTCATCTCCAATATCAAAAAGGATACGCTCCATCTTGGTGGCTTTGCCCAACTTGCGATCGACGCCTATTAAGGAAAAGCCCCGACCAGCTTTCCCACCGATAAAAACGCCATCATTGAAATATTGATGCGTCTTTTTTGACAAAGCTCTTCTTTCAACCAAAGCATTAGCATCATCAACAATCGAAAGGGATCCCAAGATTGAGAAATAAAGAAATGCAAGGAACCACAAAAAATTTCTTTCCATTTTTATCCCCCTGTTCAGCTCATCCAATCACATCACTGGCCGCTTCGGAAGGCAAGGAATTAGGTTCATTTCACTAGACTCAGTTGCTAGGCTTTCCCACCATTTTTCTCACTCTAGAAAAATCTTCGGATGTCCCCCTCACTTTGAGTGTGACTCCAGCTTCATCGTAGGATTCGCTGAGAACTCGCATTTTTCCACGAATCTCCCCAATGACTCCATCGACGGTGTAGGGGACAAAAATTTCCTCATCTGACATATTTGTTTCAAAAAAGCCAATCACCCGATTTCTCAATTGCAAAAGATCTTCTTGATTTCGAGTTGATATTAACACTGCGTCGGGAAACTCCTTGCTAAGCTCAGCAGCCTGAGCTTCGCTAATACGATCTCTCTTGTTGAGAACCAGCAAACTTGGCGTATCATCAACTCCAACCTCGGCTAACACATTTCTTGTCACTTCCAACTGAGAACGAAAAGAATTATCCGCCGCATCGACGACAAAAAGCAACAGAGAGGCACTTAGTGCCTCATCCAAAGTGGATTTAAAAGAAGCAACTAAGTCATGGGGCAGCTTTTTTATAAATCCCACTGTGTCTGACAATAAAATTTTAGGACGACTTTCAGGATGCAAAGGACGAATTGTCGTATCTAAAGTCGCAAACAGTTTGTCAGCAACCAAGACTTCACTTCCCGTCATCGCTCGCATCAGAGAAGACTTCCCTGCATTGGTGTAACCCACAATTGCAACAGTCAATTCCTGCCCCCTTCGCGCCTGTCTGACTTGGTGCTCATTGCCGATGGAAGCCAATTCTGATTTCAATTCCTTGATGCGATCACGAATCTTCCTCTTGTCGAGCTCTAATTTACTTTCGCCTGCACCTTTGCCCCCCACTCCACCGCCCAAGCGATCCTCACCGCCTCCGGTTTTTCGCAAGCGCGGAGCCACATACGTGAGCCTTGCGATCTCCACTTGCAAACGGGCAGCTCTCGTACGAGCATGACGACTAAAAATCTCGATGATAACCCCCGTGCGATCAAGAACAGGAACACCAACCGCACTTTCTAAGTTTCGCAATTGAGACGGCGAAAGATCCGTGTCAACAACCACAATTTGTGCAGTTCCCATTTCTTCCTCAGAAATCGCAGTGAATTCCTCCTCCTGCACTTCCTCAATAGGTGAACCACTCCATTCCCAAGATTGAGTGTCATCGTCGAGTCGATTTTTGTCTTCTCGATCTTCGTCTTCGTCTTCCTCTTTCCATTTGATCGCCGCCTTATTGAGCTTGCGGTCGACCATCATGCTAACTTCGCCCGAACCGCCAGTCCACAGAGCCAATTCCTTTAATTTTCCTTTGCCAAGAATAGAAGCGGATCGATCAGATTTCCTTTTTTGTGTGACTTGTCCTATGACCTGGTATCCCAAAGTCGTCACCAAACCCTTGAGCTCCCGCATGGAGCCATCAAGATCCTGGACGCTGACATTTGGCAATTGGATGCCAACTAGAACTGCATTTTTTATATTTGATTTATCTTGCATTTGGGCCTTGCCATTCTTTTTGAAGAGTATTCTGGACAGATAACTATATAACTTAACTCTGATAACACACTGAATTCTTACCTCACTCCAAAAAAATGACTATAACCGCGCCTTATGGTTTTTTTTTCAAAAATCCGAGTCAACTAACTGCATAAAACGATTATATTCTCAGTGAGGAGACCTGTTTACAAGCCCAGTCCAAAGTCCTGACCCTAACACGATTCACTTTACCCAAAACAGGAAGGTTGAATATTATCATTAAACAGGCGCAATGCAATTCGAATAGGAATTCCTCAGTTATGTGGCAGCTTGGCAGACCTAATACTCTCTGGATTGGAATATTTTTTTTGGGAATATTCTTTGCTGTCGTGGCCGCTCTGAGCTCAGCAATGGTCACACTAAATCGCGAATCCTTTTTGAAGGAAATTTCTGAGAATGGAGTTATTACTTGGTCCCCAGAGAGCATACTTTCTGAGAATGGATACATTTTGTACCATTCGCCGGGAATGGAATGCCACCTGCTAACAATGGATGGGATCAGACAGGGACTCGTTCCTGGCCAGCTTTGCAAACTCCTCGAGGATGGCTCGGTGGTTTCAACGGTTGCTGATTCAGAAAACAATAATGATATTGTGAAATTCAATGGGAGCACTGTAGATTGGCGATTTCGGGCGACTGTCACCCATGACATCTCAGTTTCACCTATTGATCAGTCCATTTGGGCTAAGGGATTGGGCATTGCTAAGATCGGAAATAAAAGAAAAAAGGTGGATTATATCCTTGGCCTGAGCCGCCAGGGCGAAGAGATTTTTCGGTGGAGTTTGGACGAACATCTGAAGGAGCTCTCTGAGCTTCTTAGGCCATGGGGAGGGCTGAGTTCACCCTATACTTCTAAAAAGGGAGACCCATACGAGGGGGCCCTAAACATCACTCATGCGAACGCAGTCCAGATAATTCCACCCAACAAATTGGAGCAATCACATCCCCAGTTTTCTGCTGGAAACATTCTCGTCACTGAGCACCACAACGGGGCCGCTTTTATAATTGATAGAACGACTCGGAAAATTGTGTGGATCCACAAGGGCGCACGCTTGGGATTGCATTCGCCCCGTTGGTTGGAGAATGGACACATTCTGATGTTCGCTAACGATCCGTTGCCAAATGGCAATCTCCCGCCGGCTTCATGCGTAGTCGAAATTGACCCGATCACACATGAAACTCTTTGGTCCTTTACGGAAAAGCCCATTGGCGAAATGGATTGCAATCGATTTGGCTCTGCACAGAGGCTAAGGAACGGAAACACACTCATTTCTTACGGTTGTGACCGCAGCGCCATTATCGAAGTGACTGCTCAAGGTTCGGTTGTATGGAAATGGCGCACTCTAATTGGAAATGAGAAACTCGATACACCATTCCAGATTTATCGGGCTGAGTGGCTGCCAAAAGAGCTTGTTCAGGCATTTTTCTCAAGCCAAAGGTGAGCCGTCGCCAGCGCTGATTTCATATTCGCTATTCGCGTCAATTTATTTTAAATCTGGCATTTACTGTCACCCACCTGTGGCTGACTGACCATTTTTGTCACCACTTTTACTTCTTTTCAAACTCAGATTCCTTAGGCATCGAAATGACTGGCACTGAACTTGCCTCTCTACTGATCTGAAAAAGTGATTTATTTAAAATTGTCTGTTGTCTTTGGAGCGGCAAAGTTATGAAAAATCTTTACTTGGCGTGTCTGGCCCTGTTTGCGGTAACGACCCTTTCCTGCACAAAAGATAAGAAGAATTCTGGCAGTACTGTTGTCGCGGTAACCCCTGCTCCCCTTCCTGCCGCTGGCAATGCTTGCTCGAATTACGCCTACAGAAACGGCTTTTATTATGATGCAAATAATAATGTTGTGACTTGCACAAACGGAGATCCCAATAGCTGCAGTAACTTTCGATTTGACGCCTCTCGAGGCTTCTATGTGGACACCGGGGGAAATCGGATCGAGTGCAATTTCAATAGTCTTTTCAATACCAATAACGGGGTTTTTCCATATAACACCAACACTGGAAATGGATGCGGCGCTTACAGCCAAGGAGTCTTTTATCCGGTTCTCATGGGTGGAACTATTGTCTGTGTCAACCGTATAACTCTGGAAGCCACCTTTACTCAGGCCTATCTCAACAGGCTTTACTACGGTGGCACTTGGGTGCCGGGCAACCCCATTCTCGCGAGCTGCCAAATGGGGACTAGCAACTGCAAATGCAACAGTGTGTTTTGGGGTACCTTACAATGGTGTTGGGCCCAGTTTTAGGCCAATTCTAAAGCTTATTTTCAACCTCAGTCGCCAATCTAGAGTGGTACTTGCTCCTTTTTAAATGAAGGAGTAGGTTGAGGCGATGAGCACAAATAATACGAATCCAAATGACAATTTGACCAATCCTCTTCTGAAGCGATCCGAGCTTAGGCATTGCGCCATTCCTTTTCCAGAGATAAAGGTAGGACATTTTCTTCCAGCCCTCAAGGAAGCCATCGCCGAAGCTAAATCCAAAATTGAGAAGTTGCGCGACAGCGGAGAGCAACCGACTTTCTCAAATACAATTGAGGCCTTAGAACTGATTGGCGACAATGTCGATCTGACATCTTCCATTTTTTACAACCTCCTCCATGCCGATACAAGTGACGAACTGCAGGCTTTGGCCGAAAAAATAGGACCCCAACTTTCAAATTACTCCAGCGATATTTTGCTCGATGCCAAACTCTTTGAGAGAGTAAAAAAGGTCTACGAAAAACACAAGGACCTCCCCCATAGCGATCTTACAGCTGAACAGCAAACTCTTCTTGAGAACACTTACCTTGACTTCACGAGGAATGGAGCTCTTCTGACGGCGCCCCAAAAGGAGAAACTTCGTGCCATAGACGAAGACTTGTCTAAGCTTTCTCCTCAATTTAATGAGAATGTGCTCAAAGCGACCATGAGTTTTGAACTTCATATTCTTGATGAAAAGGAATTGGATGGGCTTCCAGAGTCCTCTCTAGAGGCAGCCGCACAAGCAGCCAAAGAAAAAGGCAAATCTGGGTGGCTGATCACTCTCGACGCTCCAAGCCTTGTTCCGTTTTTAAAGTATTCTAATCACCGTGAGCACCGCGAATCTGTCTGGCGGGCCTATCATTCCCGTTGCAATGGCGGGACCTTTGACAATCTGGAACTCATCAAAAGAATTGTAAATTTGAGATTTGAAAGAGCCACCCTGCTGGGGTACAAAACTCACGCAGACTTTGTGTTGCGTCGACGTATGGCGAAGAGCCCAGAAAGGGTTCACCAGTTTCTGGACAAACTTCTAAAAGCTTCAAAATCGGCAGCAGAAAAAGAATTGGCCAATGTCGCGTCCCTGGCGCTTAATATGGGCGGTCCCACTCAACTGATGCCCTGGGATTTCTCTTATTATGCTGAAAAATATAAGATTTCCTTATTTGATTTTGATGAAGAGTAGCTTCGTCCTTATTTTCAGTTGGAAAAGGTTATCAAAGGAGTTTTTGAACATGCCCGTCTCCTTTACGGCCTTCAATTCAAAGAAACAGCCGAATTCCCCGTTTACCATAAAGATGTGAAGGTGTTCGAAGTCAGCAAAGAGAGAACTGGAGAGTTCATGGGACTCTTCTACGCTGATTTCTTTCCTCGTCCCACCAAGAAAGGTGGAGCCTGGATGACCAACTATTATCAGCAGGGAATGTTCGAAAACAAGATGATGCGTCCCCACGTTGGGATTGTGTGTAATTTTACAAAGCCCACCAAAGAGAAACCCAGTTTACTTAGCCTTGATGAAGTTGAAACTCTCTTTCACGAATTCGGCCACGCGCTTCATTCACTCCTCTCCCGCTGCCACTATAGAAGTGTTTCTGGGACGAATGTTTTTTGGGATTTTGTCGAGCTTCCATCACAAATTATGGAAAATTGGGTTGCCGAAAAGCAGGCTCTTGATCTCTTTGCCGTTCATTACGAAACTGGGGATAAAATACCAGAGATCTTTTCAAAAAAGATCAAAGACTCTGTCAAATTTTTGGCTGGATTCAATTCTCTTCGCCAATTGAATTTTTGTATTTTGGATTTTTCGTGGCATGATCTTGACCCGAGAAATATCTCAGACGTAGGCCAACATGAAGAAGAAGCAACAACCAAATGTCGGCTTTTGCCTCACATAAAAGGCTCCCTCTCTTCTCCCTCCTTTTCTCACATATTTGGCGGCGGTTATTCGGCGGGCTACTATTCTTACAAATGGGCGGAGGTGCTAGATGCAGATGCCTTTGAATATTTCAAAGAGAAGGGCTTATTCGACTCCACTGTCAGTGAACTTTTTGAAAAAAATATTCTTTCTAAAGGAGGAAGCGAAGATCCTATGGAACTTTATAAACGCTTTCGAGGACGTGAACCGGACCCAAACGCTCTCCTTCGTAAACTTGGGTTGATCTAGAGGTATGGCAAACAATTTGAAACCCAACAGCAAGAAGATTGAAAATGTCCTGATTGTCTACAGACAGGGAACCACAAAGGCCCGTAAAGTTGCAATCGAATTGGTTTCTTGGCTAAAGGCCAAGGGAAGAGACACATTCGGAACCCAGGATCAGAATTGGCCAGAGGATATGAACATTACAGCGACCTCAAACCTAGACACAATTGATCTCGTTATTGTGCTCGGAGGAGATGGAACCTACCTCGAAGCTGTGAGGCACTTGCAAGGGAGGAAAGTACCAATTTTAGGAGTCAACATGGGATCCTTGGGATTTCTAACTGAAACTCGCCTCGAAACCTTATATGAAAATCTAGAGTTGACTCTCTCCGGTAAAATGGAAATGCGCCCCAGGTCTATGATTCAAGTCACCACACAGCAAGAAAATAAGGTCATCACTCAGCGCACAGCCCTCAATGACATTGTCATCGAACGTGGCGGTGGAGGGCACATGATCACATTATCAACCTATTGCGAAAACCGCCATGTCTGTGACTACAAGGCGGATGGGCTCATCATTGCAACTCCCACAGGATCGACGGCTTACAACTTGGCCTCTGGTGGTCCCATCCTCCACCCAGAGGTCAGGTCGCTGGTCGTTACGCCTATCTGTCCTCATAGCCTGACAAATCGACCCATCATTTTTCCTGATGATAAAATTCTCACCTTTAAAATAAAAAAGGGGCGTCACGATGCAGTGCTTACCGTCGATGGACAATTTGTTTGCAATCTCACTCATTTAGATGAGGTCTCCGTTCGAAGGGATGCTTGCGATCATTTTGTTTTGCGCCGCCCAAGTCATAATTATTTTGACCTTCTCCGTGAGAAGTTAAATTTTGGCTCGCGAGCAGTCTTCTGATCTAGGAGTTACAATGCTAGTTGAACTGAAGGTCACGAACTTCGCAATAATAGGATCTCTTAGCTTGCAGTTCCAGCCCGGATTAAATATTCTCAGTGGCGAAACGGGGGCCGGAAAATCAATTTTACTTAAAAGCCTCGCTTTATTGATGGGTGATAAGTCTTACGCCGAGAGCGTGCGAAGTGGTGCCGAGTTTGCTACAATCGAAGGAGCCTTCGACCTCGAAGACCGATCCGACGTTATAGATCGCCTGCATGAACTCGGAATTGATACCTCCGACGATCAGCTGGTCATTCGACGCTTGATTTCACCGCAGGGACGCAGCAGAGTTTATTTGAATGGGGGCCTTACGGCTCTAAATAGTCTGAGAGAAATTGTTACTCCCTTGCTTGAAGTGAACGGACATTATGGTGCCCCCTTAATTGAAATGACGGGACAGCATGACAATCGGCACCTTTATTCAAAATCCTACCATCTTGATATCTTGGATCGCTTTGCTGGAACTTGGGAACTGAGAAAAGAAGTTCATGCCAAATTTGATGAGCTGAAGGCCATGAGTCAACGCCTCCAACAATTTAAAGAGGATCGTCTCAAAAGAGATGAGCGCCTGAATTTTTTGACCTTCCAGAGAGATGAACTCTCTCAATTAAATATTGTGCCGGGAGAGGAAGACGAATTACAATCTCGTTTTAATCGCGCTAAGAACTCCAGCCGTCTCGCTGACTTCTGCTCCCAAAGCGAGGACAGCCTCTATGGCGATGACGAATCCGTTTTGGTTCGAATCCATCGCATTTTACAAAGAGGTCAAGAAATTTGCGCCGTCGATGAAGACTTAATCAAAAAGCTCGAACCTCTCCAGTCAGCAAAAACCCTGATTGAAGAGGCTGTTTATGAATTCCGCGAATACGGGCGTAGCCTTGAAATCGAACCCGGAGAACTTCAGAATCTTGAGGAGCGAATTTCGTATTGTCGCCGACTCATGAAAAAATATGGGGGAAACGTTTCTCACCTTATGGAGAAACTCACCCAGATCGTGTCTGAAATTGACTCCCTAGAAAATTTTGATGAGTCTCTGGCAAATTTTGAACAGAAGGAAAGGGAGCTAACTGCGGCTCTCAATATCCTCGCCGAAGAACTTCATTCTAAGAGGGTAAAGGCGAGTGTTCCATTGAGCAAACAGGTTAATAAGGAACTCTTTGATCTCAATATGAAGGGAGTCTTGTTTGGAGTCAGTGTAACTCAACTCTCAAAACCCAGCCCAACAGGACTCAGCGACGTTGAATTCACAACCTCTTCTGGAGCCAACGATGGACCTCGACCACTGGCAAAATTTGCCAGTGGCGGCGAACTCAGTCGGATCCTTCTCGCTCTCAAAAGGGTTGTAGGACTTTCTGATCTTCCTCGGACCTACCTGTTTGACGAAGTCGATGCTGGTGTCAGCGGCATGACCGCTGAAAAAGTGGGACGAAAATTAAAGTCCATTGCAAAGGGCCAACAAATCATTTGTGTGACTCATCTTCCTCAAGTGGCAGCTTATGCTGACCATCACTTTTTCATCCATAAAAGTCCTGGCAAAACAAAAATTGAAGTAGAAGTCAAATATTTGAACAAGAGTGACGACCGGATTGGAGAAATTGCGCGTCTTATCTCGGGAGAGAAGATAACCAAAACGAGCCGAGACCATGCCCGACAATTGCTTCAAGATTCAGAAGCATCGATTTGAAACTTTTCTTTTGAGACTATCGAATTGAAGAAAATGATGAAAAAATGAATTTAAAGGCTATTTCCAACGGAGCTGTACTCCCTTGAGTGATACTTGCCATAAACAAGAAAGTGGCCAGCGCTGTAATCAAGAAAATCACTTTCTCTTCTTTTTTGATAACTACTATCTTCGTCCATCCGATTTTTTCCATCTGTCTCTCTCCTAAATCAAAAAAAAGGCCTCACTCAGGGGAGTGAGAGAGGCCTGGGGTATGGGGTGCTTAAGCCGAAAGAGGGGCAACTCTGACTCGGCTTATGAAACTGAATCAGCAACGGGGTGGTTGAAGATTCAGTTATGGGTTTCAATTTTTAACAATCATCATATCTTACCTATTCCAAAATACGTACCAACCTGGGGAAGTCCTCAATTACAGGAGAAGCTCAAGCCAATCACATCATGTCTATTTTTTAGTGAATCAATTTGAGAAAGTCTAATTTTCATTAAGAAATTCAGGCTCCTGCACTCTGTGACTGGTATTTGGACAGGAGTTATGGCACTGCCTAGTGAATGATCAAAAAAAATTTGAACTTCACTCCAACATATTGGATTTTAATAAAAAAACCAAAGACCCCACTCCCTCGCTTCACTGTTTAAAACCCATACAGAGTCACTGGGTTAACAACCACTGATATGACCAACTAAGAGCTTGCTCCGGACCTGCTCCTTCTATTTGTGAAATCAAGGGAACTCCGCCTGAGATCTTTGAGTTCGATATCCTCAATACCTGAGGGCTCTCAATCCAACTTCCCAAATTAAATAGATGAATAAATCTACCAGGCAAAGCTATCTGCTTATCTTCCTTCACATGCAAATGACCAGCTATGAGAATATCAAAAGGGCGCTCAGAGAAAACTTTGACCGCATGACTGGACATTTTTTGTTTCGCCACAAGATCACTTTGTCTCCTCACTTGACCTGTGTACTGACGACTTTTTCGGCTGGCTTTCTCACCAATCTTTGCGAGTATTTTACCGGAAAGGTGGAAAGCCAAAAACCTCAAGACGCGAGTTCGCAAAAGCCAGCGTAAAAAAATATATCCTTTGTCGTCAGGATCCATTTGATCACCATGCTCCAGACGGAAAACCAATCCATCCAAGGTGAAATAGCAAGGACCAGAGTGGACCACTAGTCCGAGCTGATTCTGCCAATAATCCCTCAAGTAAAGATCGTGATTCCCCTCAAAATAGTGCAATTCGATACCCACAGCCTGAAGACGCCGAAGTTGTTCAATAACAGGGCGAAAGCGGTCAACAAAATAGGAATGATGAGCAATCCATAAATCAAAAATATCCCCCAAAAGAAAAAGGTGGGTACATTCTTCTCTTCCACCCAGACGACTCAAAAAATTCAAAAATTTTTTAGTCCGCTCATCACCTGGGTCACCAAGATGAAGATCAGAAACAAACAAGGCCTTAATGCTCAATGGCAACCCAAATCATGAAGAGTAGGATTTCAAATCCCTAAATGCCATCACTGTTCTGCTCATCTGACTGCTGCTTTTTACGAAGATAGGATGGCACTTCCAAAGTCTCAGAATCAAATGGAGAGCGAGCCATCTCTCGCGCCAAGCGCCTCGCCGCAGCCAAAGCATCACCATCATCTTCGACATCCATACTTAACTGCTCCGGTTGATGAGAAGGGTTTTTTGCCTGACTCTCACGATAGGCCTTGGCTTTAGCAAGAAGTATATCGCGAGGCAAACGCGGTCTTTCTGTATCAGCCAAATCGCCGCTCGTATCCGTCTGGCCCTCTGCGATCATAGTCTGATCAACCCCCTCCTCTTCTGAAAGAGGAGTCAGCTTTTCAATTCTTTCCTCAGGAAGAGCGGGTGGCGCTTGTTGTGACTGATGCCAGGCCGTTGCCGCCTGGGATCTCATCTCGACTTCAGCACTCACCGAGACCTGTGCCATCGTCCGAGATTCCATCTGATCCATCAGTCTTTGTCCCATTGCATTGACCTGGTTGACCTGGGCCTCCGCTAAGGCTTGCAATCGCATGATTTGATCTGAGACAATTGTGGTTTGATTGTCCTCGCCAAAGCCTGTCGCAATAACTGTCACTCTCACCTCATCGCCCATTTCTTCATCAATGACGGCTCCAAAAATAATTTCTGCATCTTCATGGGCGGCCTCTGTAATGAGAGTTGATGCTTCATTTACCTCCCAAAGAGTCAAATTCGAGCCGCCGGTAACATTGATAATAATTCCGGTAGCTCCATCAATCGCGATGTTCTCAAGAAGCGGAGAAGAAATCGCAGCTGTCGCCGCCTCCACCGCACGATTCTCTCCAACCGCAACTCCAGAACCCATGATCGCCATGCCTTTAGCTGCCATAACCGTGCGAATATCAGCGAAGTCCAGGTTGATCAAACCACGTATATTTATCAGATCAGAAATGCCTTTCACGGCCTGTAACAATACATGATCCGCTTTTTTAAAGGTCTCAAGTAGGGGCGTCTTTTCGCTTGAAACAGAAAGTAGCTTCTGGTTGGGAATCACAATCAGAGTATCAACATTTTCCTTAAGCTCTTGTATTCCGAGATCTGCATGACGTTTGCGCTTTTTGCCCTCAAAAAAGAAGGGACGGGTCACCACGCCAATTGTCAATGCTCCCAATTCTTTGGCAATTTTTGCCACAATGGGAGCCCCCCCTGTGCCTGTTCCTCCACCCATTCCTGCGGTGACAAAAACCATGTCGGCACCATCAAGAGTCTCGACAATGTCATTATAAGATTCGATCGCTGCACGCTTACCAATTTCAGGATTAGCTCCTGCGCCTAACCCCTTAGTGAGCTCCGACCCCAGATTAATTTTCCTTTCTGCCCGGTTCGCAGAAAGAGCCTGACGGTCAGTATTAGCAACGACAAACTCAACGCCCGTCAGACCACCTTCGATCATCGTCTGAACAGCATTGTTGCCTCCACCACCAACACCTATAACCTTAATGCAAGCTCCGACGCTGGTGTTTTCTTCGAGTTCAAACATAACCCCTCCCATGGAGCCATCCTAAAAAACGCTCACAAAATAATCTTTAATTTTTCTTGTTACATCCGCGAAAGAAACGTTCGTCTTGACCGCGACCGCCACTTCTGTTGCCTTGTGCTTTTCCTGCCTTAATCCGTAAAGAACAAGACCCACTCCAGTCGCAAAGCTCGCACAACGAACCACATCCGTAAGACCTCCAACTCGATCCGGAGCACCTTTACGAACAGGCACATCGAAAATAAAATCGCCCATTTCTACCAAACCTGGCAATAGGCTTCCTCCTCCGGTGAGAATCAAACCGGACCCTATTTTTTTAAAGAAATCCATTTTAGATAATTCAGTCCGTAACAGTTGCAAAGTTTCCTCAGCTCTGGCTTCGATGACTTCGCACAACTCTCGACGCGGAAGACTTCGAGATTTTCGCCCACCTACGGCCTCCACTTCGATTGCCTCTTCTGCTGGCACCAATTCTGCCAAGGCACAACCATATTTTCTTTTGAGATTTTCAGCACTCATTTGAGTCGTCCGCAAACCCATCGCAACATCATGAGTAAAATTATTACCCCCGACGGGAATCACTGCTGTGTGAGCTACACTACCCTGGACAAAACTGACCATATCACAGGTTCCACCACCAATATCAATGACAGTACATCCAAGGCCCTTTTCATCTTCAGTTGCAACAGCCAGTGCTGAAGCTAACTGTTGCAATACCAAGCCCCGGACCTGAAGCCCCGCCTTTTCAGTACATTTTATTGCGTTTTGAACGGCAGATGCATTGCCAGTAATGATGTGTACAGACGTCTCTAGTCTGACTCCTGACATACCAATAGGATCGCTAATTCCATCTTGGCCATCAATCTTATAATCTTTGGGAAGTACATGGAGAACCTGTCTATCCGTGGGAATTACGATCGCCCTAGCGGCCTCAATCACTCTATCAATATCATCGGCAGTGACCTCGTTGTGTCGTATCGCCACCATTCCACTTGAATCAAAAGATTCAACGTGGGTGCCCCCGATACTCAACCAAACGCCCGGCGAAACTGGCATGCCGGACATCAGCTCTGCTTCTTCACGAGCTTTCTTTATCGCTTCGACAGTCGCCTCAATATTGATAACTATTCCCTGGCGCATACCTGGGTTGGCAGCAACTCCAACTCCAACAATGTCCAACCCGCCAGAAACCCCCACCACGCCAACGACACAAGCCACCTTTGTCGTACCAATATCAAGACCCGTTACCACGTGGCTCTTCTTAGTCACTTTTGCCATAAGTCCTCAATGCTGCGTTCACTCTGTTGCTAAAACCTTCAACTGCCACAGTTAAACAGTGCTACTCCCGCACTAGACTATGTTTATAACACCTGCGACTGTTTGAAAGAAACCCAGACTAATGAATTATTCTCACAAACTAAGGTTGATTACGCAGCCTGACAACAACTTTCTTGGAGAATCTAGCGTCAATGACGCGTCCGTCAATCTGATGTTCGGCAAGATAGTTCAAAACTTGTTCAACGTGACTCAGCTTCATTTTTGGAACGCTCTCCCCAATTAGAACCCGAATCCCTTTTTGTCTTAAAATAAAATAGAATCCCTCCTTGGGGAGAAAGTGTATTTCAGATATTGAGGCAACGCTGATCATCCCCTGTGGGGGAATTTGCGCAATGAGGTGCACAGCTTTGGAACGCATTTCTGATTTCTTGAAAAATTCAGCTCCCCTCAAATAGGGAAGATCGGGAGCATCCTCAGGAGGTAGGTCCGGTAGCAAGCTGGCATCGTTGGCCACTGGATGCACTCTGCCACGGTTATCTACCAGGCCTAACACAGGATCGCGAGGTCGAATTTGTACAAGAATACCATCTGGAAATCGGCGAGAAACAGAGGCGCGCTTCACTCGCGAATCCTTCTCTGCAATAGAACGAAGATCCTGAATGGACACCTCCCACAATTTTTTGCCATTAAATAATTGGTATTTCTTCCTTAAATCTCCCTGAATTCTCTGAAACAGAACGTCCTGACCGCTGATCGGATCCATCTCGATTTCTATTTGCTCAATACCAAACCAAGGCCCCTGGATTGCCCAATAGGTTCCAAATCCCATTGTCGAGGCAATCAAGAATCCTGCTATGCCGCTCAACAACTTTCTCGACCATATAGCCACTAATCCCCCACCCTTGTCTCAAAATGAACCATTGAGAGAATTGTTATCCATTATATGCAATAGGATCCATCACTGGCGATTCATTTTACTGAAACTCGACTTTGATTTACCTAAGAAATCTAATGGGTTCGGAGAAAATAAGGCATTTTTTTAATTTATAACGCAACTGTTCGTTCCCGCTGGGGCTTCACTCCTGTGTCCCTTTACATCTCAAACGGAGGAATTTATGAAAACGGAACATCTGGAAAAATTAAAAATGATCGCGATTGTCGGACTTGCCATATGTATCAATGGATGCGGAAAAAAAATCAACCAAAGTCAACTCGATGAATCCTTTGAGTTGACTGCTGAATCGGCAATTACATCTATCAGTGGATCAGTTGATGACCAAAACGGAATCGGATACACATCCCTTAACTTGCAGCACAAGACCTTTGCTCAATCCATTCAAGAGTCTTTGCTTCCAAAAGCCTTTGCGGCAACTTGTTCGCGGGCCTTCTCTGAATCTTGTGTCAGCGGGTTAAAAACTGCCTCCTATTCGGATTGTGATATCTCCGGTACTGCTTTGAGCATTGATGGCTCTGTCTCGCTTTCCTATTCCGACTCTGGATGTGGCCTCAGTGCTATTGGAGATTCAGTCAACAGAACTTACGACTTTAGAATCATTGGACCTCGCAATGGCGAACTGCGAGTGTTCAGCTCCGCCCATACTGATTACCGTGGAACTTCTATTTCTGGTGGAGGCAAACTCACAAAAACATCAGGAGGCTGGGATCTTGAAATTATCGGAAAAAACAATGAACTGAGTCGCGGAAACAGAGTATTCATGAGTCACTCCATCCGAACTTTAACACCCATCAATATCATTGGAGGTTTAGATCGAGCCAGCCGGCTGGTCAATGGTGGTCAATTAGAAGTCAATCATAACTTGGCAAAATACACCGCTATATTTACGCCAAATAATATCCAATACAGTTCTACTTGCTGCCACCCAATATCCGGAAGTCTAACAGTAAACTACTCTGGTAGTATTTCTTCTTCCGGCTCCATCACTTTCGAGGGCTGCGGCTCCGCCACGATTTCACAGGATGGAAAGGAAAGAGCCATCTCACTCAGTTTCTGCGAATAAATCTATCTCTCTCTTTTACCTGTCAAATCAAAGACTCTGCTCAATAGGAGCAGGGTCTTCCCCTCAAAAGACTCCACAAAACAACTAAGGCCAATTGCCTAAATAAACAACCTCAGTAGATAACAGAACTCCCGTCTTAACCAAAACTCCTTGCCTAACCTCTTGAATGACAGAATGAATATCCTTGGCGTTTGCTCCGCCAATGTTCACGATAAAGTTGGCATGTTTTTCAGAAACTCTGGCGCCGCCAATTGTGAATCCCTTAAACCCGCACTCATCAATTAAGGCTCCGGCTGCCTTTTCACCAGGCGGATTCACAAACACAGAGCCCCCGCTCGGGAGGTCGAGAGGTTGTTTGGAAAGTCTTCTTCGATTCACTTCCTTTACCAACGCGGGAATATTTTCATCGGGCAAATTTGGCCAGGCAATACCAACTCTCGTGATCACTCCAGGCTGCCAACCTGAACTGTGACGATAGGACCAAACAATCTCGCTTGCGGGCTTCGATACTCGCAAGGGCTTGTCTCCTTCCATGCGCATCACTTCAACCCAGTCCACAATCTCACAAAATTCGCGAGGAATCCGCTTTTCACTCACTCCGGCGTTCATCGCAACTCCCCCCCCAACATCTCCAGGAAGACCCGACAAGAACAATGCAGGCGCAAGCTGCCGCTGGAGAAAAAATCTCAAAAGTTGAGACTTATGAGTCCCCGCCATCACGGTTAATCGACAATGGCCTGCGGATTCCTTTGCATCTATTCCTGCGAGAAGTCGCATTGACAAAACCAAACCAGATACGCCATCATCGCTCACCAAAACATTGCTGCCGCCACCTAACACCGTGAGGGCTTGATTTCTTTGATGTGCCCATACCAAAATCCATTCCAACTCTTCGATGCTGCGAGGGGAGCAAAAAAACTCCGCCTTGCCTCCCACTCGCCAGGAAGTGAGGGGGGCTAGCTCAACTCCCTTTGCTATGAGTCCTTCGCTGTTCACGATTTATCACCAAGCAATGATTTGCGAACTCTCTCGCCAAATTTCCACACATCCCCAGCTCCCAAAGTCACAAAGACATCTCCAGGTTTTAGAAAATCGAGTATCTCCCTCTGAGAATCTGCAGAAGTGATGTCAAGACATCTGACATTTACGCTTTCGATCTGTTGAGCCAAAAGATGCGAGGTAATTCCCTCGATCGGCGCTTCTCCAGCCGCGTAGATGTCCGCAAGAAAGAGAGCATCTGCGTCTCGAAAACAAATCAGGAATTGCTCCCAACACAACTGAGTTCGAGAGTAGCGATGGGGTTGAAATAGCACGACAATTCGGCTCTCTGGAAACTTTTCCTTAAATGCTGATAAAACAGCTCGCACTTCTGTCGGATGATGACCGTAATCATCATAAAAAGATATGGAGTTACATTCTCCCATTTTTTGAAATCTTCGATCGACTCCCTGAAAACCACTGATCCCTTTGGCGCACACGTCAAATTCCAAACCCGCAGCTAATCCAGCTAACACAGCCGCCAGAGCATTTAGCGCATTATGACGTCCCGGAATTGGAACGATCAATTTTCCCAGTGCTGCACCTGAAGTTCTCACCACATATTCTCCATTCTCTCCTTCGAGAATGAAATCATTCTCCAAATTAAAACCATAGTGCAAAGTTCTTTTCGGAAAATCAGAAAAAACTTCTCGAATTTTTGGATCGTCTCCACAAAGAATGACAGATCCAAAAAATGGAACTCGCGAAGCAAAATCGAAAAACGCATTTTTTAAACTTCCGAAATCCTTATAGTGATCCAGGTGGTCGTTGTCGATATTAGTGATAATCACAATTTCAGGAGAGAGACGATTAAAACTCCCATCCGACTCATCGGCCTCAGCTATTAAGAACTCTCCCTGCCCCAGCTGGGCCGTCGATTTAATGACATCAAGGCGTCCCCCCACCACGATGGTAGGATCGACCTTTGCTGCCAAAAAAACAGAGGCCGTCATGCTCGTGGTCGTCGTCTTTCCGTGAGTGCCAGCGATAGCGATGCCTCGCTTCAGGCGCATCATCTCGGCGAGAGCCTCAGCTCTTGGGATAAGTGGAATGCCCCTGCGTCGCGCCTCGCGGTACTCTGGATTATGGGACTTAACTGCGCTCGAATAAACCACAACTTCGGAATCGCCAACTTGCTCGGGCCGCTGTCCAATAAAAATCAAGACACCCATTTCCCGCAGGCGAATCGTTTGGCTGTTCTCAGCCGAATCACTGCCCGATACTCGTGCCCCCATATTATGAAGGAGCTCAGCCAAACCGCACATACCTATCCCGCCAACACCGATAAAATGCACTTTGGCATTGGTCAATTTTTGAGAACGAATTCGAATTTCATTCATTGTAGTTTCCCTGAAATTTCCTTGATAAGAATTTGAGCAATTTCATCGGCCGCATGAGCGTGATAAAGCCTTCCCATGTTTCTTGATAATTCTGTGCATTTTTGGGGGTTGGCCCTTAGTTCTAATAGCAACTCACGAAAGCATTCCGGACTAAAGTCGCGCTGAAGGATCATTACCGCCGCTCCCTTGTTAACGGCGGCTTCAGCATTTCGCTGCTGGTGATTATCAGCAGCGAACGGAAAAGGAATGAGTACGGCCGCCTTCTCGGCTGCCGCCAACTCTGAAATTGTACTGGCTCCGGCGCGACATACAATCAAATCCGCCCACCTGTATTCCTTAAATATCTCCGGGAGGTATTCCCTCACGCTAACCCTCGCGCCCTTGGCTCGATAGCGTTCTTTGATGGAGGAATAATCCAGCGATCCCGTCTGGTGAATAAAGTCAAAATCTCGTAACCACTCTTCTCCTGAAGTCAATGCTTCGCAAACGGTATTGTTGATACCTCTCGCTCCCTGACTACCCCCAAAGATGAGAATTTTCATTGGACTGGAGGAATTTTGAGAACTCACTGTTTCAGATACAAAATCCCTGAGATTTTCAATTTCCTGCCGAATAGGAAGACCAACAATCTGAACCCTCCTCATTTTTCTTTCGAAAATTCCCTTTGCCTCTTCGAAGACCACCAAGGCAAGCCCAACCCAATTCACCAACAATCTATTGGCCATTCCTGGAAAAGCATTTGGCTCCCATATGACAGTGCGAAAACCAAGTAAAGCTCCCGTAAATAGAATCGGGGCAGAAACAAAACCCCCAACTCCAACAATAATGAGTGGCCGATGTTTGAGTAAAAGAAAAAGGCTGACAATGAACGAAATAGGCAAACTGACCAATGTTCTCAAAGCGTTCGGCAAGGCTCACATTGTGGTTGAGTTTTCCAATGGGAACCAAATGAAGAGGAAACCCATGTTCGGGAATGATCTTGGATTCAAGTCCACCCCGAGAACCCACAAAATGAATCTGAAGATCAGGAGCCATTCCTCTCAAACTGTGGGCGATAGCCAGCGCCGGATAAATGTGACCACCAGTGCCGCCTCCCGCAATAAAAACTGCTTTTCTCATATAATCAAAAGTGATCCCTAAGCTTGCAGATGAGAAAGAACGCCAAATCTAAGCCTCTTGTTCATTCTGTCGATGTTTAGTAGCCAACCAAAGCCAAGACAAGTTGTCACCAGGGAACTTCCCCCATAACTCAGGAATGGCAGTGTAAGACCCTTCGTCGGCAAGAGTCCAAGCACCACTCCCACATTAATAAATACCGACAAGCCAAAAATCAAAATCCAACCCAAAGCCGCCGCTCTAGAAAATGAGTCCTGGGCTCTGACAGAAATCTGAATCCCCTTAAAAACCAAAACGCCATATAAAAGAAGAACAGCAACAAAGCCCACGTAACCTGTTTCTTCTCCCAAAACGGCAAGGGTAAAATCTGTGTGAGCCTCAGGGAGAAAAAAAAGCTTTCCTTGTCCCTGGCCCAAACCCTCCCCCCAGAGTCCACCATTGGAAAAGGCCAGCATGCTCTGAATAACCTGAAAGCCCTTTTGCGATGGATCTGACCAAGGATCTAAAAAAGCGCGAATTCTCGCCGCTCGGTAAGGTACCTGAAGAACTAAAAAATAAAAAGCGGGAAGAATCAAGCTGAGGCCCGCAATGATGTATCTCCACCTCAGTCCAAAGGCAAACAGCATAAGGAAAATCACAGCCATGCAAATCGCAAACGTACCAAAATCAGGTTGCCTCAATAACAACAGAAGCGGAACTCCCAGAAATAGATACCGCAATAGCCACTGGCTTCCAGTCAGAGATTTTTGAGATCGAGAGATAAACGTGGCCATCAAAAAGGGGAGCAGGAGTTTTATAACTTCGGCCGGCTCAAATCTCTGGTCAAAGGGAAGTCTCACCCAACGCTGCGCGCCCCCAGCCTTGATTCCAAATTCGGGAACAAACGTAAGAACCAAAGAAAAAATAGCTGCCAACCAAAATAAGGCAGACCATTTTCGTAACCACTGGAGTGGCATTTTAAATCCAACAAAGATTGCAAGGACTCCAAGCAGTGAAAACAGCAACTGCCGTCGAAAAATATACAGTCCGTCGCCATGTTTCTCCATCGCAAAAATAAACGACGCACTGTAAATTTGAACTAAACCTAGCCCAAGAAAGAAAAAAACAATGAGCAAGATTCCTTTGTCAATTTCCCATTTTGCCACACCCACCCCCAGTGGAGTCTAGCACAATCCCAAACAATCTCGTAGCTCCTCAGAGATAAATCCGGACAACCCCAACCCCATGGCATAAGAAAATTAGGCCTAACGAAACTTATTCACCAGCTCCTTAAAATAATTTCCACGCTCAACGTAGCTATCAAAAATATCAAAACTCGACGCACCAGGAGACAGTAGGACTGTGTCGCCAATTCTAGACTTTTGGTACGCGATCAACACAGCTTCCTCAAAAGTTCCAATCAAGAAAGTTTCAGTGAAATCACCGACGTCGCGATTGATCCGCTCCTTGGCCTCGCCAACCAAAATCAAAGTCTTAACCGATCGCTTGATACGGTCTTTCAAAGGCAAATAATTGAGATTTGTGTCTTTACCGCCCATTATTAAAATCACGTTCTCATCAAAAGCGTCTAGGGCTCGCATGACTGCATGAACATTTGTCGCCTTTGAGTCATTATAAAATTCGACACCTCCCACCCGTCGCACATACTCAAGACGATGAGGCATACCCGGAAAATCATCAATCACTCTCTGGATGGCCTCATGAACGGCTCCGTGTTCGCGCGCAACAAGAATGGCCGCCATGACGTTTTCATAATTGTGCTTGCCACGAATCTTAGCACTTCCAACACTGTAATACTCAATCTCTGGCCCAGTTCTGACTCGAATTTGATCTTTGATCAATACTGCTCCACCAATGTTCATAATTTGAGGTTCAAGGGTCGGTCTACGAGAGAAATAAAATATCCGACCCCTCTGCACAGCCGGATCACGGGCCAGTTCTACGACAGCATTGTCATCGGCATTCAGCACGCTGGTCGTTGATTGATTCGTATTAAGGAAAATCCTTCGCTTGGCGTTCACGTACTCTTCCATGCTTCGATAACGATCTAAATGGTTTTCTGCCAAATTCATAAACACGATATTGGTAGGATTAAAATTTTCAACGTGCTCAAGCTGAAAACTACTGACCTCTGCAATGACAACCGGCGCTTTTTCCCCCGAGCGAAGATACTCACTCAACGGCGAACCATAATTTCCACCCACCCAAGCATTGACTCCTGAACGTTTCAAAAAAAGCTCAACCAGATGAGTGGTCGTCGTCTTTCCGTTCGTCCCGGTTATCGCAATAATTGGCTCCTTAATGAGTTGAGCACAAAACTCGAACTCACCTGACACCTTAACTCCGTGACTTCGAGCGTAATCAAAAATCTTCAGATGAGGTGGAACCCCCGGACTGAGAACAATGAGGTCCTGCTGCAAAAAAGTCTTGGGCGTGTGGCCACCCAAATCATAATTGATCTGTAGCCCAGCCAATTTCTCGAGATGATTCGAAAGTTCCGCCTTAGACTTGTGATCACTCACGGTAACATCAGCTCCCTTTTCTACTAAAAGGTGTGCCAGAGAAACGCCAGTCCTGGCCAATCCAACGATCAATATGCGTTTGTCCTTCAACTCAGAAAGTTCCATTGATTTAATCCTTCCTTATTATCGCAACTTGAGGGTGCTGAGACTCAGCACCGCTAAGAGAATAGAAATAATCCAAAATCGGACGATAATTTTTGTTTCGTCCAATCCCTTTAATTCAAAATGATGGTGAATGGGAGCCATTCTGAAAACTCGTTTGCCAGTTAATTTAAACGAGGCCACTTGGGTAATAACTGATAGGGCTTCCACAACAAAAACTCCACCCAAAAGAACCAGGAGCAATTCGTTCTTCGTCAAAACTGCCATTATTCCCAAAAACCCTCCCAGAGACAGACTCCCCACATCCCCCATAAAAACTTGAGCCGGAAAGGTGTTAAACCAGAGAAACGCAAGACCCGCGGCCACGACGGCAGCTGCCAATATCGTCAACTCGCCGGCGCCTTGAACGTAAGGAATCGCTAAGTAGTGGGCGATCTCAGCATGTCCTGAAACATAGGCAAAAATCATAAAGGTACCGGCACAAACAATAACAGGAAATATGGCCAAACCATCTAGACCGTCAGTCAAATTGACGGCATTCGCACACCCAACAATCACCAGACTCGCAAAAAGGACATATCCCCATCCTAAATCAATATTAATGAACTTCAAAAATGGAACTGAAAGCACGGAGGAAAGACTTCCGTTCCAAACCAAAAAAGCCACCATCAAAATAGAAATTCCAAACTCTAACAACAATCGGATCCGGCCCGACAAACCCTTTGAATTCTTTTTTGAAACTTTTAAAAAATCATCACGGTAGCCAATAGCTCCAAAGCTAAAAGTGACGAAAATGACCGCCCAAGCCATAGGATTAAAAACGTCCACCCACAAAAGAAATGAGGACAATAATCCCATTAAAATGAGTCCCCCCCCCATAGTGGGAGTGCCCGCCTTTTTTTTATGGGATTGAGGGCCGTCCTCACGAATATTTTGTCCCAACTGCCGACGCAGCAAGTGACGAATAAAAAATGGACCCAATATCCAGCAAAGAAAAAACGCCGTAAAAAAAGAAATGAAGGTCCGAAAGGTAATGTATCGAAAAACGTTGAAGGCCGAAACCGATACAGACGCCTCATGAAGCAAACGATATAACATTTAGTTTCCGCAATTAAAGGTTGTGTCTACCCGTCAAAGTCGACGGGATTCCAAACCCGCAAAACTTGTTCCAGCCTCATGCCTCTTGAACCTTTTAAGGCGACAATATCTGACTCGTTTAACACAGAGCCTAGTTTAGATGCAAGGTCTACTTTGTAACCATCTGATAGGATTAAGTTTTTAGTAAAGCTGCTGAGGCCGATACCGCGCTCAAAATCAACCTGGTGGGGTCCCATAAACCAAATGGTTGAGGCTCCTGCATTTCCAGCCCGCCGTCCCAACTCCTCATGAAAACGCGAAGAATCGGCCCCTAGCTCGAGCATTTCTCCGAGCACCAATATTTTCTCTCCCTCACATGACACTTCAGAAAAATTACTTAACAGGGCCGCCATGCTCTCAGGGTTTGCATTGTAAGCATCGAATAACACCCGGGTGCCCGATCGCAAACGCACCAGGTGATTCCGACCCCAAGAGGTCTTCAAACCTGCCAGTGCCTGCCAAATAGTACCTGGCTCCATCTCCAGACTAAGAGCCAAGGCCGCCGCTGCCATGGCATTCTCCACATTGTGACGACCAAAAATCGGAATAGAGACCTCTCCCATTTGCTTTCCTATGTGCCCATTGACCCTAATGAAATCAAGGCCCACTTCAACAACCTTCAGGTGGACATCTCCTTGATCAGAATAGGTGAAGATTTTCTTTCTTCCGTTCGAACTTCTCTCAAGGCTCATCGCGGCCGCTTCATACATTTTCCTCGTGAAGGAATTGGCCAGATTATAAATTTGAATTGAATCTGGACAAGTTCTGTAAATTTCCCATTTTGCTTCAGCAACGGCCTCTTGCGATCCAAGTTCGCCGATATGGGCACTCCCAACGTTTGTCACCAGGGTGATATCTGGCTCTGCAATTCGACAAAGCTCTGATATCTCACCAGAGTGATTCATGCCCATCTCGATGACTGCAACTTCGTGGTCTGGGTGAATCCCCAAAAGAGTGATCGGAACTCCCCAATGGTTGTTGTAGCTGCCCTGACTAAAATGCGTCTTATATTTTTTCTCTAAAATACTTGCGGCAAATTCCTTTGTTGTCGTCTTTCCTGATGATCCCGTGATCGCGACGATCTTGGCCTTGTTTTTTCGACGCCAATACTGACCTAAACTCTGCAAGGCTTCTAAAGTGTCGGAGACTTCAATCAAGGTCATCTGTGACTTCAGTTTTTCCATCTCCGGAAATGACCTGTCAAAAAGAGCCCCCTTCGCCCCCCTCTCAAACGCGACACGAACAAATTCATGGGCATCAAAACGATCTCCGCGGAGCGGGATAAAGAGCTGTCCAGAAAGATCTGTGCGAGTGTCCGTTCCGACCCCGTTCCAAATGGTCTCATGTTGAGATAAGAGCTTGCCTCCGGTTACTTTCAAGATTTCATCAATTTTGACTTCCCATTTCATTTTAAAAACTCCCCAGCAACCAAAGTATCAGAAAAAAAGATCTGCCCCGTATTTAAAATTTGATAATTCTCATGGCCCTTTCCAGCAATAAGCACCACATCTCCAGGCTGAGCAGACAAGATGGCCATCTTGATTGCCTCCCTCCGATCCGCTTCAACAACGACCTTGTCCTTGAGTACGGGTTTGGGTGTCTCAGAGATGATTTCAGAAATAATCCTCTCCGGATCTTCGCTTCGCGGATTATCCGAAGTCACGTAGACACGGTCAGAGCCATTCAAAGCCACTCGCATCATCAAAGGCCTCTTGCCTCTGTCTCTATCGCCACCACAGCCAAATACGGTGATGATTCGAACCGGCAGTTGACCCTCGCGCCGAATTTCATTTAGTCCCTCAAGAACAAACCTCAAGGCATCATCTGTGTGCGCATAATCAACGAACACGTGAATTGCACTGTTTGGATCACCCACTCTTTCCATTCGACCACGAATGCCACAAAATCCAGCCAAAGCTGTACGACAGGTTTCAGCTCCAGCGCCAGCAGCCATCCCAACAGCAAAGGCCGCCGTCGCATTGTAGACATTATGAATACCTATCAGTGGAATTTCTATCCTGACCACTCCACCAAGGTATTTCAATCGATAGCTCGTTCCAGAAAAATCGGCCTTTTCTACCTGAAAGGAAAAATCCGCTTCCCCTTGGCCATAAGTCCAATTCACCGACCGACTCGATAGCTGAAGTTTCTTTCCGTAAGGATCATTGGAATTGATGATCGCAAAAACCGGGGATTTCGTAGAGCGGGAAAGGATCTCATCAAAAAGCCGTTGCTTTGCAATAAAATAGTTCTCCATTGTTTCATGATAGTCGAGATGGTCTCGGGTTAAATTGGTAAAAACAACACAGTCGAATGGTATCGCATCAACACGAAATTGAGAAAGGGCATGACTTGAAACTTCAAAAATGGCGGCTCTGGCCCCAAGAGAGTTAAACTCTGAAAGTCTCCTCTGCAAATCAATTGCGTCAGGCGTTGTCATCTGAGTTTCCCAGGTGTGAGTGCCAACATGGTGATCGATCGTACCCATGACCCCCGTCGTCCACCCATAGCGATTCAGAATGGCTTCCGTCAAAAGAGTTGTACTCGTTTTTCCGTTTGTTCCCGTCACTCCCACGCAAAAAAGATTCTGGGCCGGATTTCCGAAGAATCGGCTTGCTAAAATATCGAGAGCTCTCCGAGAGTCTTCCACGACAACCACAGCACCGCGGTAATCAAGGGGCACCTTTGCTTCATTTTCAACTACCAATCCAATCGCCCCCCCTGCGCAGGCCTGAGAAATATAATCATGCCCATCCAAGGCCTGACCCCGAATGGCAACGTACAAGGAACCTGCCTTCATGGACCGAGTGTCTCGGCAAACAGAAGTGACCTCAGCCAGAGGATCATCTCCCCATTTCAGTTGAGAATAGACGGACAATAACTGGGCTAACTTCAAATGCCCCCCCTTTGTGATTATCCCGATCCAATTTGATTGGACTACAAATCAAGGCTATCTGCTGGTTTTAGCAAAATTTGGATTGACTGACCAGAGCTCAGAATACTGCCTGGGGCCGGAACTGATGATACAACAACTCCAGAGCCGCGCATTCGAAACTTGATTTCCGTGCCTCTCAGTCTTCTCACGACTTCTCGATAAGTCAGGCCTCTCAAATCAGGTACTTTGCCTTCAGCTTCCATGCGCTTAGATTCATGCACTGACTCCAAGGCTCGGCGCATGAGGTCCTCTGAGCCAACAATCTCAGGTTTCCGCCTGATGATATCGCCTTCAGACAGAAGTACGGGAGCCAAACCCCACCTCCTGACAGCAAAGGCTCCAAGACGCGAAAAAACAGGCGCCGCAACCTGAGACCCATAATATTTTACGCGGGGATTGTCGACTGCAATGTAAATGACAAACCGTGGATCATTTGCTGGAACAAAGCCTGCAAAGCTCGAGATATAGGCCCCAGCCTTGTATCCTCCCAAATCAAAATCTACCTTCTGTGCAGTACCAGTCTTTCCTGCGACCGGAAAACCTTTGATTCGTGACAGGCTCCCCGTTCCGGTCGCCGATGTCGCGTTCGTTAACATGAGTGTGAGAGTTGCTGCATGATCTTGTGAAATAACTCGACGCTCCAGTCTGCTCTCTTCCTTGTCTTCCACTTTTAAATCATCAGAAAAAACCCGTTTCACAAGCCGAGGCTGACGCCAAATTCCGCCATTTGCAATCGCAGCATAGGCCGTTGCAAGCTGCAGTGGACTTGCAGTCATTCCCTGACCAAAAGAAATATTTGCCAATAAATGCTTATTCCAGGACTCGTTGCGCAAGACTCCTGTCGTCTCTCCCATAAAATCCACTTGAGTCCGTTGGCCGAATCCAAAGTCCGTCAGTATTTCTCGCAATCGTTCCTCACCCAACATAAAAGCCAATTTGGCAGTTCCCACGTTCGAAGAATAGGCAAGAACCTCATTCATTGATAAAACTCCAAACTCATGGTCCGCTTCGGCTTCACGAATAATGCGTTTGTTCACCTCCAAGCGGCCACCCTGGCAATCGATAGCCGTATTTGGTTGCGCCACCCCATATTTCAAAGCAGCTGCCATAACAAATGTTTTCACGGTCGAACCAGGCTCAAATGCGTCAACAATTGCCCGATTGCGCCGAACCGACTGAGGATAGCTCCTCGCCGAATTCAAATCAAAACTCGGAACCTGACCAAGAGCCAAAATATCTGAAGTTCTCGCATCGAGAATAACACCAACAGCTGAGTCTGCTTGATATTTCTCCACTGTAGATTCTAGTTCTTGCTCCAACATAAACTGGAGTTGATTATCAAGGGTGAGTTCTAAGCTAAAACCATCGGGAACCTGTGAATAAAAGTTTCCACCCTCAATCAAGGGCCTTCCTCTCGCATCTCGAGGAAGATGAATCCGTATTTGTCGACCATGAAGGTGTTTTTCATAGTGACTCTCCAATCCCTCCAATCCCTGTCCATCAGTTCCAACAAAACCCAAGGTAGCTGCTGCCAAAGAGTTATTTGGATAAATGCGTTTGGGCTCTTCAATGAATCCCAAACCACGAATCTCCCATTTAGCGATTTCATCTCTCTGTTCTTTAGATAAATAGCGCTTGATCCATAAAAAACGCCGGTTCTTCGCCGATAGTCTTTTGATTATTTGATGACTGTCTGCCTGTAAGAACCGACCCAGTCGCCGACCAACGGCTCTTGGGTTTTCAATTATTTTCGGATCCACGAAGAGCGAGTGAGAGGAAACTGTCACAGCCAACTCTCGGCCCTCACGATCATAGATGGCCCCCCGTCTCGATCTCAGAGTGAGCATAGTTTCAAATTGTCTCTTTTTGAGCTCCTTTAGTCTTGGATCTGCAACCAATTGCAGATAACTCCCCCTCAAAACCAAACCGCCCCACAGCATCAGAAACAACATAAAAATCAAAGCAATTCGTGACTTCATTTTACTTCCACCGTTTTATTGGGGCAAAGCAATCTGAGAACCCATCATTTGAATAATTTGGCCAACCTTTGCATCATTCAAAGTGTATTTTGAAATGGCGATTCTCTTGACACGATCTGGTCGCGTAATTTGAGCGTATTGCATGACGAGCAGACGATGGCGATCTCGCAGAACCTTGTAATTCCGAGACACAGCAAAAACCGAATATCCCATTCTACGCACTTCCATCTTTAAAAAAACGAGCGTAAAAAGGGTGGAGATAATAAGAACTATACTCAAAAATGGCTTCAATTCACCCGCTTGTCCCCGATCCATGTTTTAAACCCCTTCTCCTTTTTTTCTCTTTGGCCCCTCTGAAAAACTCGAAGCTTTGCACTGCGAGCCCTTGGATTATCCTTCGCTTCGACACGGTCTGCCTGTATGACCTTTTTATTTACCAGGAAGCCCTTATCTAAGTGCTCTTTAAATGAATATTTAACGATTCGATCTTCAAGCGAATGAAATGTGATAACAAGAAGTCGACCCTGGTCAGCCAAACACTCAATCATAGGCAAAATGACCTCTCTCACCACTTCAATTTCGCGATTCACAGCCAATCGCAATGCAAGAAAATATTGCGTCGCTGGATGGCACCCCTTTTTCCTCCATCCCTCACATTTTTCAATCAAAGCAGAAAGTTCACCTGTTGTTCGAAATAATCGGTTACGACGAGCAGCTATAATTGCTTCAACGACTCTGCCTGGTCGGTGCAATTCACCAAGGGAGCGAAACAATTCTTTCAGGTCATCGGCATCCCAGTTATTAATAATATCAGCGGCTGTTAGCTCGCTTCGTTGGTCCATTCGCATATCAAGAGGACCATCATGATAAAAACTAAAACCCCTCTCGCCACGATCAAGCTGGGGCGAACTCACTCCGAGATCTAACAAAATCAAATCAAAACCGCTGCCGCCATGGAATATTTCTGCAGCTGCCTTCCAATCCAATAGAGATGCAAAATTGGAACGCATTAAAGCGAGTCTCCCAGATTTGATTTCTGCAGCAAAGTGGCTTTCACCAAACTCAATGGCGTCCGCATCTTGATCAATTGCAAAGACCTTCAGAAACGGAAACAACTTCAGGCAAGCCTGAGTATGCCCACCACGACCAAAAGTTCCATCAAGCATAAACCGCGGGGAAGCGCCAAGCTCTCCCGCCATTTTAAGAACAGCTTCGAGTAAGACGGGTACATGTTCCATAATGAACAGATCTCCAGACAAAGCTGGCCTTGATATTGGCCAACTGAGAGGAAAGCCCATCCATGGGCCTTCAGGGTAAAACAGAAACAGGCAATACCACCCATGTTCCACTTCTTACCACCTTCATCCACTTTAGCAGAGAGCGGTTACGCGTCAAGATGGGGCAAATCCATTTGGGCTCTCTGTCCAGGCGTGTTAGCATCAAGCTGCGCGGCTGAGGACAGAGGGCCTGCAGACCAAAGATTGGTCTTGATCATCACATGGAGGTTAATGGACGAATGATGCAGGAATGCCCTCGATGTGGTTTTCTTCAACCACGAGATCGTTACTGTGCCTATTGTGGTTTAGATATCGAGAGTTTCTTGACTAAACCTCAGCCGTGGTATCGGCGAGTGCTCTTAAACACCGCATTTCAGGTGGGTGTTCTGGGTATCACAATCTGCAGTACTTTCGGGTATATCTATTGGCAGCAAAAGGGACTCCCCTCCTTCTCCGAGGTTTTACTCAGAGCGCAGCAGCAGCATTTTCTTCCCGAGCCCGCCACAACCGCAACCACTATCGCCACCAATACAGACGACCCGGCTTTTGACCAGGATTTCGATGAAGATAGGAATGGTTGGGAGAGAGTTCCAAGCTCGCAAAGAGAAGAAGTTGGCCAGGAAAGTTCCAGCCTTCTAAACTTGCAAGACACAGGCAACAGCACAGACCTCCCAAACGAGAAAGCTGTCGGAGGAGAAATAGAAAAACCAAAAACCTCCCCACCTGCTAAGCTGTTCCTTCGATTTGCCGAAATTCCGCGCGAATTTCTTGCACAAATATTTTCCGAATCTCAGATCATACAGGAATCTCAGCAGATCCAAGCTGTTAGACATTCGACAAGTCAATCTATCGAAGAAGTTTTGAAGAAAAATCCTAGAAGTATCCTCTTGCCAGGCAAAAAGGACGCCGTCTTTTTAGAAGGACGTTTGCAAATGATCCTGGGCCAAACGCCGCCACCTGGCTCCAACGAGCTTCTCAACTTCAACTTTGAAATTCAAGTGTCCAGTTTATCACCTCTCGAAATGGTCCTAGAAACAGAAGGAAGCCTGTTTATTAAGGGAACCTCCCCTGAACAAACAGTGCACCTCAACCTCGCCGGTTCGTATCCAATCAGTGTCGGATCTATCCTGATCCTCACTGGATTTATCCCTCATCGTCCCTTCAATGAAAAGGATCTGGGAGGCTTTCGGGAGACGCCCCTCGTGATTTTGATTTCACCAGAGTTTCAAGCAAATGAATCAGAATTTGCCATCTTATTGCAGGCAAAATGAGATTTTAAGGCTGAAATCGGTGGAAACTTGAAATTCAAAGGAGATGATGGCAGTATCTGGGCTCTTTAAACAAAAGGGAGTTCCCTATGTCGTCACAACTCAAATTGACTGAGCTCATCTCCGAAGAGAGGCTCCAAAAAAAAATCAAAGAAATGGGAAAAATCCTAAGCGAAAAATTCATGGGAGAGCCCCTCGTCGCCATTTGCATTCTTAAGGGATCTTTTATGTTTTACGCCGATTTGGTGAGAGAGATTGATACTGATATGGTGTGTGAGTTTTTTGGCGTATCTAGTTACCTTAACGCTTCCAGGTCTTCCGGTGAAGTCCAACTGACTCTCGACCTAAACACCCCAATTGAGGGCAAACACGTTCTGCTCATCGAGGACATTGTAGATACAGGACTGACTATGTCTTATCTTCAAAAGAATCTCAGTGCCCGAAAGCCAAGAAGCCTCACCACGGCCACTCTCTTGCTCAAACCAGGATGCCTGAAAGTCGATTGTCCGGTTGATCATGTTGGATTCGAGGTTTCCGACGAATTCGTTGTTGGATATGGCCTTGATTACCAGGGGTACTTCCGCAATATCCCCTATATTGCGCAAGTCGAGGGACTCATCTAGTCTCGTCGGAGCATTCTTTTTTGATTGTGTCATTTTTCGGGAATGCTAATTTTTACTCCGGGTCGAAGTAACCGCGGATTCCCGATGTCATTGAGCTCAAGAATATCCTGTACACTCACATTAAACTGCCGAGCAATTTCACTCAAAGTATCTCCCCTCTCCACACGGTATTCCGCTTCTAGTTTTTGTTCTGTTTTCTCTCCCTTCTGCAAAGCTTGGATTTTAAATTCCTTTGATTTTTGAACAAATAGTTCTTTCATGCCTTGTGGAATTCGAATACTTGTACCTTCTCGAAGAGTTCGATTGCCCCGCCAAACACTTGAATGCAAATGTGGATTTGACTCTTGGGCCTTTTGCTCATCCCCACTAAAGAATTCTATTAGATTTTTAGTAAAGATACTCCGATCCAGCTTCAACAACTCCGTCTTCAGGGTCGGCATCCAAATGGGATTTGAAAAGAATGCCTTCGCATTCTTTTCTACCACAAGAGCAGCAAGAAAGCTGGCATAGAAGTTCGCCGAAGCGAAGCCAAATCGGCCCTTTCTCACATCGATCAATTCGACAATATTTGTCGTACTGAACTTCTGAGAGAGCCGGCGTACTCCTGCCGGTCCATGATTATAAGCCGTAACGGCGAGTGGCCACGACTCCAACATATTGTAATTAAAGCGAAGCAATCTGGCAGCAGCGCGAGTGGCGATAAGGGGATCATTTCGCTCATCAACAAAAGCATTCACTTTCAAATACTGCCTACCAGTGTACCGCATAAATTGCCAGATCCCCGAGGCTCCGACTCTCGATCTCGCCTTGATATTAAAACTGCTTTCAACAAATGGAAGACGAGTCAATTCTATCGGCAGTTTTTCATCTCGAAAGATTTGTTCCATTTCTTCTAGGTATTTTCCAGAATAATGAATTCCTTGCTCAAATCTATCCTTCTGCCCTAGTTGAAATCGGAGGCGTCCCTCTCGCCCGGCTTCTACAAACTTTCCGTTCCCCTCGATAGAGGCAAATAGGTTCCAGTATCGCAGGTCCTCACCTTCAAGCCCCTCTGAATTTTTTATCTTTTGCAAACGAGCCAGTCTCTCTCGAATCGCCTTTTTTGCTTCATCTACACGTTTTTTTCTTGCGCGCGTTTTCTGATGAAGACTCAAATCCGGTTGTGACATTAAGTCCGAGAAATCAACCGATTCATACACAATATTAATATATTGACTGTCGTGCAGAAGTCCCTGATCCGTCGTGTACTTAGAATAGATGTCAACCCAAAATGAAACTCGTGACTCCATTCCTGCCGGGATTCCGAATGCGTCAGGAGAATAGCCCAAAGCATCGGACTGCAAATCGTACTTAGGAGGAGTCCAGGGGCGATCTCCAGCCATAGATTTTAACCCCTCCATATCACTCATTACAACCGGAGTTTCCTCATCGAGGGTTCCCCCAATCAGAGCTTTGTGATAGCTTCCAACAAATGCTATTGGCGACAATGATATCCAAAGCGACAGGTAGCGCCTAAAAAATCCATTTCTCATTCTCGTATTTTCCATTCTAGAGGAATAGCTCCATGATGAGGGAATCAAAAAAACGCTTTGCCACATCCATCTTGTTAGCAGAGCCATTAAATAAAAAAACAAAAGTGATCACTCCTCCATCTGCTCTCCCAGCATATCCAGAAAGCCCTATGGTCCCAGTGAGCATTCCCGTTTTAGCTCTGACCCAACCTTTCGCTTCTGATCCTTTCATTCTCGACTTCAAGGTTCCGTCAACTCCCAAAATAGGAAGTGAAGAGACAAATTCCGGAAAAACGGTAAAATTTTTGCGTAAGTCTTCGAGAATCCGAAGGAGCTGGTGGGCCGTAACACGGTTGCGACGCGAAAGGCCTGAAGGGCTGGTCAGAGAAAAGCTATCAGACTTAAAACCCTTTTCGTTCATGTAGTCAGAAAGCACTTTGATCCCGTTCTCCATGGTGCCGGGAATTCCAACCAACTCAGCAGCGAGATTCTTAGTTAACATCTCAGCAACGTAGTTGTTTGAAAACTTCATCATGTCAGTCACAATAGCACCGATCGGCTTGCTTTCAATTTTTGCCAAACGAACGACACCCGTAGAAGGGATCTTTCCCTCTCGAACTTGACCCTTGACCGATATTCCCCTGCTGAGCAAAAAGGAACGTAAATTAAATGCCGACCAAATTTCAGGCTGCAAAACTCCCTTATATATAACGACCTCATCCCCTCCCACTGGAATTTTTCCAGAGACAACAATTGTATCACTTTTCGTGCCATTTGGTTTCCGACTCACTTGCAGATCTTTTTTAGAACGAGGCCCACTCGTGTGAGCTTCATTAATAAGGCGAATGTATTCATTCTCGGGATCCGCATATACAAAAGGCTTATCCCCTTCCTTTTTTCCAGGTCGAACATAGATATTAACCGAATTCCAATTGAACGACATGGCCCCAATCGGAGCGTCATAGGCTCGATCTACTCTCTCAGGATCTCGACCTGAATCAAAACGCTCCTTATCAAAGCGACTGTCATCGACAACCAAGTCGCCTTCAATAGTTTTGATTCCGGTACGGACAAATTCATTCACCAATGCCCACATTGATTCTGACACAAAGCCTGGGTCTCCTCCCCCTTTCAAAAAGAGGTCTCCTTTAAGAAGCGGACCTTCATTTGCCTTTGAAGACACCAGCTCCGTTACAAACCGGTGTCCCGTCGGGTATTTCTCCAAAGCCATCGCAGCAGTGAGTATCTTGGTTACAGATGCAGGAATAAATTTCTGGTCCGCATTGATTGACAAAATCTCCTCAGCTTTACCCTCAGAATGAAGCATGACGACAAGTGCTAACTCATCTTTATTCAAATTTGACTGACTCAGACTTCGATTGAGTCGACCGGACAATTCAGTGCCTAACGCTACAGTCCAAAAAAAACTGAAGCAAAGAAGATACGCACTCAAGCCCAGTTGCCAGATATTGGTCGCCATATTACCCTTCAAAATGACGTGTGGTTGATTTGTCTAGCATACCAACCGACCGTCAGATGGGAAGCGAATGCAGCGCATAATTTTGTCAACTCTATTTTTGTTTGTCGTATGTTTACTGGGAGCCTCATGCACCAAGGACCTAAGTGCAGATCCTGACGCCATCGTGGTGGCCCTTTCCTCCGCGCCTGCAACTCTGGATCCGCGATTTGCGACGGATGCCAATGGAATGAGGATTGCGGGCCTCCTATTTAATTCTCTCGTGAAAATTGGGCCCGAACTCGACGTTGTGGGAGATGCAGCCGAATCTTGGGAGTACCAGGACAAAATATACCAATTCCGCCTTCGTCAAGGATTGAAGTTCAGCAATGGCCGAGCGGTCACTCCCGAAGACATTCGATTTACCTTCTCTGAATACCAAAGTTCGATCAGCCCCTTTCGTACAGCCCTGACATCTGTCAAGTCTGTTGATGTGAGCGAGGATGGCCGCGGTCTCCTCGTAAAAATCATACTCAATGAATTTTCGGCAAAGTTCTTGGCCTCAGATCTTCCGGCCATCAAAATTCTTCCAAAAGCTGAAATCCTCGAACACGGAGCCGAATTCAACCAATATCTCATTGGAACAGGAAGCTTCAAGTTTGAGACTCAAACTGCAAATGAAATTGTCCTTAGCGGCAGATTTGATCACAACTTTGCGCCTCCAAAAATGAAAAGAGTCGTTTTCAAGATTATTCGCGATGACTTTACACGATATCAAAAGGCAATCAAAGGCTCTGTTGATATTGCGCAAGCCGAAATTCCACTCAACAAAATAAAGGATTTTTCAGACAAGCCCGATGAATTTCAAGTTTTTAGATATCCTGGGTTGTCTATGAGTTATATCTTAATTAATTTTGAAGATCCCATACTTAAGGAAAAGTCGCTAAGAGCAGCTCTCGCTCAAGGAATCAACCGAGAGGAAATCATCAAATACAAGCTCGAAGGGTTTGCCAGACCGGCAACTTCCATTCTTACTCCCAACAACCCCTTTTTTGACAAATCTCTGACGAACTTTTCATTTGATGCCTCAAAAGCGAAGGGTTTGATTGCTAAACTGGGACTACCAGGAAAAGAGATTGTTCTTAAAACATCAAACACCCAAAGTGCTGTCGACAACGGAAAGATTATTGCTAATCAACTGAGTCTGATTGGGCTGAAAGTTAAGCTTGAGAGTTTCGAATGGGGAACATTTTATGAGGACGTTCAAAAGGGCAAGTTTCAGATGGCCACGCTTCGCTGGATAGGCGCTCTCGATCCCGACATCTATCGTCTCGCCTTTCATAGTTCAGAAAAGCCCCCAGGTCGTAATCGCGGACGTTATTCAAATCCAAATCTCGACCGAATTTTAGAACAGGGTCTGAAGGAATCAGACAAGACCAAGCGAATCGCAATATATCAGAAAGTCCAGAAAATCATAAATGATGACCTCGCAATCATTCCTCTCTGGTACGATGAACAGGTGTCAATTGTGCATCGCCGAGTCAAAAATTACCAACCTCATCTGGGAGGGGACTTCAGTCCACTGATTCAGGTGAGTAAAAAATAGTGGGATCGTTTTGATTGTAAACCTGCCAAAGAAACCAAAGATCCTCTGTATCGATGATGAACCGGATGTTCTCAAGGCTTTGACCCGGACATTGCGAACTGATTTTGAAGTCTTGACGGCAGAATCAGCAGAAGAAGGACTTGGGATTCTGGACAAAAATGGAGACATCTCTGTACTCTTGAGTGACTTTAACCTAAAAGGGCTTTCCGGCGGAGATTTCTTGCGAATCGCCAGAAATAAAGCGCCCAACGCTGTGCGAGCGCTATTGAGCGGACACATCGATCTGAAACAAATGTCTGACTCAATCAATCGTGCCGAAATCCACCGATTAATTCTGAAGCCCTGGGACAACGACTATCTCATTATTCAAATGAAAGAAGCCCTCTTTGCTCACAGCATCTTGTTGGAAAAGGATCTCTTGCGTCAGCTTGCAATCACAGATCCTGTCACTGGCCTTACAAATCACAGGTACTTCCAGGAAACTCTCCAGCGAGAATGGCTCCACTCAAAATCAAAAAACTTTTCCTCCCCCCTCAGTTTATTCATGATAGATATCGACAACTTCAAATCCTGCAACGACCGGTACGGCCATTTGGCTGGAGACCAAATGCTTGCGGAGATTGCTGATCGTATGAATGCGACAAAAAGAGGAAATGAGTCGTTGAGTCGATATGGAGGAGAGGAATTCGCACTCCTTCTACCTAACACTGAGTCCACTGATGCTCATTCCAGAGCTGACTCTCTCCGACAACAAATCGCTTCCTCACCCGTCTCCCTAGACAAAGGCATCAATCATGTTTTGACCGTAAGCATCGGAGTGGCTACCCAAACCAAAAGACAGGAATTTTCTCATCCGGCAGACCTTATTGCTGCGGCAGATACCGCCCTCTATCAGGCAAAAAAATTCGGTCGAAATTGCACTGCTGTCGCAACCTCGACTCACGACCGGAACTAGAAGTTTCGATGAATCATCTTTTAAATTTCCTCATCCATCGGTATTCTTATTCCTATGAATAAACGTGATTGGATGATTGTGATCGGCTTGGTTTTTGTGGTTTGGTTCATCGATCGAGTGACCAAATCGCTTGCGGTTGAATATGTAACTCAACTCCAATTCTATGGGCCCATCGGATTCGTCTTGCACCGCAATCCTGGGGCTATACTTGGAGTGTTCTCAAACCTTCCAGCACTCTTGCGGATCGTATCACTGAGTACGGGAGGCGCCTTTCTTATTTTTACTTACGCAACTATTCAATATTTGCTTCCGCGTCGATCTTTTGTATTGCGAGCCGGAATGTCGATTCTTCTTGGTGGAATACTCGGAAACGTAACCGACAGAATTATCTGGGGCTCAGTTGTTGACTGGATTTTATTTGGAAACATGCAGTGGACGACTCCTGCCTTCAATTTTTCAGATGCTATTCAGTGGGTGGGATATTTTATGATTGTCGGATCTCTGATAAGGGAGGGCAATCAAATATGGCCAAACGAAAATGAAAGAAAAAAGGTCTGGATAAATCCAATTTTTCAGTGGAAATATTGCTTCGTATTGGTTTTTGTTGGTTTTGGATTCGGCATCATCTCAGGGGTTTTTTCGTATACCTTTCTCAAAGTGACTATTGACGATATTGTCATTGGCCCGCCCTTGATGGCCGAACAGAAATTTCTCACTCCTTTCTTGTTGACCTACTCGTCAATCAATTTGGGATTTATGTTGATGCTTTTTCTGATTGGGCGGATTCTTTCTCACAGAACGGCAGGCCCCCTTTATGCTTTCGAACGATTCGTCGATGACGTCTTGCAGGGGAAAGATCGGATTCTCAAGCTCCGTCAGGGCGATGAATTCCTTCATCTCGAAGAACTCGCTGGCAAGATTAGAGAGACGTTTATTCGCGAGGGAATTCTTCGTCCCTCTGAAAAACCAATCACCATCACTGAACCTGAGGACACTTCTGTTCTCGGCAAGCTGATAGATGACCCCGCTTCTCCATCCAGCGAAAATGAAATCAAGGAGAGCATTGACATCCCAAACCTTCCATCTAGGAAAGAAACAGCCAACTCCTGAGTTTCAACGCCAAGCTGACACTCAGACTATTAACTAAGATCTTGCCGCAGTAATTCTGCTCAAAAAATAGCGCTTTGGAACATCATCAAGGGTTTTTTGAACTCCCTCGGACTCTTCTCGGGCCACCAAAAAATCACCTTGATGATTTCTTACAAGTCCCAAGGGCAAAATAGTTCGTGCCTGTCCAGGCCGAGATCCTCCGGAATACACGATTTCTACCGCGCGCTTTTCTTCAATTGCCGTGAGAATTTCTGCGACGACACGATTTGCCCGCAGATTTTGCAAGGAATAGTCTCTCCACTGCAAATCTACCCCTTGTTTCCTGATCAATTCGGCTATTGTGCAATTCGAACCCATCCTCTCCAAAATTTTTGAGAACAAACCCAAGCAAGCCTTTGTGTCATCAAGTGCTCGGTGAGCCTGGCCACCATCTAAACCTAAAACCTGCACTAATGTTGCCATTCGATGATTTGGGGATTCAGTGATGACAGCCCTTGAAAGCAAACTCGTACACAAGACAGGGGCGGTGGGCAGAGGGAGCCTCGCCCTTTCAAATTCGATGGCAAGAAAGCCCAAATCAAAAGGAACATGGTGGGCAACTGGAATCCCGTCTCCAATAAAACGATGAAATTCAGCAATCTTGTCTCGAATTCTTGGCGCCTTTTCGACCATGCCATCGTTTATATTATGAATGGCCGTCACCTCGGGAGGAATGGGACGGCTCGGTTTCAATAAGGTTTGAAACTGATCAACAACCTTTCCGCTGACCCATTTCACAGCCGCTAGTTCACAAAGCTCGGCGTCAAGAGGATACTTTCCGGTTGTTTCTGTATCAAAGATAACAAAGGTGGCATCAGGCCACAACTGACTGAGATCCATTGTTTCGGTTTAGGTTGTTTTTATGGCTATTACAATGATTTTTTTTGCGCCCGCTTCCTTGTCTCCTTTGCAGGAGATGCCTTCTTATTCTCAACCAACTGTTTGACAAAGTTATTGTAGACAGATCCCTCTTCCTTTGATTTTCCAAAGACTTCATCTAGCTCACGGGGTTTTCGTCCATCTTGAGTGAGATCCTTTTGTTTCATGCGAAATTTTATTTCACCATTGGACGGTTTTTGCCCTGGCTGAATACCTTTCGCCTCCCGAACCTCGCTTTTCCCATAAACATCGACACTAGGATGTTCAAGTGAGGATTGTATTTGACCTGAAATCAAATCGACCCTGGCCTCAGCTACATTGCGTGCAGTGGCGCGGCTTCCATCACTCACAGTTTTATCAAAGATCAGTCCGTCTATGTAGACATTTGAATCCTCTAGACCCGAAATAATGGTCTTCAGCTTTTCCATGATGCCAACATAATTGGCTGCGGGCTTGCTCGTCCCATGCTCGAACAACTGATCGGCCGAAATGTTGAAGACAATTTCATCCTCGTTAACTTCTACATTTTGAGCTAGATCTCCCAATTGATCGGCCAGGTGATGAAGCACGATTTTCTTCGAGCCCATTCCAAGAATGTTGGGTGTAAAATCAGTGGGAGTAATGAAGGCCTGAAAGAATTTAAGCGGTTCATTGATAATATCGAGAAACAGCTTTTCGAGAGTAAGTTCCACACCATAATTCGAGAAGTTATATTCTATCACACTGGGAGTGGAGAAATAGTCAGAAATGTTCTTCTTGACCGGTTCAGACTGACTTACAAGCCACATCACTAAAAAGAATGACATCAGGGCCGTCATGAAATCAGCAAAGGCGACCTTCCAGGAGCCACCGTGAGCGCCCGCCGCTTGAATCGTGATTTTTTTCACCACAATGATTGGCTGTTTCTCGGCCACGATGTCTCCTCAACCTTCCTAGGCGGCTTTCTTCGCTTCTTTTGTTGCAGTATCCATTTCATCAAATGAGGGGCGATCCGCTGGAAAAATATTGCGCCGAGCAAATTCAACGCACACAAGAGGAGGTGCACCTCTTTGAAGTGCAACGAGAGCGGCCTTGATCACAGATAAATAGCGACCCTCTACTTCTATATCATTATTCATCTTGGTTGAGATTGGACCAATAAATCCATAGCACATCAAAACCCCAAGGAAGGTTCCAACAAGAGCTGCGGCGACCAAACTTCCGATTGTTTGAACACCTTGATCCAGATAATCCATCGTGTGCACGATTCCCAAAACCGCGGCCACAATTCCAAGCCCAGGAAGAGCGTCTGCCACAGACTGGACAGCATGAGATGCAGCATGTTCTTCAGCGTGGGCAACCTTTATATCTTGATCAAGAAGATCATCGACATCGTATTGAGTCAGATCCGCCGAAAGGGTGATTTTCATTGTGTCACATAAAAAGTCAATTGCATGATGATTCTTCAAGAAGGTCGGGTAGGCTTTAAAAATCTCACTGGCCTCAGGTTCTTCAATATGTTTTTCGACTGCCTGCGGACCATCCTTCCGAAATATCTGAAATAGCTGAAACAACATCTGGAGGAGTTCAAGATAATCCTTTTTTGAAGGACCCTTTCCAACCATCGCGTGCATGGCTTTAGATATCGCCATCTTGATCGTACCAATTGGATTGGCGGTAATAAACCCGCCCAGCGCAGCTCCTCCGATGATCAATACTTCGAAAGGTTGCCAAATGACATGCAAATGCCCACCAGCAGCTAGATAGCCGCCAAATACACAGACGATCACGATAATGGCTCCAACAAAACCCATGCTATCTCCTCCGAGCAATTATTCGGAAAATAGACAATGGAAATGAAGAGGTGTTCAAATTCCTCTCAGAATCACGACCTTTGGCAGAAGTGTAAGCTTTTCTCGACCTATTCTTGAATTCCTCTTGGTCAAGAAACCCTAAACCTAGCCTTTCAACGAGAAAACAATTTATAAATCCAATTTGAGATGTTAACTTCTTCTCCCAAATAGACGTAACAGCCTATGTGAGATTCATGAAAAAGAAGTTGTTGGCCTTAAATTGCGCTTTTTTTTATTTCCGGACGACCCTTAGTTTTCTGTTTGTGGTTGCTTCCCTGACAGGTCTTGGCCAAAGCCCTTCAAGATCAATCAACAATAACCCCTTAAAGGCACAAGCTTCGCTCCTCGTAAACTCCGTCCCACAGGGCAGCAATAGTCCTCTGAAAATCGACTTGGAATTGGCACCCGATTTTCATGCCTACGTGGATCAATTTCAGTTAAGCCTGCTTGAACCTGAAGGCCTGCAACTCAGCCAATTTGAAATTTTACCTATTGTGGACTTTACTGATTTCGTGACCAAAAAAATTAAGAAAGGGGTGAGGGCTAGTGCTCAATTGAAGTGTGTTTTAGGTGTCCCAGAAGGATTCTCATTGGGACCCATCAAGGCAAAGCTGGAACTCACTTATCAGGCTTGTGCGCCCACTTTTTGTCTTCTTCCAAAAAAATTAGTGGTTCCCCTCGAATTTGAGGTTGTTGAAAGCAAAGTGGAGCCATCACCACAAGGCGCCCACTCGGAGGGTAATTTATTTTCTCAAGCCCATGATAAGGGGTGGCTTTTCATTTTTTTAACGGTCTTTTTGGCAGGTCTATTGACCAGTTTTACTCCTTGCGTTTTTCCGATGATTCCGATTACCCTCGCGGTCATCGGTTCTGTGGGGACAAAAAGGAGTCGATTACAAAACTTCGGAGTTAGCCTCGTCTATGTGGGCGGAATTGCTCTCTCATATTCCCTTCTAGGCGTGGGAGCCGCCCTGACGGGATCCATCTTTGGATCTATTCTTGGGCACCCAAGTGTCGCGATTGGCTTTGCATTTATTTTTACTCTCATGGCCTTAGGATCCTTCGGGCTTATTGAAATCCAAGCTCCCCTTTTTATTCGACGTCGTCTGGGAACCTATCAAAGCAAAAGCCGTTGGGTCGGTGCTTTTTTATCTGGACTGCTGGCTGGCGTCATTGCGGGCCCCTGCGTTGGGCCTGTTCTTGTCGCCATTCTCGCCTTCGTCGCTCAAACGAAAGACCCTTTTATGGGTTTTTCATTGCTGTTTACATTCGCTGTGGGCATGGGCCAACTGTTTCTTGCTTTGGGTCTCTCCACCGAATTCATCCACAAACTTCCTAAAGCAGGACCTTGGATGAATATAACGAAATTTGCCTTTGGAACCACAATGATGGCCTTGGCTCTGTTCTATTTACGGCCAATAACTCACCCGCAGTTATTTGATGGACTCATAGGACTGGTTTTGATTTTAGTCTCGAGTATCCATGGCGCTTTTAGCCCTCTTCAGAAGAGCAGCCCAATCAGAAGTCTGACCAAAGGGTTCATGCTGACCGGGTTCCTTGTTGGTGTTCTATTTGTAGCGAAAGCCTTCGTCCCTGAGCCTTTCAAAAGAGATTCAAATGTGAATCTACCCAACGAAAAATCGGAACTTCTTCATGGGTGGCAGCCCTTTTCCTCGGTCCTCTTGGATAATGCCATCGCAAAGAACCAACCCGTCATCATTGATTTTTATGCAGACTGGTGTGTCGCTTGCAAAGAGCTTGAAACTCGAACATTTTCGGATCCCAGGGTCATTCAAAAAATAAAAAATTTCCTGCCTCTCAGATTTGATGCAACTCACACAAGCGAAGAGTTTGAGAGCCTCAGACAAAAGTTTAACATACTGGGACTGCCTACTATCGTGATCTATGATGGGAAAGAATGGAGAGCGGATCTTACTCTGACAGGTTTCGAAGATGCGAACGCATTTCTGAAACGCTTGAATCTCGATTAAATTTTTTTCAAACGGGCAATTTCGCGACGCGCCTCCTCTAAAGAGGCCTTCGCACCCATCAACTGAAGTTCTTGTTCATGAACAATTTTCTGAATTTGCCCCATTCGCACGTCGTAGGTCTGCAAAACCTGATTGTGCCGATCCATCATTTCTTGAATTTTTGATTCCTGAAGACGCCGCTCCGTCACGCGACTGTTGAGCTGTGCAAATTTCTCATTGATCTCATGGATTGTCTGTTTAAGAAATTGCTCCATTCGAGAACCCGCGCTATTGAACCGGTCAAAACGATTTTTGGTGGACTCCATCCACTCGCTCATTCGGTTTTGTGTGTTCTCCTGGCGACTTTCCAACTCCTTGAAACGACGTTTAAAGAGGTCAAACTGGGCTAGCAAGACGTGCCAGTCCTCCTGCAGAGCTGAGTTTGTCTCCACAGATCCTTGAAGGTTCACATTAAGAAATGAGGATTCCGTCCTGGCTGGAGGTTGTAAATCGTCAAAAAGATCACGTTTTAACTCTCTTGACATGCCCTCTCTCCCCGTTAGTATCGCACTTTTTACTGGACTCCAACAAGGTCACAAATTTATCGTTGGGTTATGGTATCTGTCACTCAATTAGCTCAATTTCTTTTGAAACTAAATCCCCAGACACATTCGGCGCGTCTTAGCTTTTACCATTGGGTCAAAAATTTTCTCGATCTAAACGCCGAGCTTCAGGCAGATATGATAGATCGCTTCTACGACCATGCCTTGTTGATCTCCCACTGGCAAACGAACTCCCAATTGTTGGGAGAAACCGTCGCCCAAGATCTTCTTCTTTTTTCTCGCTCACATACACTGAATTTCGATCCGAAAGATATTCGACATGCCCATCAGCTACAGACCATTGAGCTGAGTCATACCAGCGATTTGCTCTCGGCAATTGAGGCCCACATGGAAACCTCGAAAGCTCATGGAAAATTTAAGATATTGCCACTCAACAACCACCAAATCCTCACGATACAGGCCACACCCAATCAAGGCTTTCTTGTTCGCGTATTTACAAATCAAATGAAAGTTGCGGGCCACCAGTTAAAACCACTGGCACCACTGACCCAGCTTCAGTATTCATCTCAGTTGGAACTTATTCCGGGACTGGTTCAGATTTTACAGACAGGCCACACCGCCTGGTCAAAATTTCAAATCGATGATGATGGGTGCCATGGTTTGCTTGTCAAGGGCTATATTTTTCAAAAGGCCGAAGTTTTTGTCGGTAAGAATATGAGCCTTTACCCGGAACTCTATTACGGGCTCAAACAGCTTGAGAGGTTTTACATCGATCTGAGGTCGGACCCGCTTTATCAAGAATTGGCCTCAATGCTCGAGAAGGCGCTCAATTTGATCGGGACCCAACATCCTGAAGCCTACAGATTGGCCGATACAGCCCTTCGAAAGGGTCGGCTTGCCCTCAAAAATATTTTTCCCGATGACAAGCTGCTGCGTCTTCTGGTAACCAACCTAGAGTATCGAATAACTGAGGGTCATCAAGTCTTCGAAAATGGACCCCAACCAGAAACTGACGAGTCATGTCTCCTGCCTCAACCAATAAATTAGTTCGCCTCAACAAATACCTTGCTGACTGTGGCGTTGCCAGCCGACGCAAGGCCGATGAATTGATCGACTCGGGTGATGTTCAGATCAATGGAAAAACCGTTTTCGAACTGGGAATCAAGGTCGATCCTCAAAATGATCGCGTCACGCTCAAAGGCAAGCTCCTCCGCCAGGACAATCAAAAAGTTTATGTGATGTTTTATAAACCCAAACATGTTCTGACTTCCATGAGCGATCCAGAAGGCCGCGCCACCGTGGCAGATTATTTTCGCAAACTGCCATTCAGATTATTTCCAGTGGGTCGTCTTGATTGGGATACAGAGGGCCTCATTCTCCTAACGAACGATGGCGAGTTCGCCCAAAAAGTCATGCATCCTCGACATGAAATACCCAAAGCTTACCTAGCTAAGCTCAATGGCAAACCAACAGATGAGCAGCTCCGAAAACTCGTACAAGGGGTTTCTATCATCGGTGGCAGAGTCAGAGCGCAGAGTGCTGATCGTGCCCGAGGCAAAGGCTCTGTTCAGTACGATTGGGTGAGAGTGGTTATCACTGAAGGTAAAAATCGGCAAATTCGAAAAATGTTTGAAAAAATTGGTTTCGACGTTAAAAAACTTCAACGCGTTTCAATTGGCCAGTTGAAACTTGGAAACCTCAAGCACGGTGAACATAAATTGTTAGGTCCCGATGACCTTCGCAAAATCTTCGCTCGCAAGGTAAAGAAGGAAAGACAAAAATCACTCAAGAAAGATGCGCTTCTCAAACGAAAGTGATTTTCACAAACTGGCCTACCTGCTTCATAGCAGAAGGGAGAGGCAAATGATGCGCCAACTCATGGGATCTAAGTCCGCCTCACCAACATCCTCGTGGGCCACACCAACATCCTCGTGGGCCAGTTTATGACTTTCATATCTCAGTCAAGCCGTGCGCACAAGCCCCCTAAGTACCAGCGAGCGACCTTCGCAGCCTGAGTAGGCAAAATAGTCCTCATACCAAAGTAACGAGGGAAAAAGTTTCCGACCGACTTAAGAATTGAGTTACACAACTCTTGCTAAAGGTCTTCATATAGTAACTCAAGGTAGATACAATTGAGAGCATGTGGCTAAGTAAAGGAATGGAACATATTCACCCAGCAACCTACAAAAAGCGAGGCAGCTTTTTTATAGATCGTGAGTTCCAACTGAAGTACGTGCTCATCGTACTGGCCTCAGGAATTCTCGGGGCAACCATTAACTTAATTCCCATCTATTTCTTTCTGGAACAAAACTACCGAATTTTCTATGATCTCGCCTTTCTCAGTGCTCCAGAAATCATTGATCAAATGGGGCGCGAGCGGATTTGGCTTCAACTTTTTTGTCTGAGTTCTTTTCTTTCAACAGTGGTATTTTTTAGTTTCGTCGCGTTTAGTTTAACTTCAAGAGTACTCGGCCCCCTGAAAGTGATGCGAAACCATCTGAAACAAATCACGCGAGGGAATTGGCGTCTGAATCCAATCAAGGTTCGGGAAACCGACGAATTTCAGGATCTCATAGAAGCGTATAACTACTTCTATTCAAGCTATCGTACCATGCTACAAAAAGATCTCGATCGCCTTAAGAAGTTCAACATCGAGGCCAGCAACCGCGATGCGTATATGGCATGGAGCCAGATGGTTGAAGAAAAATCCAGCCAACTGCACCAACCCCATGACTACCCTCTGCCAAAACCAATCACTTTGACCTCCGCAAAGAGCGCTGAACCTCACGATTCGCGTCGCGCGTCTTAGCCGATTCCCGTTTGTCGTGCCTCTTTTTGCCGCGGGCTAAGGCCAATTCAACTTTTGCCTTCCCCTGCTTAAAATAAACCTTCAGGGGAATACAGGTCAGACCTTTCTCCTGAATCGCTGCCGCGACTCTGTCTAACTCAGACCTATTCATAAGCAATTTTCGCAATCTCTCAGGAGGATGATTGTTATAACTGCTGGGTTTGTAAACGGGAATATGCGCGTTCTGCAAAAACGCTTCACTTCCCTGAAAGGAAACGTAAGAGTCCTTTAGGGTACATTTTCCTCCTCGTAAAGACTTCACTTCGCTCCCCATGAGAACAAGACCAGCCTCCATTGTTTCGAGAATTTCATAATCAAAGCGAGCCTTTCGATTGTCGGCTACAAGCTTTATTCCGTTCACTTTTTGCATTTCACTTTTCCCATCTCGATATGCAAATTCCAAAACTACAAAGGACTCAACTCCTCCACTCGAGCAAATCGACCAAACCCCAATCTTTCGCCCAGCAAAATCGCCTCCTCTACATTCATACCATACTTCTGATATTCGACATTCAAGTTCTTCCAAATCACTTTGCGTCGATAAGAAAAAGCCATCTTTACAAAATTCAAAAAGGCCTGACTATTCGCTACATCAGATAGACCACCAAAAGGATCTTTGCGAGTGAACTTCAGCACTTGACTGGCTATTTTAGGAGACGGAAAAAAACACCTTGGCCCCGCATCGCACACCGAAGTGATATCCCAGAATGTCTGAGACATAACAGAAAGCATTCCATAATTTTTCTTCCGAGGAGAGGCAGTGATCCGTTGAGCGACTTCTTTCTGAAACATCAAAATCATTGTTTTCAACTCTGACGGCCCAAAACACCTGTCAATAACCAAGGAAGAAGAAATTTGGTAAGGCAGATTGCTCACCAAAATTGTCTTGGGCGAAAGTGTCAGCGAGTCCCACTCAATTTGTAATGCATCTCCCTCGATCATTTTTTGACCGCGCTCGCGCCAGTAATCAGCAAATTGACGATCAAGTTCTATCAATACCAATGGCCTATCCATTTTGCAGAGCGATTCAGTCAAGGATCCCAATCCGGGGCCAACTTCGATGATCAACTCCCCTGGAGACGCTTTGACCGCGCCAATGATCTTAGCGACAACCTGTTCATCGATAAGAAAATTCTGACCCAGAGATCTTTTTGGAGTCGCACCACTTAACTCCAAGCGAGACAATATTAAGGATTTAAGATTCATGTGTAAACCGAATGGATAAAATCATCGGGGAGCGACCTTGGACAGGGGCCTATCTCATCACTTGCTCTTTCACCCCTATTAAGGCGGAGTATTCCTGGATAACCAATCATTGCCGCATTGTCAGTACAATATCGGAGAGGAGGTGCAACAACCAAAATCTTCTGTTTGTCTCCCCACTCCTGAGCCGCCTGGCGTAGTCGGGAATTCGCGCTGACCCCTCCTGAGATAAGAACACGATCAACACCTGTTTTTCGAACTGCTCTTTCCAGTTTAGCCAATAAGACATCAACAATGGCTTCCTGATAAGATGCGCAGATCGAATGAATATTCGCCTTGCGGTCTTCGGCATCCATCTTTAACCACTGATTTTGTGCGGATGTCTTCAATCCTGAAAAACTAAAGTTAAGGTGATGTTCATTTATCATTGCTCGAGGAAATGCAAACAGGGAGGAATCCCCCGACTTTGCAAGTCGATCGACCTGAATCCCCCCCGGAAAACCCAAGCCTGCCATTTTTGCAAATTTATCAAATGCCTCCCCGGCTGCATCGTCTAAGGTTTGCCCGAGAACGTGATATTCTCCAAGGGCCTTTGCTAAGATCAAATGGGTATGCCCCCCCGAAATGATCAGTCCAATGAACGGGAAGACAAGCCCTTCTGGAGCCGGCGTCTGAGAGTCACTTAAAAGTCCGGCCCAGAGGTGTCCCTCCAAATGATTCACTGTCACCAAAGGCAAACCCCGAGCCAGGGCTAAAGACTTTGCCGTCACAAGTCCTACCAACAAAGATCCGACAAGACCTGGCCGCGAAGTCACCGCCAAACCATCGATATCTGCCCAACTTCGCCCCGCTTTCGCGAGAGTTGCATCTACGAGGGGAAGGATATTAAGAGTGTGATTTCGGGATGCAATCTCGGGAACAACCCCTCCAAAGGGCTCGTGGGCCAAATCTTGATTGGCAGAGCATACGGCCTCAACCCAACCATTCTGCATGACAATTGCAACCGATGTGTCATCACAGCTAGTTTCAAGAGCCAACACCCGCTCGAACTGAGCTTTCAACATACAAATGAATTAGCACACAGAAAACAGAAAGGCGAGAGATTCAGGGACTCGCTCGCAGACCCCCACCCGTAGACCCCAGAGAACTATTTGATCGACTTGAGATGAGACTTGGCCTGGAGGGCCTCCTTCGCCTTGGGAAATTTTTCAATAACCTCTTCAAAAAATGGCTTGGCGTCACTGTTCATTCCAAGTTCCTTAAAACACACAGCAATCTTAAAGGTCGCTGAAGCATAGTTCTTTCCCTTGGGATTTCCCTCCCGATACTTTTGAAAACCCACAATTGCAGTCTTCCATTCCTTCTTAGTAAAGGCCTCATCAGCAATTTTGTAACTTCCCTTTTCAGCAGTCTTAAGATTTGAAGCTGCAGAGGAGGATGCAACCTCGCGCTCTCTCCTCATTTGTTCCAGTTCTTGACTGACTTGCAGAGATCGCGCTTCCAAAGAACGCAGGGCCTCCTCATATATTTTTAAGCGCTCTTCAGTTTTTAATCTCTCAACATCACGAGCTTTAATAAGTTCCTGATGCTGGGCATTTGCCTCATTTAACTGGTGTTCTAGATTCTCGATTTTGCCATTCATCACACGAAACTGCGTCTCGTAATCCTGAAATCGCAATTCATCGCGAGCCGCAGTCTGCTGCAGAGTAGAAAGCTGGGTTTTCATTTCTTTTTTTTGATCAGACTCTTGCATTAGATCAGATCTAGTTCTCAGACAACCCAAAAGGAACACGGGCAACATAGAACATGAAACAAGAAATTTCCCAAGCCTCATGGAACTCCATCTCCTGATTGAAACAATCTTAACCGAGTCGCGTTTTCAGCCTTTTCAGCAAAGATTCTAGCTCTTTCAAAATTCTCCTTGGCATCAACAAAATCAGACTCTTGGAAGGATTTTTCTCCCTTGCGGTAGAACTCTTCAGCCTTGTGCCAAAGTCCCGAAGCATAGCGAGCCGCTTCTTTGTCACGAGCGGCTTCCATAGCCGCCCTCGCGATCGTGTATTCAGAAATCGGTGGCCGAGAGGCACAACTCCAACCACAAAAAAGGAGCGGAGAAAATATAATAAACTTAAGTAGCTTCATCATCTATCCCCGCTGTAGGGATTCTCCGACTTCAATTATTCTGGGAGAGGAACAAAGTTGGCCCGGCGATTCTTGGCATGATCCTCTTCAGTATCTCCCATAGCCAATAATTTTTCCTTACCATAACTAATGATTGTCATCCGCTTGGCATCAATCCCCAGGCTGACCAAATAATTCTTAACTGCTTTGGCTCTTCTTTCACCCAAAGACAAGTTGTACTCGATAGAGCCCCTTGAGTCACAATGACCCTCAATCTGAACGGATACTTTCGAACTATTCTTAATCCACTGAGCGTTAGCAGAAAGAGACTTACGCGCCACAGTAGTCAAGGTAGCTTGGTCGTAATCAAAATTAACGCTGTTAAGACCTGAAATTTTACCACTGTCACTCCCCGTAGGGTCAAAGGACATCCCTTCTGAAGAAACATTTGGATCAGCAGCCACATCACCTACTTGAGATGTATCTTCTTTTTTCTTAGAGCTTCCACATGACATCGTGAAAATCATGGCTGTGGAAACGAATAAAAGCGCGAGAAACCTAGACATATGAACACTCCTTATTTTTGGAAGCCCCCATTCTAGGAATTGTTCTCAGAAAGTCAATTTAAACGAGAATTCATAGTCAATTACACTTGACGCCATTCAATAAATTCCTTTCGGCGAGCAAGCCGAACCGGCCCCCTTTCCTAAACTCTACTTCGTCTGAAGATCGGACCCAATATGCCTTCTACGAGAATCTGAGCGCTTATTTCAGCGACACGGAGATTGCTATACCAAGTGATGCATCTAGCTGGCTCAGCTGAGCCCTACCGACATTCACTACTGGAGGATTTTAAAATGAACAGTATCAATAGCGTCATATTGACCGGCTACCTTGGCACCGACCCAGAAGTCAAAGAAAGCCAAAGCGGCTACTCTTACATTCACCTCAATCTAGCAACTCATCAGTCACGTCGCAAAGGGGCTGACAAGGAATGGGAAACACAAACTCATTGGCACCGAGTTCTCGTCTTCGGAAATCTGGCAGATCGCTGTCGACTCCAACTTCGGCGTGGCTCCCCCGTTGCTATCGAGGGAAGCCTGAGTTCGATGGAAATGAAAAACTCAACAGGTCAAAGTTACCGGCAGGTCACAATTCTCGCTAATAAACTGAGTTTTATGTTTTCAAAGCAAAATCAAGATAATAATTGCACTGAGGGAGACCAAGAGTTCAGCGCAAGTCCACCTGATTTGGCAGGAGATCCAACACCTCTTTCTTGACTTTTCTCCCCCCACGGGAAATGATTATGATGTGCTGCATCTATTAAAGCAGAGTGATGACTTCCTCCGGGGGAAAGATGGACAAGTTACAGTGGATTCGGGATCTAATTTCAGCTGAGCGGCAAATGGAAGAGTCAGGGATTGTTGATTTTTCAGCTGGTTTTGATCCCGCGCAGGACGTCTCATTAACAACAATTGAATTTATGAATGATCTCAAGGCCTCGTTTGTTGAGAGTGCCTCAGCTTTCAATCAGCTCAAAGGATCCTCCATTGGACTAGTGAAAATTTATGGAATTTCAAAAACACAAGCTGACTTTATGCTTTTCCGAAATGGCTATAAACTCATTTTCGCAATTCGAAAACCAGGCCTCATTGGAGTTCGTTTCAATCAGATCGGTGCTAGTTTTTTACCCGGTCAAAATCCTGATGAAAACTTGGGAAAAGAAGATCTCTTGAAAGGAGCATGGGGAGCTTTCGGAGAACTCAAATGGACTTATAACGACCAGGTGATCAATCTCGACTTCTTGGTGAGATATTATTTAAGTCGATTTATACGAGAGAGCTCTAAATAGATCTAGATCGAAACATCAATGTGCAGTCCTTGATTCTCCGCAAGGCGAAAAGCATAAGGGTTGATGGCTGTCACGATCAAGTCTATGGAATTGCCGCACTTTAAAATCTTTTGAGTTTGATTGCAAACGCGAATCAAGTCACCTTGGAAACTGATAATCAAAGAACCATCGTCCTGAATCTCTAAAATGCGTCCTTTGATTTGGTCTCCTACTTTCAAATGAGAAAGAGTTGGTTTCACAGAAACTATCTCGACGGATCGTTCGAATCTATGCGCGGAAATTCCACTCTTCTGATCAGCTTTTCCTCCTTTTTTAACACAAAGGGGATTGCCTTTTTTCCTGCAGGCGACTCTTGTGCTGATTCGGGCATTATGATTTCCAATTCGGAAGCAATCGCCGGAGAATCAACCGCTCCAGATTTCTTTGTGTCTTGAAAATCATCTGCGACAGGAAGGAAGACCGCATCCAGCTTCTGCTCCTGGTCAATAGCGCTCTCTTTAAACGCAATTCCACGGTCGTGAAGCATTTCAGTGGCCTTGCCAATGATTTTTTCAGTCAAACTTCGAGCAGACTCTACCACCCGATGAGGCTCAGCTCGAGACTGCGCCACCTGTTGCTCCTCATAGTCTCGACAAGCTTGCCGAAAATCATCTCCCAACTTCTTTAAAGACGAATAGTCCCCCTCAGGAATATCGAAAGCGCGCGCCAGATCCTTCTCTCGAAATTCAAAATCCTCAGCTGACTCCTTGAATACAAAGGCGTCACGGCTATCGGCGGCTGCGAATTGGCCGCCCACAGAATCATCAGTGGCGCTAGGCTGTCTGGCCCACTCCGGTAGAGCGCTAGAATCAAACATTAAAGTGTCTCTATTGACCTTCGCAATAAATTCTATCTCACCGGTAGGTAAATCCACAACCTGAGAAATCTCAGCAACTGTCTTTCCTTCGTGAGCAAGCTGAGCGGCCTTGATATACTTAATCGTATTTTGCCTTTCAATAATTTCCTCATGAGGGATCTTGTCCTGGAATATCTCCGCTACTTCGCGACTTCTCTGCATTGATTGGTCTATCATCTGAAGCTGCTTTTGAGATTCTTCAATTTTCGCCTGAACTTTTCGAACCTTCTGTTCCAAAAGAGCAGTCAATTGCCCGACCTGCACCTCTGTGCGATCCGAAAGATCTTCAAGGACCGCTATTTTGCTCTGCAGCAATTGGAGCCCGCGACTGAGTCGAGGGTCGTCCTGCGGTGGCTGTTTAAGTTTTACCCAAAGAACATAAACTCCCACGGCCAAAACCAGATCGACGAAACCTTGAAGCCAGTCCATCCCACCCATCAGTCACCCTCCCCTCAAAATGACTCTAAAACCAGAATTTTGCAGCAATCATAAAATTAAGGGCGCTAAATCCCTTTAACTCATTCCCGGAATAGGATGAGGATTCAATAGAAATCCAACTTCCCTCTACTCCAAGAGATACACTTTCATTCAGAAATTTATCATAACCAAAGACCAACCCATAATGGGTGGGGCTCGTATTCAAAGTAGGTCCCACTTTCAACTTAGTCGTCCCTACTCGAACCCCAACAAATGCCCCATCGGCAACACCTTCAAAATGAAAAGACCCTTCGATACCAAAAAGACCGTAATCAATAGCAGTCTGAATCCCAGCCACATCTTCTGACTTGGCAGAATTAAGATAATAAGCGCCGATACCAAGTTCCCCGTCAAGTCTCGTGCCTCCCACCAATCCAAAGGCAACGCGGGAACTGGTGTTCTCATAACTCGGAACGCTGATGCCACCAATGGCGCCGAGATAACCTCTGGCCTGCGCATATGCAGAGAATCCAACCCCTGAAACAAAAACCAAAGCACTGATCGACACAAAACCAGAAATTAATCTTTTCAACATACACCCCCCCCTGTTGCCGTCTTCTTTTCTCGTCATTCAAGTCTATCTAGAAAGGACTCTATTCTCATGAGCGCCTTGCCCAGTCTGTCCTCATTGAGCGCAAAACTCAACCTCAAGAATCCGGGGGCCCCAAATTCAACACCAGGCACAACCGCAACCAACTCTTCCTCCAAAAGGACTCTTGCAATGTCTGAACAGCCTGCAAGGCATTTGCCTTTAAATCCCCTGCCGCAGATCTTACCAAAATCGGGCCAGATATAAAAGGCCCCTTGGGGCTTTTCAACCACGATGTCCTTCATTTTTGACAATCTCTCGAAAACAAAATCTCGCCGAGCATGAAGCTTTTTGAGAAACGGCTTTAAACTTTCGCTTCCGGAGCGCAAAGCCTCAAGGGCAGCAATCTGGGTAAAAGGGCTTGCGCAACTGACCGATTGACTCTGAAGATTTGTCATCGCCTTTACAATCTCGTGCGGACCCAAGGCCCAGCCCAATCGCCACCCCGTCATAGCATAGGTTTTTGAAACTCCATTGACCACGAGAGTCCTATCCGCAAGGTCTGGGGCCACATGCAACAGATGAGGAGCCACTGATTCTCCTGTAAAAACAAGTCGATTGTAAATATCATCGCTTAGAACGACGACCTCTCTGTGCTCCCTCAGTACCTCCGCAATGGCCTGCAACTCATCGCGAGTGTAAATCACACCCGTCGGGTTGCTTGGAGAATTCAGAATCAGCATTTTTGTTCGAGAGCTCAAACTTCGAGCCAAAATCTCTGGCGTGAGTTTAAACCCTTCCTTGGTTCCACATTTGGCAATGACCGGGACACCACCGGCCAATTCTACCATCGTGGGATAACTCACCCAGTAAGGTGAAGGGATGACAACTTCATCACCCGGGTTAATCAGGCACTGGAGCGCACTGTAAATTACAAATTTCGCTCCGGCTGTAACAGTCACTTGCTTCGGGTCATAGTGAACCCCTAAATCTAAGACAGTTTGCTGGCAAATAGCCGCACGTAACTCCGGCGTCCCTTCAGCAGGGCTGTACTTTGTTTGACCTGCTTGAATTGCCTCTATTCCTGCTTTTTTTATCAGATCAAAAGTGTCCCAGTCTGGCTCTCCTACTGTGAGAGAATAAACATCAAGACCTTGATTTTTTAACTCCTTCGCTTTGGCAGCGAGAGCGAGTGTGGGTGACGATTTTAGATTTTCAACACGTTTTGAGAGCATTTAACAACCCTTTATTTAAATTTATAAATTACGAAATTATTTATTCCTAATGCAAGTTCTTAGCGCCTCAACAACTGGCTCAGGCACCAAATCCTGGAGAGAACCTCCGTTAATAGCAACCTCTTTCACCATGCGTGAGGACACATAATTGTATTCAGGGCGAGTGAACACAATCATCGTTTCAATTTCAGGGGCCAATTTATGATTCATATTTGCCATTGCCAATTCATACTCATAATCAGAAACCGCCCGGAGACCACGAACAATAACCTGAGCTCCAATCTGACGAACAAAGTCAATTGTCAGGCCCGAATAACACTCAATTTTTAACTTCGGGGAAGGTGCCAAACAAGCCGCAATCATATTGACCCGCTGGGATCCGCTGAAAAAATACTGTTTCTGCTCAGCCTGAGCAACAAGAACAACGACCTCATCATAAAGGGGCAATATTCGCTGAATAATGTCCAAATGGCCAAACGTAATCGGATCGAAACTTCCAGGATATACGGCGCGAATCATGAATCACCTCGCCCACCATCAGAGTCACTCTCCGACAGGACAAAGAACGACAGCAACTTATCACCAAAACTGCGCCTGTCCAAGAGAATATAAGGGGGATAGCTATCTTCAATTTGTTCATGCTGACCAGATTCAATAACCACTATCCCACCCTCCCTCAACAGGGCAGATACCGAGATAGCTTGCATCACCTCATGGGCAATCTGCTCCGTAAACGGTGGGTCTGCAAGAATAAGATCAAAAGGAGTGCCCCGCCAACGCTTGATGAATCGAAGGACATCCTCCTTGACGAGCCGGACTTGAACACTTCCAGTGAGTCCCAAAAGATGGAGATTTTTTTTCAAAATGCTCAGACTCTTGGCACTCAATTCCACAAAAGTCACAGCGGCGGCACCGCGAGAGAGTGCCTCAATTCCCAAATTTCCAGTACCCGCAAACAGATCTAGCACCTGAGCTTCAGAAACTTCATGAATCAGCTTATTAAATAAGCTCTCCTTGACTCTGTCTGTCGTCGGCCGAATATGAGGGGCCTGAAAAGAAACTAAGTTCCTTCCCTTAAATTTTCCAGAGATAACTCTCATCGTCGATTTACCTATCTCATCGACACAAAGCCTCGGCGGCAGAAAATATCGCAAAAATATCTTCAAATGGCTTGGCTACAAACATGTCCGCACCGAGGAATTTGGCCGTTTCCAGGTTATAATCCCCAGAATAGGCAGAAATCAAGACAACCTTGGCTCCATGGCCTGTTCCCATTTCCTTGAGGAGCTGAGGACCACTTATTCCCGGCATCAACACATCCACGAACACCAATTCTGGGCGCTCGAACTGCCATACTTTGCGCCCCTCGGCCCCATTGGAGGTCTCAAAAACAGTATGCCCTCTCATTTGCCCCACTCTCCCGAGTGCCCTGCGCAACAAAGGCTCATCATCAATGACAAGGATTCTCATTGAGAATTACCAGCAAAGGGCAGACGAATAACAAATTCAGTGCCCTCCTCCAAATTACTTTTATTCAAAAAAATCTTGCCCCCAAATCCTTCGACCACTCTCTGGCTGATACTCAATCCTAAACCCGTTCCTTGCCCAACTTCCTTAGTTGTAAAGAAGGGATTAAAAATGGAATGCTGAATATCGACTGGAATTCCCTTTCCTGAGTCCCGCACAAGAAGATCTATGTAATCCAAACCATCGATCATGGTGTGATGGGTCAAAATAGTTAAGGTCCCCTCGTCTCCCATCGCCTGACAAGCATTGTTAACGATATTGAAGATGACCTGTTGTAAAAGCTGAGGTTCCGCTCTCACATTTGTACTTTCTGAGGTGAGGTTAATCTCTCTGAAAAAAGGAATCATTGCCGCTTTAAGTAAGGGCAGAGTTTTCTCAATCATGTCATTCAAACTGATCAAATTAATCGAAGTATCACTCCTGTCGCTCGAAAACTCAAGGAGGTTGAAAATGATCGCCTGGCACCGTGAGGCCGCCCTTTCAACCTCAACCAAATCATTGTAGAGGCGGTCTCTCTCCTTGCGATCATGAAGCATGATCTGTGCAGTTGCGCGAATGCCTGCAAGTGGATTATTTAATTCATGAGCAATGTGACCCGCCAAATATCCTACCGCATCCATTTTCTCAACTTGGGCAACACGTGATTGAAGTTCCTGAGATTTTGTTACATCTAAATAGTAATTAACAACAGTGGGAGTATTTTCTCTTTCCATCAGGCGAATCGGATAGGCATGGACTTCGAATAGTCGAGCTTCTCTCCTGACCTGAGAAATGACTGGTTGGGATTTCTCTAGAACCTCTGGAAGTGGACACCCTGTGCATTTATCGTCGGAACCATTGAAACTCAAGTGGCAGCTTGCAGCCTTTTCTTGTCTAAAAAAGCTTCTGTTTGCGCGCAAAACATTGAAGTTTACATCCATAATCGCAATGGGCTCTTCAATGCAATCAAACGATTCCTCCCATAAACGACTTGTCTTCCGTAGGTCCTGCTCAAGAACGATTCTATCCAAAGCAATGCTAACTGCCTGAACCCTTTGCGATATAAATTTCAAAAAGGTTTCAAGCTCTGAACCAACAAGTGAATTTTCAAAAAAAACCATTGCCTTCGTTCGGGGGTCTTTTGAGTCTTCCCCTTCTTTAACCGAAGCGATCGGTATTGCCAATACGGGACCAAACGGCCTGGAACAGAGATTTGCTAAATATAGACTGTCAGATTTTTCATTTATGCGCGGCTTTAAATCATCAACCAAGAAATTCTGAATAGATCGGATGCTAATTTTACCGGCTTGAATAAAAAACAGAGTGCATGAACCGTCAGGAAAGGAACAGACTAGGACCGGATCCTGGACCTGGTGAAAGTGCTTGGTTTCTTGCTTCAAAACTTCAATGAGTTCCTCAATCGCCACAAGGCCAGCTAAATTCTTTACAAAGCGAATAAGCTGCCTCATCTCAGCTTTCTGCAGATCGGATTTTGATTTTGATTTCTTCCATTCTTCATCTCTAATTGCCAGAGAGCAAGTCAACTGGTGATTAATTCCTTCGAGTTTCTGGTTCTGAGTCTTCAAAGCGCTGAGATAAGATGATGTGGATCTCGCTTTTCCTCGAAAATGGCATGCAGCCACCAGCTCCACGCTGAGATCTTGAACAGCGCTTGTCCCATCAAAAGCTGCAAAAATGCCAATTTCGTTAACCGCGGTCAAAAGCCCAGCTTCAGTCTTCTCATCGAATAAAACAATAAAAGGGAGATCAAGGCTACGATGGCGTAACTGAGTCAATTCAGTTTGCCATCTGGAATGAGTCGCATTTCTCAAATCAAACAGGACGACGCCAAATCTATCAAAATTGAGAAGCCGACAGGATTCAAAACTGGTGACCATTTCTATCGCTATTGGCTTTGTCAAAAAGCTCAACTTTGACATGACAGCTGAAACTAACTCTGAGGCTGGCCCAACCCAAAGAATCAAGTCAAAGTGAAATTCCAATTCAGCCGACAAATTCATCATAGCTATTCACTAACTATTTCAGGTTCATAGCTAAATCCGTCGAGCTGTTCATGTGAGAGCTCCCGGAAGAATTGCCGAGGCATTCGGAGTTGGACATCGTGGGACTAAAACTCATGCCCAAAAGACCAACCAACTCCAGCCATTGTCCAAGGGAATTACTCAACTCATATTCCAAAATATCGGCCAATGCGACAAAGTCCTTGTTCTCATATGCCGAGCAAAGGTCTCTTAGCACATTGGTAAAAGTCAATTCTGCACGTCTCCAAAGATCCTCAGAAACTTTCACATGAGCCCAATTTCCACAACTCTTCTTCACCAAAAACAGCCAATCACTGAGCCACCGACACGAGTCCAAGACTTTCAAGCACAGACGATGGGCCTCTTCATTGCTTCCTTGCTGAAATCGCTCAGCCACAACTATAGCCGACTCTTTCACTCGAGGCAGGTACTCAGAAACCGAGCGTAGGGTTTCAGCCAGAAGGTCTTGGGGACGTTGCGATTTTATTTCTATCGACTCCAAACTTTCAACTTTCTCAGAGGCAAAACGAATTTCGTCCTTTCCATCCATAAACATCCCATTCACTCGGATTTCACAGATGACCTCTCCCCTGCGCCAGAAATATCCTTCGATGACCTTGATCACCTCAGATAGAGAGCCTAAATCTCTAAATTCCGCATCGATCTGCTCAGCTGTCCAAGTTGTCTTCTGCATGAGCCCCCTCCCGACCGTGATATGTAGTTCCTTCTCCAGCCGTATATAAGCTTGCCACTAATTTTAAGGATTCAAAGACCTGACGCGTCCGCAAAGCGAGGAACTCTATATTTCCGGGCCCAATCCGAAGCTTTTCGGTTTCAAACCAAGAAATAAGTGGGTCTAGCTCGGGAACCATTCTCCTGATGCTCGCTATCAAAATATCCGTCTGATTTAATATCTCAGCAGCGGCCACACGCACTCCCTCTTTACTGAGAGTGAGAGTCTGGGAAATAGCAAGATCTGCCAATTCAGAAAGGCGGTATAGGCCGTGAAGAACCAATTCATTTGGCACTGGAGGAAAGTTTTCCTTCATATATAGGGCGCGAATGAATTCCCACTCAAATTCATTAGAAGGGACATAATTCTCTGTTCTGTAGTGAACAGGACTCTCCTCAGTGGCTGTCGCCATTTCACTTTTTGTATCGTGCCCTCTGAGATGGCGCAATACTTCCTCAACGACAATCCCCACATCGTCCACTTGAGGGCGATTGACAATCATTACTCTCGAACCGGGCTTCAGAGGACCCGTTTCCCAAAAATTTACGATAGGAAAGCTAAGGCTGAAGCATGCCACATCAGCAAGCGCTGACATCTGAATGACAACACTATCGCCCCCCATCACAAGACTGGAATAGTGAAGACAAGGGAATAATTCAATCAAACTCGCTCTTCCGACTAGGCTGTGAATGCGAGAAGAGCCACATTTATCTATCACACGATTCGAAACCAAATAATCTTCTGCACCCCCAACGAGAATCAAATGGCCGAACCAATTGTCCAGCAAACCACTTGCGACTTTCGCCCACTGGGACCAACTGAGGGTCTTTCTCGGATCACTGGCTGAAATGTGAAGAACGACATAATCAACTTCAGTAGGGATTCCATAGCAGTTAAAAACTCGATTCTTTTCTGCCAAGCTTTGCTGATCGACTCTGAGACTCCAGTCTTGCTCAATCAACTCAACTTCAGCAACAGACGCAAATATCTCGCAGAGGTGGGCACGGTTACTCTTGCCAACACCTACTTGAGCGTAAAAATAGGCGCTGGGATCATCAGGTATAGCCAAGTATCCGTCCGCAGTTCGCGTGTACCCTCTCACCTCAGTATTGGTCTGGGAGATTGCGCTCACAAGGTAGCTTGCAAAGGGAGAAAAGCTCAAATTGATGATTCGATCAAAATGAAAATCTCTGAGGGAGTCTGTCCATAGCGAGATGCGGTCAAGAGCCTGCTGGTGATCATTATTCAAACCAAATATTGGTTCAAGAATCTCTGCAGAATTCATCTGATGGATTCTGCAATCAACTCCGATCCCATCGAGGGCTGATGCAAATCGCTTACGAACCAGTAAATGAATCTCCGCTCCGGGAATTTGCCGCCGTATGGCTCTTACGATAGGCCAACACTGATAAATGTCACCGAGCCGTGCTAGTTGAACGACGAGTATTTTCATGCTTTAACTGCTCCTTGATCAGCTCCTCTAGCAATCGAATCTTTTTCATTTCGCTGGTGTAGCCCTGCGTTTCAACAATTTTACAAGCTGATTCCTCTAATTTTTTGAGAGCTTGCCTCAGATGTTTGACTCCGTCGTTCATATCATGGCTCCTTGTTCAGTTTGCATGCTGCGAACTATTCTTAAACGAATATCTGACCTCACCTTTAGATCCTCAACTAAGCTACAAATACGGCGTAAAACGCTCAGATTCACCAATCCCTCCTCCTGAAACCCATCTATCGATCGAAGATAAGACAGCAGCAGACCCGCGCCCCCATCCCCTCCCGCGGCTTGTTTTGCTAACACCTCTATTAAGTCAGTCAATGCATTCCTCTTGTCGCCACACCTGCTGAGTATTTGAGCCTTTTCAAAAATGCACCGACTCCATTTTTCGAAGACAAGTGCGTCTTTTTCAATCTTATGAAGACTGAGGTTCAGCTGTTCTCTATCAAAAGACGAGGGATCTTCAGCCATCGAAAGTAAGAGTCCTCGTCCTTCGCTGCCAAACTCTCCGATCTTTTTCTGATGCTCTCTCTCGAGCATTAGCTTCCAGGTCGATTTCTCCAGACATTTTCGCACCATCAACTCTTGTGCGTGTGAACACTGAGGAGTAGCAACCCAATAGCCCGTCTCAATAAATCCTGTCTTATAAATCCGAACATCCTCTCGATATTCGTGTGCGAGCAGACGAAGTGAGCCATCGAACCCCTCTATGATTTGGTTAGCCACTGAAGCAACTAGTTCCGGGGTCAGCCTGTCCCCACAGCGATGATCAGAGTGAATGCAGAGACCTTTTTGTGGGCAGGGAGCACAAGGTTCAAGGGATTGGATAATCACATTTCCAGCTCGGTACACTCCCGTCTTTCTGAAATCACTGCTGCCGACGCTCAATTCCAGAGTTGGACAATTCGCTAATCCAGCCAAATGCTTTATGCTCGTGTCTCCAGTAACAAGCAAACTTGCCCTCTTGAGAAGACTAAATGCTCCAGAAATAGAACACAGGGCGAGGTCACAATTTAGTTTCCTCTTTTCACATTCTGCGGTTAATTGCAGAAGTGCATCGCGCTCAAAAGGCGCCCCCAATATTAAAAAGCGTGCCTGGGGCCGTAATAATTTGAGAGAACACAATGTCTGTATCCAGAGACTCTCGCTCCAATTTTTCTTCGGGTCACTTGTCAGAGTTTGAACAAGGACGAGAGGCCCATCACCCTTGGGCATCAAATTTTCGGCTTCTCGCAGGCCCTCCTCAGTTTCACGCAGAGTTAAGTCATTTATTGGTCTCACCCCAGCTCCGTAGGAAAACATGTCACTGTAATGAAAGGGTTCCAAGTTTTCTTCTCCAGCACAATCATTGAGATGGTTAAACCAGGAGGACCCATAGCGGCCCATCCCATTTCGATCAATAGTTAGACCAATCTTATCTCGGGCATGAATGGCTGAGCACAACCATCCGCTCAAGCGATTTTGTGTCACGTTGATGAGGAGATCAAAGGATTGTTGATTGAGACTATCCACCGTAGAGCTGAGTTTATGAAATGAATCAAAGATTGAATGATCATAGTCACCAAGTCCCAATTGAAGATTGGAACGGTCAAAATAGTGCCAACGAACAAAATCAACCAGAGGTTCTAAAGATGAAGCCGCAGTATTTACTAACAAATGAATTTCAGCCCCTGGATGAGCCCGACGTAGTCCTTGTAGCATCGGCAAAGCCATAAGGACATCGCCAATTCTAAGAAGACTGACCACAAGTATTTTCATTTTATCAACTCTCGCAAGGCTCGCATCAGAAAAAATTCACGATCTGGAACAAGCCCCAAATCATTACCACTGAGTCGATCGAAGACCCTCCAGTCGATCGAATCCTCCTGCGGCTGTAGAGATAATTTTGGACTCAATTTTGAAAAACCAGGCACCAAGCCTATTTGATATCTTAGGCCCTCATTTGTTCGGCCGAGAAGAATCCCTCTCATTCGCTCGTACCAAAGGGGATTTATCGCGACGCTCGGGAGATGAGTCAGAATTCTAAACTGGCCCCCCACTATCTTTCGCAGATCAACATTCTTGAATATTGATGTGGTCTCCTCCGATTTCAAAATCGGCACCTCAAAAAGTTCAATAGGAAACTGCTGTTGAGCAAATTGAATACACCGTGGATGAGCCTCAAATACGGCAATTCTAAGGTTGGGGTGTTTCCTGCGGATAGCAGCAATGTGATATCCCGCGCCCAATCCGAGAACGATCACTCCCATTCCCGCAGTCAATATCTGATGATGACCCTCTATCCACCTATTCGCCTCTTTGATCGGATCCACCTGTGAACAAAGCAATCTTTCGCATACTCTCAGAATAGGGTCTCCCGACTTAGAATAGGCTTCATCCATAGGATGGACCGGCCCCATTAAGATGCATATTCAAGCCTTGTTCAATTTGCTTTTTAAGTTTTAAGCCATCCACAGACTTCGGATCTAAAGTAAGAAACCTCTCAACCTCCAAATCTGCCTGATTCAATCGACCTAACCAAAAGAGAAACTGTGCTAAGACAAAGCTCTTCTCTGCGTCTCGATCATTCAATTGAAGATAGGCTTCAAAACGCGGGACGGCCCTCGCGACTTGATTGTCCTTCGTCGCCCAATCGGCCAGAAGTCCCAAAGCTATTTCGTTTCTTGGATTTAGATCCAAAGCTCTCTCGAGATTTCCCCAGCACAAATTGAGATCGCCGAACTGCCGATGAACTAAGGCCAAACCAAGCCAGGCACGGTCGTTTTCAGGGTTCTCATGAACTGCCGCTCGAAACCTCACGGCCGCTCGATCCAAATTGCCTCTCTGAATTTCCAAGGATCCATAGTTCACCAAGAGAACATCGGAATGTGGATTGAGGGCAAAGGCACGATTGTAGTACTCTTCAGCTCCATCACGATCTCCGTTCCGAAGAGCCAAGTTACCTAGGCTTTTGAAGGCCTCAAAGAGTTCCAGATTGGTATGCGTGTGCCACTCCAAACCCAACAGAAAATGGTTCGTGGCCTCATCATCCTGGGATATCTTATAGTAAGCGGAGGCCAGTCTGAAATGAACGTCTCCTGACTCACAAATTTTGAGTAATTCTGAATAACAACGAATGGCATCGTCTGTCTGCCCTTCGGCTTCTAGACTATCTCCCATCAAACGAATCGCGAGGGGGTGTCGTGAATTTTGCCCAAGCACTCTGCGAAGTAGCGATCTCCCCAAGGAGTGTTCTCCTGCCTCGATCAATACAATCGCATTTTGCAAAACCTCAGCATGACTCGCTACAACTTGAGATTTCATTTCCTCAATCCCAAATTCCTCCTGCCCCAATCTGGTCTGAGTACGAGGGGAGCGCAGGGAAGAGTCCAGGGTCTTCAAATTTAGAAGGGAATCAAGGGACTCTGAACGAACTTCAATAGTGTCAATGATAGGCATAATCCACCCTCTCAAAAGGAGAAAGCAACTACAATGCCAGTCTCAAAAGACAATGGCGGGAGAGCCGAGAAAATATATGACAGAATTTTGACGCTGGTAAAATGCATGAGTCGGATTTTTGACATATCCTACTTCACTTAAGCTGGAACTAAAGTCCAGCCGCAATGAGACTCACAGCAATTCTATGCTTCTAGATCTTCTCATCCAAATGAGTGTCGCTGATTCCTGAATGATAGCCCCTCATGGCCTTTCGCGCAGATTTCACAGAACAGAGTTCTTTGATAATCATCGACTTTGTCGCCTCTATGACCGACAGAATGTGCAAATCTTGAGCTAGAATTTTTGCCACCAAGTCATTCTTGAGCGTCAGACATTCTAGGACTGATTTTCGGTTCGCGTTGGTAATTTCCTCATAATTCAAAACATTGCTATTGGAATCTTCGATTTTCTTATCGATTTTTTGAATCATATTCAGAATTGATTCGCGTCCCTGATAAAAATTGTCAAGATTATCGAAATTACCTCCATCAAAATTGACAATCTCCGCCTCGTTCAGATCGAAGAATAATTGAAGGCAGTTGTTCTTATTCTCCAGCAAACCGACTATATCTGTCATATCCACCCTCCTGGTCGACTTTTATCTCACTTGCTCTTCTTTTTTAATTTTATCAATTGCCTGCGTCCAACCTTCATACAAAGTAGTTAAAACTCTTAATGCATTCTCAAGGTGCTCGACCTTGCCGTGCACATTCGCTTGAGTCAGCTGATCTGTAATGAACATATAGAGCTGTTCCAAATTTGCAGCCAAATCTCCACCCACCTCATGATTAAGGGTGGAGTTAAGCTCGATCACAATATCGAAGGCCCTGCCAATGTTTTCACCTCGTCCAGCAATATCCTTTTTCTCCATCGCAATCTGGGCGCGTTTGATATATTTTATCGCTCCTTCGTACATCATAAGAAGAAGTTTTTCTCTACTTGCGCTCTCTACAGAAGTCTTTTTGTATTGCTGATATCCACTTTTCATAACTTTGTTTTACCCTCTGACCCTTGATTGGTTTGACCTTTCCTTCTGGATTTTTTCACTGTTCCTTTAACGTATCGGTGTTTCAAAATGAATGTTAACGTCTCTTCGCTATCCCGGACCTACTTTTCCTCCGCCTCCACCTCCACCTCCACCTCCAATGGCGGCTAGCTGTCCGCCTTGAGACTTCAGTCGAGACATGGTCTCTTCCAAGGCAGAAAATTTTCTTCGAAGGCTTACTTCCTTTCGCTCCATCATTTTTTCTTTATTGGCAATATTTTCATCTATTCTCCGAATATTGCCTTGCAGAGAATTCTTACGAAGGGCGAGAGGACCAAAGGCTGAATTATTTATTGTGGCCAATGTGCTTTTCAAACTGGGAATAAAGCCCACATTGAATCCATCGCCAGCGAAGAACATCTGCACTCCTCCCGGATCCTTTGCAAGAACGGAGTTGAACTTCTCCTGATCAAAATCGACCGTACCATTGCGATTAAAGGCAATTCCAAGCTGGTTAAGGCGCGTGATCGAAGAAGGTATTCCATACTGAGGATCCTGGATGAGTCGGCGAATCCGACTCTCAATGCCTCTCAACATTCCGTCTCCGCCCAGGGTTTGGGTCGTATCCGTCTTTTCGTCCATCCGATTTTGTCCTTGAATGAAGCTGAGGACCTCATTGATAGATTTGACGAATTGATCGACTTTTCCTGCAACCACCTGCTGATCTTCTTTGACTGTAACGTTCACCTGACGACCGGGGGCTGCTTGTTTAATATCCAAAGTCACTCCGGGAATGATATCGGTGACTGTATTGCTGTTGATTGCAAATTCAAATCCATCCACTTTGATGAGTCCGTTGCGTGCTTCTCTTTGGCTATCAAAATAGAGATCTAAATCTCCATCCAAAAAATACAAAGTGGGATATTGGATTTGATTGTCCCCTCCAACTGAATCACCAGAAATCATAAGTTTAAATGGACGGTCCGGATCATTTCGATCATTGACGACTGTCGCCCTCACCCCAACTCCAGACGAATTGATTGCCGCGGCCGCTCCTTCTAGAGTGTTGTTAGTCCCATTTATGTAGACCTCTTTGCTCCCCTCCGGAGTTTCAAACTTAAAATAGCCAATACCTAACTCGGTATGATTTTTATCGGGAAACCCATTTGTGACGGCCGATGCCTTCTGAGCTAGCTCCACAACCTCAATATTCCAACTTCCCGAAACACTTGCGCTTGGGTCGACCGCCCCTTGCACGATATTTGGATCACCTGACTGAACCTTGATATCATTAAATCCCTTTGTAGAAGCGAGCGTTCCGATTGAATCTCTCACTTTTCCAAGGCGCGCTTCTAAGTCCCCAACAAGTTTAAGGCGCGTTTCTTCTTTTGTCTTTTTCCCTTCAAGGACTTTTATGGGTTGCCTCTCCACTTCGATAAGCTGATCAACCAGATTTGGGGGCAATCCACTTGCCATTCCACCAAAAGTAATTGCGGGCACCCGGGTCCTCCTGACATTGGTGATAGGTTGTCTTTTTTGATTATGACCCAAAATTGGAGTTTGTTATGAGTCAATAAAATGGCTTGGACCAATATTCGTAAAATTGACCAACTTAATTTTACATAGCCTTGTCAAGAATATGACCGGTCTTCTTCTCTTGATTTTTCAGGACATGCCAAAGATCCAATTCGGTCAAACGTCGTACAACCTCGCCAGTTGGTCCCTCGACTAAAACGACCGTACAGTCCTCTTTTGTCACAACTCTAAGACTCAGGGAACTTGCCTTTACGCCAGACAATTCCTTTAGAATATCAACCGCTTTAGCTACCTCTTCTGGAGTTAAAGGCCTTTGCGGATGGCCGTCGCCCCGTTCCTGTTTTCCATTTGGCTCGCGATCACCCGCCTCGTGAGAAGCCACCTCTTGTTTGGCTTCCAACTTCGCCCGCGATGCGAGTCCGGGAATGAAGGGAAGAATGGACTTAATGTTCATGCCTCCTTACTCGGACAAATCCCGAAAAAACATTATTTTGAACTGCGATTCTAGTCCTCAGTTCTAGGTCAAAAGTACCCCAGGGGGAATTCCCCCTGGGTAGGTTTGGCACCGAAGGAACAAAAGGAGTCTAAGGTCCCTTCTCGTCTCATAAATTCCTATTGATTTATCAAACGCAATGCCGCCGCCGGTGTTTGGTTAGCCTGTGCAAGTACTCCTATTGAGGCGCTTAACAAAATATTGTTCCTTGCCAATTCCGCCGAGGATTGGGCTACATCAGTATCTCTAATTCGAGAATTCGCGGCAGAGAAATTCTCGATTGCGACTCCCAGATTTTCCGCTGTGGAAATCAAGCGGTTTTGTATGGCTCCCAATGTGGCACGATATCCATTGACCTGGCGCTGAGATCCTTCCAGGATATCAAGTGCTTCGCGTGCTCCATCCTTTGACGAAAAGTCAAATCCATCCACACCCAATTCAGGAGTGGTTGCAACTTGTGCACTGGAGTCGAAATTGATTCGATCCTGAAAATCATTATTTCCTATATCTACTTGAAACGAAAATTCCTGGCCCGATCCATCTAACAAACGGGTCTGTCCAAATCTTGTCGATTCAGCAATTCGCTGCATCTCAGATTTTAACTGCTGAACTTCTTTATCAATAAAGCCCCTTTCAGTATCCCCTACAGTGTCCGATGAGGCCTGAACCCCTAGTTCTCTCATGCGAGTGAGAATATTGCTGACCTCCGCCAGTCCCCCTTCAGCGACCTGGACCATTGAGATTCCATCATTGGCATTGCGCTGAGACTGAGTGTATCCCCGAATAGTTGATTTCAGAGTTTCGCTGATCGACAAACCAGCGGCATCGTCTGCAGCTTTGGTGATCCTGCTTCCGCTCGCTAGCTGAGTAAAGCTTTTCTCCAAACTTCGCTGGCTACGAGCCAGAGTGTTTTGCGCCGCTATGGACGAGATATTGGTACTTACTGTTAAGGACATGATGCCCTCCTTTTGTTAAGTGAAAATCCCTCTCTCCGTTGGACGGCCTCACCTACAAGGCACTATCTCAAGCGCGGCCATCCCTTGGCCTGGGTTGAACACATTGGAGCAGAGAACCTTTTCTCTCCTGTCCTACAAACGAAAATAGTGTCCGCAGTCACTCAGACAATATCTCCTCAGACAGGTTCGACTTTGGTACTGCTGCTTGCTTACTCAACCTTTCGGCTAGGTCTAGCTGCACTTGAGTCGAGTCCAGTTAAACTGGACCTTTGTCCACAGAAAACTGGACCTTTGTCATAGGTGAACTCGACTTTTATCCTAACAAAAGCGAATTTTCTCTAGCTAGCCTAGACCTTCGTCAAGAAATCCCAGGACTTTTGATTGGGTAAAATGGATCCCCAAACAGCACGCACTTTCAACATGAGCACTAGCGAAATTCCGCTACGGTTTTTACAAAAACATAAGAAATGCTGACATAAATTTGACAGGACTGAACTTAATTTCAATGCGAGCTTATCTAAACTATTGTATGAAAGTCATGGCGGGGGGGCGAGCAGTGATCAAGATTCCATACATAATTAGTCTAAAATATTTTTCTATTTTTTTTCTTTTGCTGATTTTATTTCCTCTTGATCATGCAGCTGGTATGCCCAATTTTCCGAGTGCTGCGGAGCCAATTGGCGATAAATTATTGGTCACGTGCAACCTAACTAAATCCATTTATCACGAAGCCGGTGGCACAACTGTTTCTGCGATTCAAAAGGCGCTAGCAATTCACTTCGAAGAAGACAACAGATTTATCCTCGATCACGAAGTCACCAAAGACGGCGAAACGCAGGAGACCATTTCAAAGAGTCTGATCCAAATGGAATACAGAGAAATAGATAGAAATCCTTCTGCCAGAAATGGAGTTCTGATTGCCTATCTTAATGGGGCATATCTGGGAGAATTTGAGGTCTCCCGATCACGCTTTCATACGGGAATCATTGAAAAGGATACCTCCTATCAATCTCCTCACTCTATTTTTGGTCGCTTTGCTACAAAATTCTACGGACCGAAGGTGCGGGCAAATCTCAAATTGCATTGCTTCTAGAAACCTTAAGATAGGACTTGCATAGATTCTGCGATGATTTAATTTTCAAGAGGGTAAAAATGACAGTCCGAGAAATCGGTAGAACTTCCTTTCCCCTCTGCATCAGAAGCCTGTAACACTCCAGCCGAGTGGCACTCTATATGCATATGCCCATTGGGCTTGTCACCACGCTCAGAACCTGCGTTGCGGGTCATTGAGTTTTACAAGGAGCCTTGAATCGCATGAGTCAAATCTATTTTTTACTGAGAAATACTTTGAAAATTTTGAGGATAGCACTGAGTCGCCATTTGCCCCAAGGTCTTGCCGCCGTCCTTGCCATACATCAGGTTCTCGCACTTGCAGATTCCAAACCGAGCGGGACGGAACCATTTAGATATCGATTGAATATCACTTGTCGTGTAACGAAGTCCATATGGCATGAATCGGGTGGCATGACTGTTTCAACTCTACAAAAATCATTTGAAATTGATCCGAATTCTCATGGTCGTTTCACTCTCTATGACGAAGAGTTAAGAGAGGCAAACGCAAACGAGACGATCATAAAATACCTCTTTGAATTGGAATATCAGCCCGCTGGGAGCGACGATGCGAAAAGGGAGGGGCTTCTTCTCTTGCTTTTTGATGGCGAATATTTCGGAGAATTTAAATTTACCCGATCTCGTTTGGAAAAGGGAACTTTTGAGAAAGAGGTTTCCTACCAATCTCCTACCTCAATGTTAGGCCGGGTCGCATCGAGTTTTCTTGGACCGAAGGTAAAAACAAAATTCAAAGTGGATTGCGATAGCGCTTCTGCAGTAGGAAATAGAAACTCACGTGAAAGATGAGCGTCCATTAAAATACCCCGGGGCTTGTGGGAGGGCCCCAGGGCGGGCTTAAGAGTAGCTTCGTCTGTGGGCTACTACTCCGTAAACCTTGGAATTTCTTTTCAAAACTCTATTCTCAACTGAGCAACTTAAGAGCCGATGCTCCATTTTGATTGGCCGCTGCGAGAACCGAGACCGAAGCAGCTTGAAGAACTTGCGCTGAGGTCAATTCAGACGACTCAAATGCCACATCGGCATCCCTTATCCGTGATTTTGCAGCAGATAAATTCTCATTTTGGATATCTAAGTTAGAAGTCGTAATTTGCAAACGACTCTGGACCGCGCCAAAATCCGCTCTCAAATTTCCGAGCTTGACGATCGCTTGATCAACAGCTTCCAAAGTAGACCGAGCCGACTCTTTGTCTTCCACCGTAATACCGTCGATTCCCAATGTAGAGGCCGTCGCGTCGGCAGAAATTTTATACCGAATAATATTTTCCTCTCCTGAAAATGGACCCACATGATATTCCAATTCTTCGCCAGACCCGTCCAGTAAGGTCTTATTTCCAAATCGAGTTGACTTCGCAATCCTGTCGGATTCATCAACCATTTGTTGGGCTTCTTGATTGAGAAAACTTCTCTCTACTTCTGAGACAGTGTCAGAAGCTGCCTGTACACCTAATTCACGTAAACGAATGAGAATATTATTGATCTCATTCAGACCACCCTCACTGACCTGAATCAGAGAGCCCGCATTGTAGGCATTGTTACGAGCCATTTTTATTCCTGCGAGCTGGCCACGTATGTTTTCCGAAATTGCCAATCCAGCCGCATCATCTGAGGCTGTGACAATTCGGCTGCCTGAGGCCAAAGCTTGCTGAGCATGCTCCATCCGACTTTGCTGTTTTGTTAGCTGCCTCTGCGCGCTAATTGAAGCGATGTTTGTATGAATCCTTAAGCCCATTGTGTACCTCCCAAAAACCTTGCGGCTCCATCCTTTTTAGGCCCCACTTCACACACAGATTCTCCGGGTTAAAAAGAATCCCCTGGCCCCACGGCCAGACGCGTAAAGGTGGCAATCATTGCCTTGGTTGTTAATATTCAGTTTTTAAATTTGGAGGTTTGCAAAAAGTTGAGGGCTGATGGCCCCTTCCTTTCTGACTCTCGATAAGCCCTCTACTCAGTGACTGCTGAAATAGAAGTCTATCAAGTGTGCTCCAACGTGTTCAGGAAGCTTCTCGGCTTTGGTCTAGGAAGCTTTAGGCCTTTGGTCTAGGTTTTCTATGTCTTGCTGCGTCTTGTGCTTGAAATCAGAGCCACCATTCTTCTAAAAAATTTTTAAAAAAATTTCTATTCGGCCATTTTTATCTGACGACTTACTGCGTCTGGAGCTGTTCCGCCTTCGGACGTCCTTGCTTCCATCACTGCCCGATGAAGTACAATGCTGAGCACATCTGATTCGAAAAGGGGAGAAAACTGGTGAAATGTCATCAAATCCAAGGATTCAATTGGTTGACCAGATAAGGCGCAGTGCAATACAATTTTACCAACCACCTCATGAGCCTGACGAAAAGGCAAGCCCTTCTTCGCAAGGTAATCGGCAAGATCAGTCGCATTAGAGGTATCACCCATTAAACTCTTTGCCATTTTGTCTGGATGAAATTTTGCGTTTTCTAGCATCAAAACAAACATGCGCGTCGATCCACGAAGTATATCCAGAGATTTAAAAATGAGTTCCTTATCCTCTTGAAAATCACGATTATAACTCAGGGGTACTGCTTTCATTAATGTGAGGGCCGCCATCAATTGACCAAAAACAACCCCCGTACGCCCCCGAATGAGCTCTGCGACATCTGGATTCTTTTTATTAGGCATGATGGAACTGCCGGTGGTCACACTGTCGTCAAGGGTCAAAAATCCAAACTCTGGTGTCGACCACAAAATAAATTCTTCGGCCAAACGAGAGAAATGAGTCATGGTGATGGAAGTGATGGACAACAACTCTAAAATGAAATCTCTGTCTCCGACGGTATCAAGGCTATTTTCGGTGACCCCATCAAATTGCAATTCTTTGGCTACCATCTGCCTATCAATTGAAAATCCGGTGCCAGCCAGAGCGGCTACTCCAAGTGGACATTTATTGAGCCGCTTTTTGTAATCGATGAGCCTCTCGCCGTCTCGATGGAGCATCCAAAAATAAGCCATCAAATGATGAGCCAAACTGACTGGCTGCGCATGCTGAGTGTGAGTCAAACCGGGAAGCAAGGTATTGAGATGATTTTTTGCAAGATCTTTCAAGACCGCGCGAAGACCCTGCAATTCATAGAGCCAATCAGTGACCGCAGCCCGCAAATAAAGTTTTGTGCTTAACAAAACCTGATCGTTCCGACTGCGTGCTGTATGAAGTTTTCCCGCCAATTCTCCTATCTCGGAGGCAAGAAGCCTTTCTACTTCCGAATGGACATCCTCAGCCTCAGCCTGAAACGCCCACTCGCCTGAGGAAAGCTTGGCCGCAACGGAGTCGAGACCGCGCACAATCTGCTCAGAATCGGGAAGGCTAATGATCCCACATTTTCCCAACATTCGAGCATGAGCTTGGCTTCCCTGAATATCGTGTGGCCAAAGACGTTGATCTGTGGCGATGGAACTCGTAAAGGCCAGAACTTCTTGATGAAGTTCCTTCCCAAATCTTCCGCCCCATAACTTCGCCATTACGTATTTGCCCTCTTGAGCTGATAATACATGCGTGATTGCATGCCAAAATTCTTAACCTGCCCCGTGCTCTCATTCTGATTAAAAGTCGTAGAGTCAAAACTCGCAAGGTCTTCATTATAAAGTGCCCATTTGGATTCACGACCAATGACCTGAGCCACACCTTTGAATAATTTCAACTGCACAAGGCCATCCACTCTCAACTGTGTCTGGTCTATGAATGCTTCGAGATTCTCCTTTAATGGATCCCACCAAAGACCTTCATAAGCCATTCGACTCCATTCTTGGTCAACCAAAGACTTAAATCGAATTTCCTCTCTTGTAAGAACTAGATTTTCTAATGCCCTGTGAGCTTTGAGAAGAATCGTTGCCGCGGGACACTCGTAATTTTCCCTTACCTTCAAACCTAACATACGATCTTCCATAATATCGATGCGGCCAATTCCATGAGCGCCAGCCAACCGATTCAAGTGAACAACCATCTGTGCCGGACTCAGTCTTTTGCCATTGAATTCGATTGGAACGCCCTTTTCAAATTTGAGAGTGATCGATTCCGGTACAGCCAAGGCCTTCTCTGGACTCAAAGTCCACTGATAAATCTCCTCTGGAGGAACGAAATTCGGTTCCTCGAGGCGTCCTCCCTCAACTGATCTTCCCCAGAGATTCTCGTCAATTGACCAGATCTTATCTAAGCTCTGTTGAATTGGAATATTTCGCTTTTTTGCATAATCGATTTCCCAACTCCGAGTCATGTTCCGTTCTCGAATAGGTGCGTGAATAACGGCTTCAGGAATCATCGCCCGAATTGCAAATTCAATCCGAAATTGATCGTTGCCTTTGCCGGTGCATCCGTGAGCAAAGGAGGTCGCATTCACCTTGCGTGCAATCTCTGCAGCTTTAGCTCCAATGACAGGACGAGCAATTGATGTGCTCATAGGATACCCCTGATAATCCCCATTGGCTTGGAGTGCCTTAAAGCAATAGTCTTTGGCAAATTCCTCTTTTGCATCAACGGTGTAATGCTCAGTTCCCAACGCCCTTGCCTTGTCCTGTGCCTGATCCAGGTCGGACTGCGGTTGTCCCACATCGACAGTTACTGTCACAATTCGCTCGTAACCATATTCTTCTCGCATTAACGGAATACAAATAGATGTGTCCAATCCCCCAGAATATACCAACACAACAGTTTTTGACATAAAGTCACCTTTCTCGCATTCTCATCGCATTCATTGTCTGTCCCACCGAGGGAACTCACTCAAAGCCCACACTCAGCTCACAGGACATAAAAGATAAACCCGAAGGCCGTCAACTTGAAGTGCATAAATTTCCATATTTTTATTTTTTTTGAATTTTAGCTGGATATTTGGGCATAATTATGCAATCAATTGCATAATTATGCATTTCGTGGCTTGCAGGATATTACCCTGAGCCTCTTGAAAGGGAATCTAATCAGGTGAGAAATCTACTCCGTAAAGACAGCTCCCTCTCGCGAGTCGCAATTCTTGGAGCCCGCGGTTACTCCGGTCTGGAGTTGACGCGAATTTGCATGCGTCATCCAGCAATGAAGCTTGAATTCGTGAGTGCCAGCTCCCATTTTGAATTGGGTAGCTATCTGAAACCCCCTCCTGGGCGCTCTCTCCCTCCCTGTTTGGAAAATCCTCATTTCGACGACATCGACCTTGTATTTATGGCCACTCCCCACAAAGTCTCTTGGAGTCTGGCTTCTTCGGCACTCGAACAGGGGGTCCATGTCATCGACCTCTCAGGAGGCTTTCGCCTGAAGGACCTACCAGATAAATCAAACAGGGATATCTACCGCCAATGGTACGGAGAAGCCCCTGATTCGATTGAATTAGCCAATCAGTCCACCTATGGTTTAGTGCCCTTTAATGAAATCAAAAGCACAGGTCTCATCGCCAATCCCGGATGCTATGCGACCTCCATTCTCATGGCGCTCATCCCTCTCCTGAGGGAAGAACTCATCCAGCCCGAACAGATTGTCATAGATGCGAAGTCGGGAACAACTGGTGCTGGACGTAAAATTGAAGAATCGCTTTCCTTCTCAGAGGTTTCGGAAGAGTGCCTTCCATATAAAGTAGGTACCCACCAGCACCAGCCAGAGATTTTCCAAGCCCTCAAGTCTCTTTCAGGAGTAGAAGTTGATCTGACGATGAATACCCATTTGCTCAATGTCCGTCGCGGAATTATCTCGAGTCTTTACTTGAAGCCCAGGCTTCGATTGAGTGACCAAATCCTGTGCCAAAAAATTGGTGAGGCCTATGCAAAGCATTTTGGGAGCTATCCACTTGTCCGCTGGGGTCACATCAAGTCTCAGCCTCATCTCCTCCGCCTGAAAACAGTTGTGGGCACTGCCTTTACCCATATCGGATATGAAGTCATCGATGGAAAAGTATTTTTATTCTCACTGTTGGATAACTTACTCAAGGGAGCAGCTAGCCAGGCTGTAGAGAATTTTAATTTTCTTTACGATCTCCCGCCCGATAGCGGTTTAGATCATCTGGAGGCTCTCACATGACGTTAGGTGCAGGAATCTACCGAACAGCTCTTCCAAAAGGTTTTTTCTCCAGCGGTATAAACAGTGGAGTGCGACGATATCGGCCTGACATTGGATTGATTTACTCTGAGTTTCCTTGTCAAACCAGTGGAGTTTTTACTCTCAATGAATGCAAAGCAGCCCCCGTTCTCTATTCTCAGGCCTTGCTGCCTTCCCAGACAATTCGGGCTATCTTCACGAACAGTGGTCAAGCCAACGCCGCGACAGGTGAAGTAGGGGCAAAGAATAATTTATTGATGGTACAGGAAGTGGCAAAAGCCCTGAATATTTCAACTCAAAATGTGCTGATCGCATCAACCGGTGTGATTGGCCAGCAAGTCGATGTCGATAAAATTCTACCTGCAATTCCGGAATTGGTTCATCGCTTAGGAGAAGCTGCAGAGCCTTTTGCCTTAGCAATTCTAACTACAGATCTTGTTCCAAAGACAGCGTCGTTAAAAATTGAACTCAGTGGAGGAACAGTAGAGATTGCTGGAATCAGCAAAGGCTCCGGTATGATTCATCCCAATATGGCCACTATGTTGGGGTACCTCCTCACGGATGCCCAGTTGAGCCAAGAGCAAGTAACGCGCTTTCTAAAAGAATCCGCTGATGAAAGCTTTAATATGATATCGGTGGATGGCGACAGTTCGACCAATGATTGCGTATTTATGATGGCAAATGGATCAAGCGGAGTAACGATCAGCTCGCGCACAGATGAGGAACGATTCTTTAGCGGTCTCAAACGAGTGGCAACAACCCTGGCTCAAGCCATCGCGACAGATGGAGAGGGAGCCACAAAGTTAATAGAAGTTCAAATAACCGGCGCTTCGAATCTTGCCCTCTGTCGCAAGGCGGCTCGTGGCATCGTCGTCAGCCCCTTGGTAAAAACGGCAATCCATGGGGAAGATCCAAACTGGGGAAGAATTTTAGCACGACTCGGTGCTGAAGGCATCCCTGGCCCCCTCCTCAATAAAATGGATCTTTACATTCAAGATGTAAAACTCTTTGCGAACGGTGCCCCCGCAATATTTGAAAAATCCGAAGTAAAGGCTTTGATGAAGGCCTCAAAAATTAGGATATCAATCTCTTTGCATGGCGGCGAATTTGCGGCAACGGCCTGGGGTTGTGATCTTTCTAAACGGTATGTTGATATCAACACGGAGTATTCATGAGCGAGGTCAGTTCGGTTATTGATACACTAAAATATGTAAAGAAATTTACTGGAAAAACTTTGCTCATTAAAATCGGAGGATCGGCCTTAGAAAAGCCGGAACTCGTCCGGTCCGTTTGCCGTGATTTGATTGCAATAAAATCGGTGGGCGTGTCTGTCATTCTTGTTCATGGTGGAGGGCCGTCAATCAATGAAGAGCTCACCCGTCGGGGAATCAAGTGGGAGTTCATTGAGGGTCTCAGAGTTACAACTCCAGAGATGATGGATATCATCGAAACAATATTAGTTGGAAAAATGAATCGTCGAATAGTGCGCCAGTTGAGTGCCAATGGTCTCGCCGCAGTTGGTTTTTCTGGGGCCGACCACAACACTCTCCTGTGTCGCCAACTGAATCCGCAGCTTGGTCGCGTAGGAAAAATCGAGAAGGTAAATACAGAACTGATTCAGTCCGTCCTTAAAAATCCAGTACTCAAAACCATTCCCGTTATCGCTCCCATTGGCATCGGCCGAAAGGGAGAAGCCTTTAATGTGAACGCCGATTGGGCCGCCAGCTATTTGGCCTCTGCCTTGGGGGTTTCTAAACTCATTTTTCTCACAGACCAAAATGGTATTTTGGATACAGATGGAAAGCTCCTTCCTGAACTTGATGCGGGGGAATTGGAACTTCTTATTGAGAAAAAAGTGGTCACTGGTGGAATGCTAGCCAAGACTCAAACAATTATTCACGCCCTCAATCAGAAAGTTTCAGCGGTTCATATTCTCAACGCCCAAAGACCGCATGCGCTGATTGAAGAGCTTTTTACGGAGAGGGGTGTGGGTACCATTTGTCGACTGCGCAGTCGCACCACTCGCTTAAAAGAAGAGGTCTGTCATGTCTAAGCTTCGCTATTTTTTAACCGGCGAGGAATATTCTCCTCAGGAGTTGAATGAACTAGTTCAACATGCCATTCATCTCAAGCGAACTCGAGACACAGAGAGAACGACCACTCTGACTAACAAGAGTGTCGCACTTATCTTTGAAAAGCCGAGCCTTCGAACTCGAGTTAGTTTTTCGGTTGCCGTCAGCGAGCTTGGTGGCAATCCGATAGAGATCGTCTCGACCTCTCGAAAAAGTGAAGAGCCTGAGGACACAATTCGCGTTTTGGGCGGCTTCGTGCATGCCGTTATGTTGAGAACTTTTGAACACCGGACCTTGGAAAGAATGGTTCAACACTCAACGATTCCAGTCATCAATGGACTTTCTGACACACACCATCCCTGTCAGGGACTGGCCGATGTCATGACTCTCATCGAAAGATATGGAGATCTGAGGGGTCGAAAGATCGCGTGGCTGGGAGATGGGAACAATGTTCTCAACAGTTTGTTACTGATTGCGCCGGCCTTTGGCGCAGATGTTTTTTATGCTTGCCCAGACGGGTACGGACCTAATTCCTTTATTGTAAAGAGCGCCCTTGAGCTGGCAAAAAATAACAATTGTCATGTCTATGGTGACATTGATCCCTTGCCCGCAGTGAAAGAAGCCGATGCAGTTTACACGGATGTCTGGACAAGTATGGGATTTGAAGGAGAAGAAATAGAAAGAGAACGAATTTTCTCTCCCTTTCAATTAAACAGTGAGCTTTACAGTTTCGCAAAGAATACGGCGGCCATCATGCACTGCATGCCCATGGTGAGAGGAAGAGAAATCACCGACGAAATGATCACGCACCCCAATTCTGTCATTTTCCAACAGAGCCAAAACCGTTTGCACGTACAGAAGGCTCTCCTAATGGATCTGTGCCGAGACCTTGGGGAATATCCACAGAATCACTCTAGCTTAAAATCAGATGCTTCTAAGGATTTCAATTATGGGAAAAACTAAGTCTAGATCCAAATCAGATTCCCGATTGTTAGCGCTGCGAAGAATTCTCTTCAAGGGCGTACTGACAACCCAGGAGGATTTGAGAAACCAGCTTGAAAGCGAAGGCTTCTCGACAACCCAAACCACGGTATCCAGAGATCTCAGGCGATTGGGCGCTGTGAAAATGCTGGATGATCAAGGCCATACGGTCTACCGACTGATCTCTTCCGAAGCGCCACCAGCCCTTGCTGAAAACGTCAAGAGCGCCTTGCAAGGACTCGTCGTTGAAATGAAACACAATGGTTCCTTGATCGTTATTCGCACAGAGCCTGGGTCGGCTTCACTGATTGCTCGTGAGCTCGACATCCACCGGCCTGCAGAAATACTGGGTACAATTGCCGGTGACGATACCGTTTTTGTGGCCCCTCCGCACATCAAGAATTTGGATCGAGTTTTCTCGGCGCTAAAAAAATTTTTGGCTGGTGAATGAGAATGAAAAGGGCCGCCTTGATTGTCCCACTGGCCTCAAGACGGCCGCCGCTAATGGCTACGCTCACACTGCCCGCCCTCGATTGTCCTTTTTTAAATAACTTATACAGTTTTTTATTTTCTAGGTGGGTATCAACCTCAACACACGCTGAGAATCGGAATTCGCCTGTGCCAGCACAGAAGTGCCCATGTCCTGCAAGATTTGAGAACTCGCCAATTTGGTGACTTCGTCGGCGACGTCTACATCCATAATTAATGATCGTGCCTGCTCCATATTCTCTGCTTGGGCCGCTAAGGCATCAATCGTATATTGAAATCGACTCTGAGCGGCTCCAAATGAGCTGCGAGCCCCTGCAATACTGAGCAGTGCCGAATCTAAGGTACTTAGGGTATCAACCGCCTCACCTTGTGATTCTATTGAAGATCCTTTGATACCCACGCTATCCGCCGTGGTATCAGCATCCAGAGAAAATTCCACTCTGTTTTCAGGACCGCTAAATGGTCCAACCTGAAATTCAAACTGCTGTCCTGTGCCTGTTAAAAGCTGTTTGTTTCCAAAGCGCGCGGACTGAGCAATTCGGTCGAATTCCGCTGAGAGTTGCTGAAATTCTTTGTTCAAAAAACCACGTTCTGCCTCACCAACAGTGTCGCTGGCCGAATACACAGAGAGCTCCCGAAGCCTAATTAAAATGTTATTTTGCTCATTCAAGCTGCCCTCAGCCGTTTGAATCATCGCAACGGCGCTTTCAGCATTGAATTTGGCCTGTCGAAGGCCGCTGATCTGTCCACGCAGATTCTCTCCGATAGCGAATCCGGCGGCATCGTCACCAGCTTGGACGACACGTCTGCCAGATGCCAGGGATCGCAAGGACTTTTCGGTTTGAAGCTGATTCTTATGTAAATATCTCTGAGCAGTTAACGAGGCCACAGCCGACCCAATTCGAAACGACATAAAAGCACCCTCCCCGCGATGACCTCCTCCCACAAAGGTCCCGAGCGGTGCCCACAGACGGTTCTATTTCAGCAGTCATCCCTTCTATCGGCGCTACGCGTTATAACTTAAAGTTTTTTTATGTTATGCGTTAAGTAATTGCTTTTAAGCTGCTTTATCAAAATAAAGCCCCTTCAGATGAAGATCCTCTTCTGTTGTTTTTGCCTTCTCATAATGAAAAATCATGCAGTTTTTCATTGTCCTGATAGATGGCGAATGCGATTTTTTTCTGCCACTTGTAGGGCTAATTTCTTCCAATCTCCCATCTAATTCATCGAAATCATTTGAAATATGTTCGTGCCCTCCCGTTGAAAATTCCTCGACCTCCTCATCTTTTTTATCCCTATCCTTATTTTTGTCCTGGTCCTTTACCTTTTTGAGAAATTCAAAAAAGCGCTCCAACCCCTCACGTGTGTCACCATCATCCAGGGTCTCACCCACTTCTTGATCCAATCCACTCGGATGGGCAGATCCAGCCTTGGCCTTTTCCAGTCTAATGCGTCGCGACTCAAGCTCATGATCGAGCTTGTCATCATCTGGCACAATCACCATAGGCCCCATGCTCGCAATCTGCACAATACCGCCCTCACTTGGTCTTTGTTATTCGGCGCGTTATATCGAATTAATTAGCTCGTCGCATTATTTCGTCTCAAAATGAGAAAGAAAGGCTGGCATGTGAAGAAAGGCATGCTTTAACATGAGAAGATTTTTTCCATGACACCTTGAAATCATTCAATTTTTTGGGAGGTACTACGATGAATAAAAAACATTTGCTTGGCCTTTGTGCTTGTTTGCTGGCGAGTCTTAATTTAGCAACGATCCTTGGTTGCGCAGATGCGGGCAAAAATACGGGAGTTGGAGCCGCAGTTGGAGCCGCTGCGGGTGCGGCGGTCGGAGCTATCATTGGCCATCAGTCTGGAAACAGAAACAAGGGAGCTTTGGTTGGAGCTGCTTTGGGCGGTACAATTGGTGGTGCCCATGGACACAAACTCGACAAACAAGCCAAGGAACTAGAAAAAGTCGCGGAAACCAAGCGAACCGAGCAAGGCATTTTGACCAAATTGAAGGGCGATATTTTGTTTCCGACTGGCTCGGCTGAGCTCAAAGCGGGTGCCTTAGAAAATGTAGCGAAGATTTCAGATATTCTAAAAAAGTACCCAGAAAACCGAATCACAGTCGTTGGCCATACTGATAGCACGGGCAGAAAGCAAACCAATGCCATACTGTCCGAACAAAGGGCTCAAGCTGTGAAGATCCAAATGGCAAAAAGTGGAGTGCCCGACAGCTCAATGACGGTTTCGGGAATGGGAGACTCACAACCTGTCGCTCCTAATACCAGCGATGCAGGCAGAGCCCAAAATCGAAGGGTTGAACTCATTATCACTATGCCTGAAGACCCGGCTCAAAGGTAATGAGCTGGCCTGCTTGATTGTTGTTCCAAACTCCAAGGGCGCCTTGCTAAACTAAATCTCAGGAATTCAGGATCTTCAAACATGGGTCCGGCAGCAGCGCTCCCGTTGTGAGCACTGCACCAAGCCGAACTCGATCCTGAACTCCTGAGATTCAGTTCAGCCGGCTCCGCGTGTCTTGGATACAACAAATTCACCACGGGCTTGCAGGCCAGCCGTTGCATTAAAATCTAGATATTCTTTTTAAGGCTTTACCTGTCAGGGCTCGGTGGCGGCGCTATCCAATAGAAAGAAGGCATCCGTTGCCGATAAATTATTCGAGTGACCAGCACAGTTACGTTTTGAACGGTTCTTTGTAAAGCTAGCCTCGCCTTTTTTGCACGCCTTTTGCATTCCCCTTGATCAAATGAAGGGGAGTCACATGGCTTATTTTCGATACAACATTTTTGTCACAATTGCGGGTATTTCATCCTATTTGGCCTTCTCAGTTTGTGGTGCTTTCCATTTTGCGCAGGCACAAAGCCCATCGAACACACAATGTGTAAAGGCTCTCTCTGAAGCAAAAGACATCTGCTCTCGTCAACCTGCCTTAGCAACAACGCCTCCGGCCTCGGGAGCAGGAATAACAGAAACTGCTCAGACTCAATTTAGCGATGCCTTTCTAAATGAAGTGAGGTTGGCTGCAATGGCAAAAGAATGCGACAAAACCATAAGTATTTGCGAATCTCAGTGCCCTCAAGCGAGCAACCCAAGTAGCGGTTTTGGAGACCGAGAAAGCAGTCCCTCTGGTACAGCTTCTATTTGTCGAGAAACTCTCAATAGCTACTACGAAACTTATTTAGCACAATCCGAAGCTTACAGATCCGCAAAAGAACGATACCAGGCGATCATAGCCGCAGCCTCCGCAGCCCCCTCAACTCCAACTCCCACTCGATCTCCAACGAATGAAACACAGCAGCCTAACCCAACGTCTTGGGGATTTGGCGGAAATTTTTAACAGACTCAACCTGGACCATTTTAAAAGACTAAACTGGCCCACGAAGGTGTTGGTGAGGCGGGCCCAATCCCATGAGTTGGCGAGGTGTTTGCCTCGCCCTTCTCCTATGAAGCGAACTTAAGCCTTCGAATAGAAAGATTTTGATTTTGATACTGCGGCTGGCCTGCAAGCCCGTGGTGAATTTGTTGTTTCCAAGAAACATGGAGCCGGCTGAACTAAATCTCAGGAGTCCAGGATCGAGTTCGGCTTGGTGCAGTGCTCCCAACGGGAGCGCTGCTGCCGGACGCATGTTTGAAGATCCTGGATTCCTGAGATTTAGTTCAGCAAGGCTCCCTTGGAGTCTGGAACAACAATCAAGCAGGCCAGTCTATTAAAAGCTCACTGGTTGGGACGACATCGCCACTTATAAGTCCCTAGATTTACAGATGGTTTTCAATAAATTGAGCGCATCTTCCCCGAAGTTCGGAATGAGTAAGGCTGCGCTTTCCTGGAAGTTCCAAATCCTCAGATTTTTGAGCTATAATTTCAACCGATTGTTTGAGTGCATTGCGATAGCCCTCGCGACTTGAAAAATCAAATTCCAAGCCTTGCTCAGCAAACTCCTTGTGGAGAAAGTCTGCCCATATAAATTCTTGGAAGGAAACGCCCGTCTTTTTAAATGCTTTCAATTTTTTCAACATCCAGGCCAAACTTCTAAATGGATCATCATTTAGGTCGCCAATAAATCGAGGAATTTCATGGGGATGAATAGAATTACGGTCTCTGTCACGGAGGTGGATCCAGCCGTTCTGCTTAAATAAATTCCAGATTTCATCTTCTGAGAGTTCAAGAAAAGCTTCGTCAAAATAAACAATCACTTTTGCTTCTTGTTTACCCAACAAATGGAGGATTCGAGCCATGTGATGACCATCAATCAAACGTAAATCCTCATCAGAAACCGCTATCACTCGAAGCGGTTTACTTTCTATCCATTCAGAAAGTTCCCGTGAGTTGAGGACCTTCCTCGCGGCTGGATCGGTAGGAAATAGTTCCCTGTATGTTTCATAGTCAAGACCAAATGGACCCAAAAGCTCATTGAGACGTATTTCTATCTCCTTCGATCCGACGACCTGCTGACAGGCACGAAGATTTGACAAGGCCTCGACCCGACAGTCTACAATGGCAGGCTGAGCAAGGGTCCTCATCCCAAATAACATTAAAACAACCAAATAGAGTATGCGCCGCAAACAACAAAACCTTTCTGATAGACGATTCTGTGACGGTGAATCATTTAGCTCGTGAAGCTCCCGGTTTCAATATTAAATGAAAAAGCTGACAAAAAAATGACACAAGGACTGACCTTCGACGGAGACAGCTACATCCCAAAAATGTCCACCAAACCATCTCATTTTGATCCAAAAACAAGCTATCTCCCCGACATAAGTCTTTAAGCTTTCTTCCTATTCCACCGATAGGACATGTGTCACCTCGACTCACTCAGAAAGGGGCAAATGGCTCGTCTCAAAAAGAGTGCTTTCATATTGATTATGCTCGTGGGAGTTTCAATTGGGGCTAACAATATGACTCGCTACGAGCGGGGCCAAAAGCCTCTCGCCGATCGCAGCGAGTACTGCGAATGGATCAGTCTCCCCGAACGCTCAAATTCGGAATCGCCCAAATACGTCGCTCTCACAAGTGAACGTGTTTTTTATCCCAGCTTGGCAGAGGAAACCTATGACCACCTTTGGTCACTGAGCCAAAAACTCAAAGCCTATCGCTCACGACAAGTGAAGTTTGATTACCTACCCCGACCTGTGCTCAATGTCGTGCAGGAGATTCATGCTCAAAAGACCGCCCGACTCAATCAAGTGAATAAGCTCCTTGAATTCGTCACCAGCGAGAAATCCAATATTAAAAATTCTCTCCGTCGCGACGACCGCGAACGGGACTACCAAATTTGGAAATTGGGCCATGAATTGCCTGACCAAATCGCTCGTCTTGAAGCTGAGAGAATCGGCCTTGAGACTCTCCTCCAGAACTTTAACCATCTGCGCTTCAATGATGAAGAGGCATTTCAACTCTTTCTTCAAACTTATTCGGCAGATCCAGAAGCACTGGAATCAGGTACTCCGTACCTCGCCATAGAGATCAACTTGAAAAGAGGATTCTTTTCCCAACAATTGGATGTCTATCCTATCTGGATCGAGGGACAAAAACGCACAAGAGCCTCCACTGAGCCCTACTTTTCTTTGAGCCAGTCAATGGTCCCTGAAGATTTCGCGCACAGTCTGGTCGCAGGAAAACTACCTGCGATTTATCAGAGTTACATTCACCTCATTGAACAAGCCTCAACAACGAGTTCTCCGACTTCACCCACCTTATTACGCCAGCCATCCTCGCTGAGAGGAGATCCCATCGCCAGATTTGAGATTTTGGATAAAAATCGTTTGATCATCAAAGGAACCCCTTATTCCAATCGTCTTTCCCTTACTGGAGACCCCAAGAGAGAATGGTTGAATCGAAGGTTTACCAGCGCCTCAAACTTTGCAATTGACGGTGTTTTGGATCTGGGATGCATCCAAAATTCGCGTTGGGCTAAGCGCCTTGTTAACGAGACCGACCAACTGTTAAATAATCCTCAGTTAGCATCTGATTATAAATTTGAAAAAGTGGACGAACGTAACTTGCGCGCTCTCGCCATTCTCAAGAGTTTGAACTCTCAGCAGGATTGGCGTCTCAGCAAAAATCTTACTCCTTTTTGGGAAAGCTTTTTTCACTAGATAAAACCAAACTCTGCATTTCTTCGGGAGTTTTAATTTCCTCTATAGCCACCCGAAATGATCTCTCCCAGCTCCCACGCAAGAGTGAAAGAGCTTCGTGGCGGAGGCGTTGTGGGTTAAGCCGAGACTCCTGAGTATTTCTTCCTTTTCCTAAAATCTGGAGCCCCTCTGCCAATTCCAAAGTGCCCTTTCTTTCGGTGGCAACCGTCTTATACAGACGTTGACCCTCTTTTTGCCCCCCTTTTTCATCAAAATAAAACTGAATTTCTTGAGCGAGACTGTCAGCTCCAGGGCGATCGGCTTTGTTAATTACAAAAACGTCCGCAATCTCCATCAAGCCAGCCTTCATCGCCTGTACCGAATCTCCTGATTCTGGCACCAAAACAAGACTCACTATATCGGCCACATGAAGAATATCAAATTCAGTTTGCCCCACTCCCACCGTCTCAACGAGTACGACATCAAAACCCCACAAATCATATGCCCGCAACATCAGATAAGAAGAGGCGCAAAGCCCGCCTAGACTTCCACGAGTACCCAATGACCGAATAAACACTCCCTCATCATTGAAGTGTTCTGAATACCTGATCCGGTCACCCAGAATGGCCCCACCAGAAAAAGGACTCGAAGGATCCACAGCCAAAACCCCAACTGTGCTTCCTAGCCGTCTCCACTCTCGAATCAGCTCTGCCACTAGAGTGGATTTTCCTGCACCCGGTGGACCCGTTATTCCGACTCTCAATGCCGTATTTGGAGGCCTCAACAATTGAGGATTGGACAGAGACCGGGAACCTGTCTGCTCAAGTAATGTCAAAAGCCTCGCCAAGTCGCGAAATCTACGGTTTTTTGCCATGTCCACCAGGGAACGAATTTCGTCACACATTGAGATCCTTCTTCGGCGTTGATAACTCTACGGAAAGCTTAAGGTTTCTGGACCTCTAAGTAAAGCCGTCTCATTTCTACGCACTCCGCTTCCAAGGTGTCTTTATGTAATGCAAAAAACTTCATTTATTTCGATATGTTACACCAATCACTGGTTTGGCACTCTTTCTGCGTTATAAAACTCAGGAGAAGTTGAATTATGCGAAGTTTTCTAAATCCCTACATCATCATCAGTTTGTTAGCTGCGGGTACGTTTTTTGAGCTTCTCAAATCAGCAAAACCAAAAAACAGACCCGATACGGCAGAAATCCAAGGGTTGACCGAGTTGGATTTGCAACCCTACAGCCGTCAGAAGTTTCCTGATGACACTCCAAAACAACAAAAGCCCCTCCAGTTGGCACAATTTCAAGGTGATGGAGTTCAAAAAGGCAACCGATTCGAAGAGGCTTCGGACTTGAATGAAAAACCCGTCAAAGCCGGAGAGGCGAATCATTCTCAAGGCGCAAATAGCGAACAAAAAAACATCGCCAAGCTCAATGAACTAGCCAAAAAGGCAACGGCCGACATCGAAAAGAAGAAGAAAGCCGCTGATGCTATTAGAGCAAAAAACAAAAAAAACAAGGAGGCCGCTGACAAAGAAAATAAGGAAAAGGCCTTGAAACAAATAGATACTAGCGATGATTCAGATCAAAACGATCGCCCTGATGAAACAAATCCGAAAGACTCGATCGGAGGGCTTGATGCAAATCTACAAAAAAATCAGCCCATTCTCCCTGAGCCGGCTGAAAAGGAAAAGACAGAAGTTCCAGGGGTTGAGGAATGGGTTCGACGCGTGTTGAATCAACCCAGCCTTGAAGAAACAACCAACTTAATTAACTATCGAAATAGCAACCTCATAAGCCCAGAGGTATTCTACTCGGTGGTCAATCTTATGCTGGAAGATTCTCGGTTACGCATGCGCGAACTGGGGATTCACGCTGTCAACGCGACCCCTGGTTATCGTAGCTTTGTTATCCTGGCCCAATTTTTACAAGATGAACCTCACGGCTCCGGCGCGCGTAGCTCAGCCATCCAGGCGTTTGATCGTTATGCTCAATTTGCTTACCTTTCGGTCATAGAATCAGTTGTTCGCTCACAGGAAGCCACCCCCGTGCGCGAAAAAGCGATCAATTTGGTCGTTAATTCAGCCAATCTCAATTTGAACAAAAAAGCCACCCCCTCTACTGCTGAACTATCGGAACAGAAAAACAAAAATCCAGTGGTAAAGCGATACACTGATCTTCTGGCGGGCCTTGAACTCCTCATGACCAAATCAGCAGAACCCCCGCAGATCAGAGCCGCGTTGCAAAATGCGGTGGAGGAACTAAAAAAGCTACTCACCGTCGGAACATGATTCTTGTCACACAGAACTTGGACTTTTTCCTTCAATAGCCCATAATGGGCCCCATGTATAAGAAAGAAATTTTGCCTATTCTGCTCATCTTTTTTTTTAGTCTCAGGGCCATGGCTCTAGATCTGCCCACAGGACTGAACCACGAAAACAGAGTTGAGGTTATCCGTTTGGTTGGGCTGGGTACGAGCAGTAAAATTCTATCTAACCCTTTCCCTCTTGGAGGCTATCCGGGACTTGAAATAGGACTCAGTTTAGAACTCGTCAATGTGGCAGACCTTTCACGACTTGGCGACGGCACAAATAAAGACGAAAGAGAGTTTCGAGTTTCCAGCATCTCCATCGGAAAAGGGCTTTACAAAAGTGTCGACATCTTCTTTCATTTTGTCCCCTTCAGCGAAGATAGCAAAATGAGCGAATATGGCGGATTAGCGAGGTGGTCCTTCTACCAAGCTCGCTTTCTCCCTATCAACCTTTCGCTCCTCCTTCATGGAAACATTTTTAATATGAGCGATTCCCTCATCACAGAAACAATTGGATCTGAACTGATTGCTGGAATCAGCGTCAACACCTTTTCTCTCTATTTTGGAGGCGGATTTCTCTCGAGTTCAGCCCAATTCACGGCTCAAGGTCCCGATGGTGTCGTGGTTTCAACCGACCCTCCAACTTCTCGGGGAACAATCGAAGAAATCGTGAGAGAGGGCCACAGCGTCGTTGGAATAACTCTTCATCTCTTTGATCTTTTTCTTGCGGCACAAATCGATCGCTACCGTGAACCTGTATACAGCCTTAAACTTGGTCTTCGCTTGTAAAAGTTCCGATTTTTTCTCAGCCCAGTTGTAGAATTTTTTCCATTATAGAACTGGTCGATCGGCCTGAAACAAATTGAAGAGTACGCACCTCGCCTCCTCGCTTCCAGACCATCTCTGCCCCGACGATTTTATCAAGGGGCCAATCACCACCTTTGACTAATATATCAGGACACACAGCCTCGATCAGGCGCAAAGGCGTTTCTTCTGAAAAAACAATCACGTAATCAACGCAGGCTAAGGCCGCAAGAATCTCTCCCCGATCCAGTTCATTTTGTATCGGACGCGATTCACCCTTCAAGTTTCTGACACTCACATCCGAATTGAGACCCAAAACCAATATATCTCCGAGAGACTTGGCTTCCTGCAGATAACGAATATGCCCGACATGAAGGAGGTCAAAACAACCGTTTGTAAATACCACTTTCTTATTTTTTCTCAATTGAGAAAGTTCGCGCAATAAAGCCGCTTCCTCTAAAATCTTTCCCATGACGGCTCTCTTGCCAATTAGTGGCGGTGATAAAGCTGCAGCCCTGACAGTCGTGCTGTCAAATCGCGATGAAAAAGTAAGGATAGCAGCGGAAGTACAACCAATCCTGAAATTACAATCAAAAAACTGCGCCAAGCAACGAGCAAGGGATAAAGACCCGAACGATGTTGTCGATCATCACCCATCTGAAAATCAAAAGTCCACTCACCAAGAGTTCGCCCAAAGAAACTTCGTGATACAACGACGTACATCTGCATGATCGCGACAAACAAAACACTCAGACTCATCTGCGTCGCTCCGTCACTGCGCAGGTTAAAGGCCACCGATAGAACCTCAACCTGCGTGACCGATAGCAAGCTCACTAAAAATACCAAACTCAAGGCTACAACCACGGTGAAATCTAGGATGATTGAAGGAAGGGAAATGGCCGCTGGACGCAAAACCCCGCCTTTCGCATCGTGGGCTCCTCTTCGTACTCCCGTCTGGACCTGCTCCGTAACTCTGACACTGGGAGAGATTGGTAAATGACCCGTAACCACCGGTCGACTGGGTGCTTTTCTCGATGCAGGAGCAGGGGACGGCGACGGTGCGGGCGATTGAGGCTCAACATCCGGCTTCGTAGAAAAAATATCGTGCGCGGGATAGCGCGGAAGCGTTGATGATATTTCTACCTTGTTTCGCGTTACAAGGGGACCCAGTCCGGCCGTTTGAGCCGCTTTATTCATGTACTCGTCACCAAGATTGAGGCTGGATACCAATTGATCCATTGCTTCGCGCGCCTTCGCAGGACGCGCGAGACCTTCTCTTTGACTCTGGCTGTTTCCCTGGTCAAAAAATGATTCAGGAGGAACTGATGGCATTGATTTTTTTATATTATCCTGAGAAATGCCAGTCTTTAAGACCTTTTCTCCCAAACGAACAGCCTTCTTATGAAAACCCAAACCCTCAGTTAGCGGCTTGATCTGAAAATCATCTAATTCTTCGGACATTCCATTATTCCCTTCCAACTCACTTCATCAAATCCCATTCATACTTTAAAATGCTGATCAAAGCCAAGCAAGCCGTTTCCACTCGTAGAACTTGACTACCCAAAGTTGTTGGGTGCATCCCGTAGGATTGAAACAATTCCACCTCAGCAAGTGAATACCCTCCCTCGCTGCCAACAAAGATCCAAATTTCATCTATGACTTGGGTTCTCAGAGGCAAAAGAACCTGACGCACATGCTGCGGAGCCGTTCCCTCAAAAGGGAATAAACCCACCGCCCGGCATCTTTTGCTATATTCACTCAACAATTCTTTGAGTGGGACGGGTCCATCCACAGTCATCAAGTCCCCGCGCCCGCTCTGTTGGGTCGCCCCTAAAACAATTTTCTTCCACCGTGTAGACCGGCTCCTTAGGCGCTCATCCACATTCCTAACAAAACTATATTCAGAAACGAAAGGATGAATTTCATAGACCCCCAACTCAACCGCCTTTTCCACGATCGTATCCATAACCTGAAATCGAGGAATCGAAACGGCGAGATGAATGTGAGGGCGTGCGAGAGGAGCAATGGCGCGCTCCTGAAGAATCTTCGCCCAGGCTGATTTTCCCTTCAGCTTTGTGACCTCTACCAAATAAGCCTTACCTCCTGAGGTCAGCATTTCAAATTTAGATCCGACTCCCTGACGGCAAACGACAATCACATGATGAAAGACCTCTCCATGCAGATGGATCTCATTATCTTTGAGATCCTCTAAATCAAACCAATAGCGTCTCACTGCAAAACCCGCGAGAGGTGGAACCCCACCCACTCATCCCTTTCTAATCGAGCTCTCTGAATAAAATGAAATTCTTCCCATTCAAATTCACGAACAAATTCCTCTTCTCTTTCCAAAAGAATCCCACTCAGTATAAGATCTCCTCCGATAGCCACTCGCTCCATAAGGGCCCCGCGAAGATCAACAAGAACTCCATCGATAATATTGGCCACGACAACATCGAAGGATCCCGTTACTCTCTCGATTTGTTCGTCATAGATTTCAATTGTATCAATCTTGTTCAGTTTAATGTTTTCCGTGGCTACAGCGCGCGCCTGAATATCGATTTCGGTGGCTCCAACTTGCTTTGCTCCCCACAAGGCTGAAGCCATGGCCAAAATGCCCGTCCCTGTGCCCACGTCCAGAACAGTTTTTGCTTCAAGGTTAATGTTTGCTAAAAAACAGGCAGCCAGCTGGGTCGTCGCGTGAGTGCCTGTTCCGAAGGCCATGCCGGGATCAAGTAATATTTTTTTTAAAGCTTCTGAAGGAGGCAGGCTCCAGCTCGGCACGATCCAAACATCTCCGGCCAAACAAAAAGGCTCAAAACCCTTTTTCCACTCCTCTAGCCAATCTTTCTCCACTTCCTCTCGAATTTTCCACGCCAGGTTTGGAAACTGCCGAGAGATTTCTAACAAGAGATTCTCGTCCGGTTTTAAAGGAAAATAAACCTCAAGATCATGATAAGCCGTTGACACTGTTTCGGGTTCGTAGCGAAGAGATTCTTGCCGAAATTGCAGATTTTCACTGATGCCACTGGCGCCAAACGAAAAACACAAATCCGTAAGAACATCTTCTTGACTGCTCAAAACCCCTTTAAGCTCTAAAACGAAATAGGAGATCACGCTGTAACCCTCGCCAAATTTTTCTGGCGAAGAGTACCAAAAACTTGGAACTCTGAAAACACAAAGAACACCTAATTAGGGCAGCTGCGCCTCTTCCGAGTCCTTTGGGAGCCGTTGGCTCAGCGGGCTGGACCGCTGCGGGTACTTTATTCACAGCCATTTTGGGTTCTTTGACAGGACTGACCTGTGCCTCCCTCGTCGAAACTTTGTCCGTTTCTGATGTCGGTGCGCGAATCCCCTTTTCCGGTCGTGCAGAGGTCAAATCGACCTCGTCTCCAACCATAAGATAATTTTCATCAAGGATGGGAAGATTCTTACGATCAAACAGTGCATGCTCGCGAGCGACGCTGACTCCCTTTTGCACAAACAAAACTTTGACTTCTCCCACGGGAATAACAAGTTCACCCGGACTCTTGTTTTGATAAGCATCATAAAGCCCAATCTGGCGCATGACGGTCACGATCATTCCTGGCTTTAAGCCCTTTTCTGTTCCGCCATTCAAATAGAAATCCTTCTCTGTGACTTCACCGTTAGTCATTGCTAATCGTCGACGCACCTCAAAGATTGAGAGGGCCATCGAAGAGGGCGGACAAACCGCCATATAGACGAGAGCTACGGCTAAGTAAAATTTCAATTTTTTCAGAGACCCAATGAATGGATCTTGACCATCCCTGATAGCTGCACTCATAGGCGACTCCCTCCCTGGGAATTGCGCCGCCCTCCTAGCAGAATATTATTACCGTCCTGGTTATCAAACTGATCGGGGTTTGTATTCGAAAACTTAAAGGCTCCGAATACGTTCAGGACAAAAAGCCCGCTCGCTATTTCTCAGGCTTCCGGCTGAAGGATAGATTTCGGATCAGGTAGGCGCACGGCCACACCCCAATCAAGTGCCTGGCTCTTTATCGAAAGAGAAGGATTTTGATAAACTCGCTGCTGAAGCTTCGCAAAAATTGGCTCCTTGATTGCCAAAGTACTATCTTGCATAACCGATTGACGTCCAATGCGTGCGGCCACGTTAATAATCAAAGGCGCCTTAAGGTTAGCGGTCATTTGAGTTGGATCTTCTGGAATAGTGATAATCGCAAAACTTCTCGTTCCTTCCGTCGATTTGAGCTGTAAAACTTCCAAATCGTACTTGGAGAGCTTGTAGACATAGTGACTGACAAAAAGTTCTGGTTCCAGTACAGGAAAGGCTAGGCCAGGCTCTTCACAACTCTGCAGCCAAGCAAATATTTCATCATTAGGGTCATCCAACAGGACAAATTTTCGATAATCATTAAAACCCAAAAGGCCTTCAGGAAAATCAATGACGTCTTGTTCGGTTATTTCAACCACACCAAACCTAGAGGTTTGAATCCTCATAATCAGCCCCCCTGATACTGTTGAGGATGCCCACAAAAATAAGACACGGCAAGACAAAAGCCGAACGAAAAAGAGCAAAGCCCTTTTGTTAATCATTATTCTAACTAAAAATTAAACAACGCGTCACTACTGTGGAGTAGAGCCTAGGGCTTTAGAAGTTTTGCGACGGCACGAGTGCTATCTGATGTCGCGGTCGAGGACTCTTGATTTTGATCCTGTATGGCTTGATAGACTTCTTCTCTGTGAATTTTTGTGTCCTTGGGTGCTTCAATCCCAAGTCGCACCTGTTTGCCTTTGATCTGAACGACACGGATTTTGATATGATCATCTATCGCAATACATTCGCCTAGTTTTCGAGTCAGAACCAACATGGGTCAGTCTCCTTCAACATCCTGGTCAAAGCTTCGAGGGTTTTCGGTAATCCTTCACCCATCAATGACCTCTACGGTAGAAATCAATCGAAACCTTAGCTATTATTTCTAGGGATGAAAGTCAAGATAGGCCGGTTCCACCAGAATCTCACTTGAAAGAATAACAGCCTATTTGAATTAAAATGGGGTAAATCCTCACTATATCACCAGGAAATTCGCTGCCAACTTGAATCTACTCTTCTGATCCAAAAATTAATGAATTCTTATTATTAACCCTCGCCCATGGATTCAGCCACGGATCTTATCTCAGAAAATCCAATAAAGAGGGTTGAATCAACTTCCCGCTTGTGGCGAGCGTTGCCTTGAGAGTACTCTCCGCTTTGTTGATATCACTCACAACTTCAAATGTGTCGGCATCTTCCATTTCGGAAATAAACGAATTGCTGTCAACCTTGGATTTCTGTAAGGTCTCCATAGCAGAATTCAAAGTCATCACACGCGAGCCAACCTGCGACCGAGCCATGACAACTTGAGAAGTGGCTGCGTCTAAATATTCCAGGGCATCCTGGACTGCCCCCTTGTCATTTGCTCTCAGAGCCGTGGTGAGATCAGATACGACAGCAAAGAGATTCACCCCAGCGATTGATTGAGCGGGCTCTTTTTCCTATCGCTTTGATAGGCCCCACCATGAACAGTGGATGGTTCACGTTGGTACAATGCAGGTTCAGAATCTATCTTCTTTGGCTCCGATTTTATTTCCTGGGATTGACCCTGCTCAACAAATTCCTCGATCGTTCGAGCTTGTTGAGTCGTGCCATGAGTGATCCGATCTTTTGACAATCCCTCTCCTAAAAAAACCTTTGCTCCCGGCAAGTTCATGGCTAGAAATGAGCCCTTATCGACATGAATCATCATTTCGCCGCTGTCGCCGCTATAGAATCCATTGATATCAAAGGGAGAGGTCGTCGTCTTAAAACCAGAGAAAATAAAACGATCGCCGTGCTGGCGATTGCCAATTTGAACCATTTGATTGTAAATTTGCTCTATCTCCGTGGCAACGACATCGCGAGACAACTCGTTCGACCCAGCATCACCCGCCTGACTCAATGCCAACTCTTTGGCCCTTATCAATTGATCGGTCAATTCTCCCAAGGATTGATCTGTTATTTCTAGAAATGATCGAGCGAAATCGAGGTTTTTTATATATTGTTTTGTCCCAGAAAGTTCGACTCGAGAACCCAACACTCTCGCCGCCGCCACAGGATCGTCACTTGGCTTAGTCACCCGTTTTTGAGTGGCCGCTTGATTCTGAAGTTGGGACATCTCCGATCGGTTTTTTGCGAGATTACTGTTCACCTGTTCAAAACTCATCTTGTCAGCAATTCGCATGACTCATTATCCACTCGCTTTAAAGGCGTTTTAGGTTTAAGACTGTGTCCATCATTTCATCCGCAGTCCGAATGAGCCGAGCCGAAGCATCGAATGACTTTTGAAACTCAATCATCTTTGCGGTTTCTTCATCGAGACTCACTCCGCTGATACTCTCCCTGATATTCTTTAGCTGCTTAACGATATCCTTTTGAGACTCGTGCTCAGAATTCGCTCGAGCCATTTGCACACCGAGTTCACCCACCACCGAGCTGTAAAAATTATCTAGGCTATCAACCCCTCCGAAAACTGGCTTGTATTGAAGGGAAGAGAGAACATTTGCAATTCGGTTATCTCCAGGCGCATCGGGTTGCGCAGCCGCTGAAATCCGCCCCACATCTTGCAAGACCGATTCAGACACTCTTATATTTTTTGCAGCCTCTTGCTCAGATTTAGGCAGTTCAAAAAAAACCTGCCCCTTCTTATTGTAACGATCGTATCCCTCGATGTGAGCTTTGTTCACCTCTTCAGCCAAGGTATAAGCCATATGATCCATTTTTTTTAGTAATCCATTGGCGACTTTATCCCGAACATCAAGCAGTCCGCCTATCTTCCCACCATTTAATTGTTTGGTCACATTGACCGGGGTTCCCGTTTCTGTTGGGCGATAAAAGATATCGACGTTACCCTCTCTCTTCCCCTCGCGACCAGGCGTTGAGGCGACAAAAAATTCACGATAACTATTTCCGGAGACGAGAACAGCGCTATTTCCCGCCGTGATCGCCATTTGTCCGTCTTCACCCTCAGCATATCGGATATTGACAAGCCCACTTAACTTCTTAATCAAGAGATCGCGTCGATCTCTCTCATCATTTGCAGGAACCTCATTTAATTCCACCATTTGAATTTTATCGCTAAGATCAGCAATTTCCTTCGTGAGGCCATTTATTTCGACAACGTGAGAAGTAATCTGGAAATCGATATCTTTTTGAATGCTCGTGATCTGATCGTGAACTCGTGAAAAATCCTTAGTCAAAAAATCAGCCGATTCTTTCACCAATGTGCGTGCTGCCAATCCCTCAGGATTATTAGAAAGCTCACGAAAGGAATTAAAAAACTCCGCCATGAATTTATTTAATCCCTTATTTACTTGCTCATTGTAGACCTGTTCAACTCGTGCTAAGGACTCCATTCGGCCCTCCGCAAACCCTAAACTGTTTCCTTGCTTCTCGACCTGACGCTCGAGATATGAATTGTTTGTTCTGGTGACGGACGTGGCTCTCGCCCCCATACCGATTCGAAGCTTTCCATTTCCAATGGGAACGTTCGACTGCACTTCAACCCGCTGACGGGAGTACCCTTCTGTGGATTTATTTGCGACGTTATGGGAGACAGTTTGCAGTGCCGTCTGACTGTTCATCAGAGAGCGCTTGCCCACATCCATCATCCCCCAGATTCGTGACATCCTGTCCTGCCTCTCCGGAGCTGCCCATCCTAAGCAGCTGAATTATTCATGATCTTCACGATCAATAATCACTCAAAAAAACTCGTCACTAGGCTTCACGACTGACCAACTGACCCGACTGTGCTGGCTGATCCAATATCTGACCCTTTGCTTGGTAAACAGGCTTCTCTGTCAGAGTGTCTCTAATCGCCTTCATGGCTCCAGTGATCTTCTCCAAAGCAGAATTAACCAGAGTTTCGTTTTGCTTATTGTATTCTTGAACACGTTTTAACAGCAGCTCCAGAACTGAGTGCAAATTTCTCAAGCGATCTTCAACTTCTCCTCCAAAATGGACAGCCAACTCGTTCAAACGAGGAGTCTCAACCAAAAGCCCTGCGGCTGCTGCCAATTCGGCAACATATCTCACCCGCAAACTCTCCAAAGCCCTCAGCTTTAGAAATATGGCCTCTTTTGTTTTGTTGTTCTCATTTAGATCATCCAGATTGGCAGACACCAATATTTCTTTTTCACGACGAACCGTATCTAAAAGGGAGCGATAAATTTTGACTTGATCTTCTAAATTGAAAATCAATTTATCATAGGACTGTTTCGTGTCCAAATTCACAAATACCCCACCCCTTCAATCGAAGCTTAGTCCGGAAAATTTAAATGCTCATCAACCAAGCGATCTGCAATGGCTGCAGAATCGGTTTTGTACTTGCCTTCATCGATGAGTTGTTGCAATTTTGCCACTCTCGCCTCGTCAACCGTTTGACGACCTGCAATCTCTTTGGCCTTTTGAAATGCTTGGGCCCGATCCGACACATTCACTCTGACTGAATCCGACAACTCACTCACACCTACCCGATCTTTGACTTTCTCGGTCCCGTCTGTGCTTTTCTCCTTGGCTGTCCCTATATTCTGAATGTTTGGACCTGTGGAACTATTGGTGACTTTCATTTTGCCTCCAACGCAAGACTATTCCAACCATTGTACCACAATGAGACGGAATGCCGCAACGGAAAGGCCCTTCGACTCTCTCCATAGTAATAATAACTTGTTTGCATTTTTCCAATTTACGCTCCATTACTCACATTTTTCGTCACTGTCCAGGCCATGGCCTCATTGCCAGCCTCCATGAGACCGAGCTTTTGACCTGCCTCAAGCCTTTCGCCCACCAAAGATGGGCTGTTGTATCCAATGTAGTTCAAAATTGATTCCACTCCCTCGCCATGATCTATTCTGCTCACGCATCTCCCCCCAGGAGACCGAAAGGACTGCAACAATCTCCCAGACCAAGGGCTAGTTACCTCCCTCTCTCTCCCGCTTTGCTGATGGGGCGGACACTGAAGAATAAAGGAAGCACTCTGCTCCCCCTTAGATATTGCCTTCGTCGACTCTTGACCTGGAAGGCCAAGAGGTTTGGCAGCGCTCGGAACTGGCAAGGGCCCTCGGGGTGCCGGTAAATTTGAATCCCTGCCAAGCACCTGTTCCTTTAGCTGATTAAAGATCATGTCTGTCAGGCCGATCCCACCCTTTTCTTTCCAGGCATCAACATACTGTTCATCAAGTTGGTCTCGATAGATTCTTTGAGCAAAACTTCCTGGCAGTATTCCTTCTCCTTCAGGAACAGTTTTCCGCATCGCCCTGAATATCTCGTTCAGAAAATGACGCTCATACATCTGAGCCGCTTCTCGCAATTTCGCCTCTTGCTCTGCCCTGGGCTTGATATCTTGAAGAAGATGCATTTGATGCAAATTAACTGGTGCGGTCATGACTTCACCCGCCTTCCAATCTTTATAAAAGAATGCCTGAAGAAAAAATGAAAAAGGGAAGATGAGTCAGAAAAGGTCGTGCATCCTGCACTCTTGGTAGCAAACTCGGTACGTGGCCATTCTTTGGCTGGCACTGAATCTCTGTTCCTGCTTCCTGCGCGAAACTGGAATCTCTTGAACCTTCCTTGGCTTACGCTCTCTAACTCACCCACCCCCTGAGACCAACAACACATCCATGTGTTGCATGCCTCACGTATAATTTTAGCTTTAATGTTCAATTCCTTAAAATCTTTTTTCATAGAATTTCCAGATCGCCCTGTAAAGCACCAGCCGATTTGATGCTTTGGAGAATCGTGATCAGGTCTTTAGGAGAGATGCCCATACGATTCAAAATTTTCGCCAAGTCTCCAACACTTGGGGCCTCTTCGAGGATCATGATTCGGTCCGATTCTTTCCCTTTTTGGCTGTCGTTCCCGACCTTGATCGATAGATCTCCATGGCTAATTGCAATTTTTGAAATCCGGACCTCGTGACCAATCACCACCGTTCCTGTCTTCTCATTGACCACGACCTTAGCTCGGGTATCTGGCGAAATATCGAGAGTTTCTATCATCGCGAGAAGTTCCACTCCACGGCCCTCATAGGTGGAAGGCGAAACAATATCAATCGTGCCAGCGTCCAAAGCCGACGAATATTTCCCTGCGAGCTCCATATTTATTTTCTGAGAAACACGAGCTGCGGTCGTGAAATCGGGATTATGTAGAGTCAAACGAAACAATTTTCGACCGGAAAACTGCTCCCCAACATCTCTCTCGATGATAGCACCGTTTGGGATTCTTCCAACGGTTTCATGAACTCCCCCTTGAGCACTTCCTATTAATACAGCTCCCTGTGCGACAGCATATATTTGTTGATCAGCAGCTCTCAGAGGTGATTGAACCAAAGTACCCCCGCGCAAACTGGAAGCATCTCCAACCGCACTGACCGTGATGTCGAGTTGATTTCCGGCGCGCGAAAATGGAGGAAGATTCGCTGTCATAATGACTGCAGCGACATTCTTTGATCCTCCCTCTTTGCCCGTCAATTTCATTCCCAAGTGATCCAACATACGTTGCAAGCTCTTGTCAGTGTAATCGGATTTACTATCACCAGTTCCATTTAGACCGACAACCAATCCATACCCAACAAGCTGATTGCTGCGAACACCACGAATATTCGCAATATCTTTCAAACGCGCCGCCTGAGCGCTCAAGGCGCAGGCGATGATGACGATCAGAAGTTGGACGACCAAAAAGATTTTCATTCGTCCTTCCTCTTTACGCTCATAATATCGTATTTTGAATCAAGTAACTGAGTGGAGCTGATGCCCTCATCAGAGAAATCTTCGGCTCGCACCACACCCGTGACGATCACCTTGTATTCTCTTGGGCCAATCATAAAAGGCTGAGTTCCTCGCACCCGATAGTTGCCATCTATTAGGCGCTCGGTGATTCGGGTTGGAACTGTTTGGACAGGAAAGCCTTCATTGCCCGGGTTCGTGTCTGGCTTGCTCGCCTCAACGCTCTTCGCTGCGGGGTCTTGATCTCCCGTTTTAGCAGCTGAGGGTGGGACAGTGGTTCCTCCGGGGGGACTTCCGGCCGGAGTGCGAGGCGAGATCGGTGGTGGAATATTTTTTTGCTCCATCTTCGCGAGTAGTTTCCGTATCACGTTCACTTTTGTTTGCAATTGATCGCGTGGCTCACCATCAACTTTCACAGGCAATGAGTCTCCAATCATTCGAATGATATTTTGTGAAAAGAGATAGGATCCCTGACCCTCCATAACCCAAAGTGAACCGGCTCGATTGTCCAGCTGAGCTTCTTCCGACAGAGATTGTTTTGTGGTCCGACGATATTGCCTGCGGGTCGGATTGGCCATCGTCGAGTTTTCAGAAAATTTTGTGTAGTTTGACTTTTGCATCTCGTCCTGCTCTAACAAATCACGCCCGTTGAGAAAGCCCTTTAACTTTTTTCCAAAGCCAGCACATCCCGCAAGAATCAAACACAAACAAAAAAGAGACGCAACTTGGCGGAACCTCATTTTAAGATGACCTCCCCTTTCGCCTTTGCTATCCCAGATATTGACTGCTTGTTTGCGCCCACTCGCAAAAGAACAACATCACCTATAAACCCCTCATTTTCAGCGCGGGCCATTGTTGTTACTTCCATTTTTCCCTCTTGGGCCGTCACCTTGACCCAATCCCCTCTATTGACGGCCTTTTCTTTAAGTAAATCATGCTCAAAAAGAACTTGTCCCATGGCCTTTGTCAGACGAACTTTTCGGCCCAGAACACTCTCCCCGCTCAAAACTAAATCTCGCGCAAAGGTGACATCATGATACTCAATTTTAATGTGGTCTGCCGTGATCGTCTCTCCGAACGACAATCCTCTTGTAAGAATTGGCACCTGTTTAAAAAGACGAGCGACTCCGTTAACCCAATATCGAACTCTTTCGGGTGAAATGCCGCTCCTGTTTTCAAATTGTATTGCCGCGCTAAAGGAGCCCTTAGGTAAATCGGGAACTCCCACAAATTGCCATCCAGCAGTCAAATTTACCAATTCGGACAATCGAGGCAGATTTAATTCATGGATTTCAATTCTACAGTTTGGACATTGGCTCTTCCATTGATTGAGAAGCGCCTCACGAACCTCAAAATCAGTGAGCGTCTTTCCAGGATTGAGAACTTCAATTTCAGAGGGAATAACGAAATTGTACTTTTCGGCCAAATGAGGGTTCTGTTTGTGCACCTGACGAATAAGAGACGAAATCAGAAGGTTAGAAAGCTGACGGGTCTCCTTTTCTTTGGGAGAATTGCCAATCGGATATCTCTTAAAAATCGATGCTAGGCTCCGACCTCCATCGTCATTTGGCAACAGATGAGCCAAGGTCAGCTGAGAATCATCTCGGCGAACAATTTTTGATCTGATGCGAATCGAATCTTTGGCTTCGACCGAAAGTCTCATGAGAGCCATTGTAAATAGGAGGAGCCAACTCACGTAGCGCAATCATCACCTCAGGTTATTCATATATTGAAGCATTTGATCCGAGGCCTGAACGACTTTCGAACTTGTTTCGTAAGCTCTTTGGGCCGTTATCATATTGACCATTTCATCAACTATATTCACGTTGCTCGTCTCAACCTGTCCCTGCGCTAAAACACCCAGGCCGTTTTGTCCAGGAGTGCCTTGCTGAGGCAGACCACTTGCATTGCTCGGGAAGAAGAGATTACGCCCAATGCTCTTGAGGCCGGCAGGATTGACAAAATTAACCAACTGAATTTGACCGATATTTTGGGGTACCGTGTTGGTTCCAAGTATAATCTGCACAGTTCCATCCGGATTTATTTCAACACCAGAGGCATCAGGAGGAATTGTGATTTCAGGTTGCAAGGCATTTCCATTCTGATCCATCAAGCGGCCATCAGGCCCCTTCTTGAAAGCGCCATTGCGAGTGTACCCGATTTGTCCATCCGGCATCTGGAGGGGGAAAAATCCCGAACCTTGGATTTCTACGTCAAAGGGAGCTCGCGTCACTTTGGTGGACCCCTGCTCAAAGTCTTTCTGAACGGCTGCCGTTTTTACTCCCAACCCCACTTGGACTCCAGTTGGCGTGACCGAATTGGCACCCGTCTGAGCCCCTGGCTCTCGAATGGTTTGGTACATTAAATCTTCAAATTCAGCGCGCGCCTTTTTAAAACCTGTCGTCGAAACATTCGCCAAATTATTCGCGATCGTATCCATATTTGTTTGCTGAGCTTGCATTCCAGTCGCCGCGGTATTCAGAGCCTTTAGCATAAAATCAACCTACCGAGTTAAGAAGTACGAGGAATTTCATTCACCAATTTTGAATCCATTTGATCAAAAGCCTTGATGGCCTGTTGAGTGCTTTCAAAGGCCCGTGATGTTGCAACCATATCTGTCATTTCTTCCACGATATTCACATTGCTGCTCTCGACAAAGCCCTGATGTATTTTTGGAACTAAGGTTCGCTGAAATTCTTGGTTAAAGTTCGGCTTAAGCCCATAAAAAGAGCTCCCTGTTTTGACGAGTCCATCTCGATTGGCAACGTCCACGAGCGAGAGCTCTCCTACGAGCTGCCCATTCGCGAACACCTGACCCTCATAGGAAACGGTGATATTTCTCCGCCCATCAACATTGATGACACGCTGGGAAGGCTCTTGAGTCCCCGCCGCTAGTACAGGAAACCCCTCCTTTGTGACCATGCGTCCCTCGCCATCAACAGTGAACGATCCATTGCGTGTCAATTTGACACCCTCTGGAGTGAGAACTTCAAAAAATCCCTGTCCTTCAAGAGCTAAATCAAGAAGATTTCCCGTTTGCTTCAAAGACCCCTGAGCAAAATCAGTATAAGATCCCGCAGCGTTCACGTAACCGCGATCACCGCCTTGCATATCATAAAAGCTTTGAATGGAAGCAGGAATCTTTGGAACCTGAATCACTTCCGGAAGCTTTTCATAAGCACTCAGATATTCATTAAATACCTGCCGATCCTTTTTAAAGGAAGTTGTATTGGAGTTAGCAATATTATTAGCGAGAGTGTCCAATCGTGATGATTGGGCCATTGCTCCGCTCAATGCCGTGTAAATACCCTTACTGCTCATAAGGCTGTGCCCCCTCTCTCCACATTGAGCAAGTCTCATGCCACGGTGTGCCCTCTGTGACCTAGGCCCAGAGAATCCTTGATCGACTTGCCTCCATTTTTCTTTGATCTCGATTGAGTTATGAAATGATTGGGTTGATAGTAAACAGCAGGTGTCGGATTTGCGTTTTTAAATTGTCATTCTTTTGACGGTGAGGGCGAATGTCTGACACGCAACTTCGGTCTAGATCGGAAGTTGTGTGTTTCCATCGCACCAGTTAGAATGGAGGAAGAAATAACCACTTCTCATATGAATAGGATCTTTTCTCTGAAGTATTTCATCATCATATTTTTATTAAGTATAGGAACCAAATCGACGTCTGTCGTCCTTGCTCTGCCATCGAAAAACCAAACAGCGATCTCTCCGTCCAACCTACTCGAATCTGGCGTTTCTAAAGCGGTCAGCCCAAAATCTAAAACGGTCACTCCAAAAATTGATATTCCCAAGTATGATATCCCGATCACCTACAACAGCAAAGTGCGCTATTGGGTTAATTACTTTCAAGGCGAGGGGCGCAATTGGTTTAAACTGCGAATGGAGAGATCCTATCGGTATCTCCCATTGATGCAGGCCCATATGACTGATCGAGGAATTCCTGAGGATCTTGCTTATGTTTCCATGATTGAAAGTGGTTTTTCACCCCACGCAACGAGTGAAGCCGATGCTGTGGGCTACTGGCAATTTATCAAGCCGACCGCCAGTCGCTATGGTCTCAGGATTAACTGGTGGATTGATGAACGCCGCGATTTTACCAAAAGTTCACGTGCAGCTGCTTCTTATCTGAGCGATCTCTATAAAATGTTTAACTCTTGGTATCTGACAGCGGCAGCCTACAACATGGGAGAAGGAAGACTGAAGCGACTCATTGCTCAACACAAGACTGATAATTTTTGGGTTCTTTCGAAGAAGCGAAATTTCCCTGATGAAACTCGGGATTACATACCCAAGTTAATTGCAGCTATGTTGATCGCTAAAAATCCGCAACTCTATGGGTTTCGTGAAATTCAGCCGATGTCTCCGTATTCTTATGAATACTTTTCCGTGCCGGGGGGGACCGATTTGTTCCAACTGGCAAAATTTATTGGTGTGAAGAAGGAAGATCTGAGAATAATCAATCCAGAACTTGTTCATGGTTTCATTCCAAGTTTTGTTGGCAATCACCGGATCCGCATACCAAAAGGAACGACGACCCACGTGTCTGAATATGTACGAGGGCAACTTCAAAAAAATCTCTAATCATTCGCTTTGCTAAGCCTATGAGTAGTGATAAATTCAGCCATCGTCATCGAAACTTGGAATATTCATGAACCTCATTGTACAAAAATATGGCGGAAGCAGTTTAAAAACACCCGAGGCCATTCGGAATGTAGCCAAGCGGATTGCTCAGCTACGCCAGTCAGGAAAGCAAGTTATTGTCGTAGTGAGTGCTATGGGATCAGCCACTGATGACCTGTTGGATCTCGCATATCTCGTCAGCTCCAGGCCCAACCGCCGTGAGCTCGACATGCTGCTAACCACAGGAGAGAGAGTGAGCATGGCACTGATGAGCATGGCCCTTCATGACCTCGGATGTCCTTCCATCAGCCTGACCGGAAGTCAGGCTGGCGTATTCACTGATTCTTCTCACAGCAATGCTCGAATATGCGATGTCAAACCCATTCGAGTCGCCGAAAATCTAGCTCAAGGCAAAGTGGTTGTCTTGGCGGGTTTTCAGGGAGTAGACCCAATAAGCAAAGAAATAACAACACTTGGTCGCGGCGGTTCAGATACAACAGCCGTAGCAATGGCCGCTCATTTTCAAGCCCAGAGATGTGAGATGCTAAAAGATGTCGATGGGATATATTCGGCGGATCCAAAGATCCTTGGTGGCACGATTCGCTATTCTGAATTTCCAATTTTAGCTCTTGAAGAATCTTGTTTTTGGGGATCTAAAATCCTACACTACCGAAGTGCAGAACTTGCTCGCATCTTGAGCGTGCCTCTTTACATAGGAAGTTCTGTCAACCCCGACAAAGGAACCATTATTCTCAACAAAGACAAGGACTCTGGGATGTACGAGAAATCCAAGCCCCTCGCCGTTAACGTTCTCAATGAAGTTCACCATCTGGCTGTCAATTGCAAGCACCCTGACGAAGAGCTTGCTTGTCTCGAAAAAATTCTCATAGACAATCAGTTGGCCTGGCCGCAGATTTTAGCCAGCGTCTATGAGAACAGCGAGTGGCGGGCGATGATTGCATCGAGCGAAGAACAAATAAAGGCCTTGAAAAGCGCCCTCCAGGGCACAGAGATTCGATGCATAAAGGAAACTCTCTGCGGAATCACCCTGACCTGCCAAGGAAGTTATTCATCTGACTTGCCAAAAAAGATCATGGCTTGCCTCAAAAAGGCCGAAATTTTTCCGCATAAGTCACTGCACACGGGAGATAGCATTTCGGTTTTTGTCACTCCTGAATTTCGTGACAAGACGGTCCAGGCTCTACACCAACTCATTTAGAATCCTTGGCTACTTAGGGCCAGGTTGTATCAAAAAACATATCTTAGAATATTCAAAGGAAGTACGATCAAAAAGTGCAATTTCTTTTAATTCAAATGAGAGCTATCATACGAATTCTCTGGAAGACCGCAAGAATTCTATTTTTTGTTGGATCAGTAGCCTTTCATCCAGTGGGACGGGCTCAATTCGTAGACAAAGACAATCCCGGAGATACTAGTCTACAAACTCCAGCTCAGAGTGATGAAACCGAAATAGGTACCGAAACTCAATGCGATACTTGCGAAAGAAGAGGGCTCCCTCCGATAGAATTGATTTCTCAACCACTCCCAGAAATAGAGCCGATCATTAACAGCCCCCAACTTGATCAACGTTGCTTTTCTCAGGATGGCAATTCTCTTCGCCAGCAAAGCGGCTTCAGTGCAATTTTGGCCCGTGCGAGAGGACGCGGTCGAGGCAAACCCTGCATCAGGGAAATGACAAACATTGCTTGCAACGAGTCTCCTTGGAGGGGTCTCGACCTAAAGGAACGGTTCAATCGGTTGATTTCGCTTGGGAAAGTTCACGCCGATAAGTATGGACTCGATGTAAGGGCCATGCCCTGTGTCGCTACAGCTGAAACTCTCACCTTGGAGCCGCTGATTAAAGTTTACGGTGCTTGTTACAATAACCGCTCCTCTGCCCAAGGTTTGGGACAAATGACTCGTTCAACTTTGAAATCTTATGTTCTAAGAGGAGGAGCCGGGCTTGCCCCCTTCAAAAGCACGATACCCCCGTTCAACGCCCCCCCATATTCAAGTCGAACCGTAGCCTCAGCAGAGAAACTTTTTGACGCGATGGCGACCAGTGTTGATTTACAAATGGAGATCATGGCTTATACCTTGCGGGAGAAAAAGCGAAAATCCTCAGATTACAAAAT